>CALXTN010000018.1 GCA_944391405.1 uncultured Alphaproteobacteria bacterium | reverse complement strand
AAACACTATATAACATTACATTTATCATGCTACAAATACCGTGGAATCCCTCAAATTATGGAACCAGAAAAATGTGCAGAATGGAAATGGTTTGATTTAAATAATCTCCCCGAAAACTTAATGCTTTCAAACAAAAATTTCATAACTCAATATAATATAAAAGAAACTATCTAAAAGCAAAAGGCCTGCTCAAGCAGGCTTTTTCTATCTGGTCGGGACGAGAGGATTCGAACCTCCGACTTCTTGCACCCCATGCAAGCGCTCTACCAGGCTGAACTACGTCCCGAAGACATTGTTGTTTATATATCGCCCCTTACTAAATTGCAAGCAAAATTTATCTACAACAATCAAAACAAATAGTATTTTAATACCTACCATATCATACAAAAAAAGGCTACCTTAGTAGCCCTTTGAAATTACAAAAGCAGAAATAATTATGCTGAAACTTTATCAGCAACAACTTTTTTAATTTTTTTAGCTTCTGCTGTAAGTTTACCATCAGGAGTAGCCATCAAGTAAGCATCAAGACCACCTTTATGTTCAATAGAACGAAGAGTCTTTGTACAAATTTTCAATTTATAAACTTTACCAAGAGCTTCACTCAAAAGAGAAACAACTTGAAGATTCGGCAAAAAGCGACGGCGAGTTCTATTGTTAGCATGACTTACATTATTACCGCTCATAACGCCTGTGCCGGAAATTTCACATTTCTTAGCCATTTTTAATATCCTTTACTCAAAAACTTTTGCTCATACATACAAAGATAATCGTTAGAAGTCAAGTAAAATCTTCGCAAAAAAATCAAAAAATGCTGGAATTATAAAAAAAATAGGATATATAAAGCAGAGATACCAAGCAAAATAAGTACCCGTAGCTCAATTGGATAGAGTGTTGGCCTCCGACGCCAAAGGTTGCGAGTTCGAACCTCGCCGGGTGCACCATCTTCCCCAAAATTTTCTAATTGTATATAATAATTGCAAAAATTCCTCTGGGCATTCCACACCTAATCTAAAATTCATTATAACAATTTCAGAGCTTATATACAGCAAAAGCCGCACAAAGGCGGCTCTTTTAATCATTTACCTGCACAAAGGTACGCATTTCTGTATCATACTGCAAATGCAATATTGAGCAGTTCGGATTAGGCGTTGCCTCCAGACCAAGTCCACACTTCAAGGCGCTTAATACCCCTGCATGACAAACAACTCCAACATTAACATCTTCAGAACCATAAATAATACAGTTCAGACATCCTAACACTCTATTAAAAATATTGTGTTTAGTTTCACCCTCTGGAAAAGCTATATCCCAATTCTGAACTGTTGGCCAACAAACTGCATTAGCAAAATCTGCACCATATTGTTCATTAACCTCATCAAAAGTCAACCCCTCCGCAACACCAAAGTTTCCTTCTCGCAAATCTTGAAGAATAACAACAGGCACATCAGAGCCAATCCTTTGAACAATAATATTAGCCGTTTGCACCGCTCGAACTAATGGAGAACAATACAAGATAGTCAAATTCAAATCAGCTATTTTATCCCCCAATGCCCTAGCCTGCTCAAAACCGTTATTATTCAAAACGGAATCAATACCGCAACCTTGCCAACGGTTTTCCAAATTATAATTTGTTTCACCATGACGAAAAATATAAACATTTCTTTTCATAAAAATAAATTTTAAACAATAATACAATAGCTATCAAGGAAGATACTCATAAATTTAATTTTTGCAAGCAAAATCACACCCTGCGCATATAACAAAAAAGCGACCCGCCAACATCGAGTCGCCTCATATCAACAATCAAAAACAAAATATCATCTATTCAGCAATTCATCTGCCAAAATTTCCAGTTGTTTAACATCAGCATCTTTCATTGCAGATTTAATAGAAACAACAGTATCTAAGAAAGTTAAATTCTTCAAACTTTCCATTTCTGCCCTCATTTTTTTGGCAGCTATTGGAGCCCAAGAACCATTTTCAATAAATGCCACTTTTCGATTCTGATAATTCTTGCTCTTAAGATGAGCTATAAAACTTTCCATACAAGGGAAAAGTCCACCATCGTATGTAACGGAAGCTAAAACTAAACGATCATAACGAAAAGCATCTTCTACAGCCTCTGCCATATCATCACGAGCCAAATCAGCAATTGCAACTTTAGGAGCCCCTTTTGCCTCTAAAATTTCTTTTAATTTCTCTGCGACTTTTTTAGTATTTCCATAAACAGAAGCATAAGCAATAAAGATTCCTTCATCTTCGGGACGATAACTACTCCAAATATCGTATTTATTAATATAATAGCCCAAATTCTCAGTCAACATTGGACCATGCAAAGCAAAAATCTTTTGAATATCCAAAGTTGCAGCTTTTTTCAGTAAAGTCTGAACTTGCGCACCATATTTACCAACAATATTGATATAATAGCGACGAGCCTCACAATCCCATTCATCATTAACATCTAAAGCACCAAATTTACCAAAAGCATCAGCAGAGAATAAAATTTTCTCTTTCTTTTCATATGCAACCATAACTTCCGGCCAATGAACCATTGGAGCCATAACAAACGTTAAAACGTGCTCACCCAAAACCAGCTCATCACCTTCATTAACAACAATTTTACGCCCTTCTAAATCAAGATGTTCAAAAAATTGAGGTATCATATTAAATGTTTTCGGATTCGTTACCACCTTAGCGCTTTTATATTTATCCAAGAACTGCTCGATATTAGCTGCATGATCTGGTTCCATATGCAAAACAACTAAATAATCAGGTTCCTTACCGCCCAAAACTTCTTCCAAATTTTTGAACCATTCGTCAGTTGCCCTTTTATCAACTGTATCCATAACAGCAATTTTCTCATCCATAATAACATATGAATTATAAGAAATACCATCAGGAATAACATATTGCCCTTCAAACAGATCTAATGTTTTATCATCAGCACCAACATAATAAACTGCATCCGTTAACTTTTTGTCTTGCATAGTTCAACTCCTTTATATAGAAAACAAATTTTTTAGACTATTTAAGCTTTTCTTCAATAATTGCAACAGCTTTTTGAAAGACCTCATCAATACTCAAAGCAGAAGTATCTAAAATAATAGCATCCTCAGCAGGTTTCATCGGTGCATCTTGCCGACTGGCATCACGCTCGTCACGAGCTCTAACATCTTTCAAAACATCTTCATATTTAGCATTCATTCCTTTTTGCACAAATTCATCATAACGTCTTTTAGCTCGCACTTCAGAAGATGCTGTAATAAAAAATTTAACATCTGCATGCGGACAAATGACGGTTCCCGTATCTCGACCGTCATAAATTACCCCTTTAGCCACTGCCCCATCGGCAAATGTAGGATTTTTAGCAAAATTACGTTGCATATCCAATAACTGAGAACGCACACCTGAATAACTGGAAACAATAGATGCCGCCTGCCCACCAATAGATGAACGAAAATCTTTATCTTTAGATAAATCCATCATTGCCGAAAATGTCAATTGTGCAGCCATTTTCTCAGCGGCAACAGCATCTCCCAAATTTTTAGCTTGCTTTAACATCATCAGTCCCACCGCTCTATAAACCATACCGGTATCAAAATAAGCCAAATCATATCTATCTGCCAATTTTTGAGAAAGAGTTCCTTTGCCTGCAGCAGCCGGACCATCTACTGTAATAATCATTTCAATCTGCATCCCTTAAAGTTAGAAATTTTATCTATTCTTTAACACATATTTACTAATATCATAGCATAAAATAACTTTATACAAAGAATAAGAAGATGTCACAAACAATTCGTTTATACACCAAGGAAGCACTATCACCAGAAAGCATAATCACTCTAAGTGAAGAACAAACGCATTATCTCAAAAATGTTGTAAAGATTAATAGTTCAACGCGTTTACTATGCTTTGATAATAAAAACGGCGAATTTTCAGCGGAACTCATTTCTATAGATAAAAAACAAGGCACATTAAAAATTCTGAATCAAACTAAAGAATACATACAATGTCCGGATATTTGGCTATTATTCGCACCATTAAAAAAGGATAAAACTGATTTTGTAATAGAAAAAGCAACAGAATTAGGTTGCCGAAAGATACAACCGGTTATAACTCAATATACAATGACTAAAAACATTCGCCTAGATCGTTATATTGCACAAAGCATTGAAGCTGCAGAACAATGCCGAAGAACTGATCTACCGGAAATAGCATCACCACAAGAACTACAAAAAATTCTATCCTCCTGGGACAAAGAAAGAGTTTTATACTTTATGGATGAAACTTTAACTAGTTCAGATTTTCTAACTGTACTAAAACAAACAAAAACTAACAAAGCAGCTCTTTTGATTGGTCCGGAAGGTGGTTTTTCAGAAGTAGAACAACAACTGTTAAGAAAACAACCCTACACCCAAGGTGCAACTTTAGGCCCTCGTATTTTAAGAGCTGAAACAGCTGTCGCAGCAGCATTATCCTGCTGGCAACTAATATCTGGAGATTGGAGCAAATAAATGAAAATATTAATAGCAGACGATCATGAATTATTTTTAAAAGGACTGGAATTTATCTTAAAAGAAAATCTCCCCAATCCGAGCATAACCACGGCTCAAAATTATACAGAAATCTTTCACCTTTTAGAAGACAAACAAGATTTTGATTTAATTATCACAGATTTAGCCATGCCCGGAGCAAATTGGTTACAAGCACTAAATAAAATCCACACATTAGCATCAGAAACACCTGTCATTGTAATATCTGCCGTTTTTGATAAAGAGATTCTGCAACAAACTCTGGATATCGGTGTTGCAGGATATATTCCCAAAACAGCATCTAATAATTTAATAATCAGTGCTATTAATTTAGTATTAGCCGGAGGCGTATATATTCCACACGAATTACTCTATACAACTTCATCACAGAGCAACAAAAATACCTCAAAAGAATATATTGCTCCATTAAAAGCTTTAGAAAAATTTGCCGACAGTTCCAATGAAGCACCTCAAAAAAGTTTAACAGAACGCCAAATTGAAATTGTTAAATGTATCGCAGAAGGTTTGTCAAACAAACAAATTGCTTACAAACTAAACTTGACAGAAGGTACCGTAAAAGTACATATAACCGTTATCTTGAAAGTACTAAATGTTAAAAACAGAACCTCCGCGGTTATAGAAGCAGCCAAACGAGGATACATTGCAGATAATATCGCCAAAAATCAATAAAAGGAAAAACAATGCCCAGACCAGAAAAAAAATCACTTCCTGCATACATTACCGATATATACAAATGGCTTTACATGAACCCTAGATTATACAACTTTCTAGATAATGCATTTATTTTAAACATCTTCACATTAGGATACCACCACGTTTTAACAGAAGAAATCAAAAAAGAAATTTCTCCACATTCACATATTCTACAAGTTGGAGTCACTTTAGGAGGACAAATAGAAAAAGCCTACTCTGGATTAGGGATGTTAGGATCATATGCTATTGTAGATATCAACTCAAAAATACTAGAAAACTGCCAAGAAAAGCATCTAGAACAAAAAATAGAATATATTCATGGCGATGCATCAAAAAACATCAAAGGAGAATATGATATAATTATAAGCTATATGCTTTTACACGAACTTCCTCCTTACACCAGAACAAGAGTGATTGATAATATCCTAAAGTCCCTAAAACCTGGAGGAAAAGCTGTTTTTATAGACTACCATCAACCATCATCTTATCATCCGCTGAAATATATAATTCGCGCAATTAACCGACTATACCAACCTTTTGCCGAAAGCCTTTGGAAACACTCTATAAAAGAGATGACAACCCAGGCCGAAACTTGCCGTTGGTCGCAACAAACTTATTTCGGCGGTGTATATCAAAAAGTTGTCGCAACAAAAAACAATTAATAAAAAAGAGGGATTTCTCCCTCTTTTTTATTTAAATAATTGGTCAATTAACTTCTGTGGATTGACAATAACTCCGATTCCTTTGCGATAGTCTCCGGTATCAAAAGCTACTTTAAAGAATTCTTCTGAAGTCAAATTTTCTTTAACACATTTTCCAAGAACATACAAACCCGCCAACCAAAAAGTTCTCAACACCGAAGTCGCATTAAACAAATAAGAACCTATCGTATATTGACATGGAACTGTCTGCCCATATCCAACCACGCACAACGAATTTTCACCAAATACTCGATTGTTATGAACCACATAATCATCAGGATTATCAACATCGCCATACATACGACACTCCAAATCTGTTTGATTAACCAACGATATACACACAAAAATTCCCAAATCGCTGGCACGCTGCAACGCTTCCCCTAAATCCTCTTTACCATATAAATTATTGAGCACGACAACATCAATACCTTTTTTCCCTAAGGATTTAAGATTCTGATGTAAATCACACACCTTATCAAGAGCTCTTGCATATGGAGAATAATCATCATCAATAAAATCGACAGCAAAATAGTATAGCTTCGCTTTAGGAGCAACACCACATGTTTTTCCCACCATAACAGAAACACCCCACCCTCCATTAGCATAAGCTCGCGATAAATCGCCATCTTTCAGATTAATATAATCAGCCAAACTATCCCGATATTCCAAATGAGGTCTTAACACACTTGCATCAATAATGGCAACATTACGTCCTCTTCCATCAATACCTTGCTTATGAAGTTGCCGAATACCCAGTCCCGGATTTTTTCTTTTTTCCATAAATTCTTGCGGACTAAAATTCTTCGGCTTCTTATTTCTATCTTGAGGCCAAATTGTAAAATCATCAAACGTAGCCTTTGAAACATCCAAGCCAGATAAATCTGCCTCAGACACATCATAATTATTAATATGAATATAAGATGCAACACCATAAGAATGAACTTCAGTATAATTAACTAAATCTAAATCTTCCCTAACCGCAGGACCTTTGATGCCAAATCGCTCAGGAGTGCTGTAACTGTATTCATCATTACCATACCAGATTTTCAAAGGAGAAGATAGGTGTTTATTTTGTTTTGCGTTCAACGCTCCAGCCAAATCCCATTTTTCAGCAGAAATCAAATCATCCCAACTGTTAAAACCATATTCTTTGGCAACAATATGCTGAGCTTGCATGAGAGATAAATCAGACTTACCGCTAAAATACTTAGCAGCCACATCCACTTCTTTTTGATGCTTTTTACGAAAATCTTTTAAGAAACACTTTGCTTCTAATTTAAAAACGTCAATATAATCAAACATTAAAAAATTCCTTTCCCGATAACTTATCATACACGCCTGCCCGATCAGCACAAATAAGTCATCTCAAAAGAAATTTATATAAAAAACAACGGCAATGTATCACTTTAGCGGACATACCAGGCGTTTGCCTCACCTAGTATTTTAATATATTACAACAAATTTTTTGTCAAGTTTTCTTTTTTACGCCACACAAAATCGGCCATTCTTAAAGAGAACAGCCGACATCTAAGTAATTCTAAAGTTCAATACTTAGGATTTTGCAATGCTAATCTTTTTAAACTTTTGCTTTTCATTTTGGGATTTTGGAATAGAAACAGTTAATACACCATTATTATATTTAGCAGTTGTTGCCTCATAATCTAAATCCCAAGGAAGTTGTATATTACGTTTAAACGTACCATACGAGATTTCAGAAAAACAATTATCTTTAGTACTTTCCTCTGATTTATTCTTTTTCTCTCCTCCGATACTAAGCATACCATCAGCAGAAATTTTCAAATCAATATCTTTTTCATCAATTCCAGGAATTTCTGCAATAACTTTAACAGCATCTTTATCTTCAGTTACCTGAATTTTTGGTTCAAATTCCCAAAAATCAGAATTAGAACTATCCATAAAATTCCAAAAATAATTCATCAGGCTTCTGAAATCAGTCGGATTGTGAGAAACGGACAAATCGTGATTATTCTGATTAACATTTGTTACAGCATTTCTCATTATATCTCTCCCAATTATTTCTCTTCTATTTCAATCACATCCAATTCTTCCACTTCACTACTAGCTTTTTTAGACCCACAATGACAACCAGAAGAGTTTTTACCGACACTCTGTTTAGAACAAGAACTGGATTGCGTTTTGTCTTTTGATATATTAGATTGAGAATTTTTCATATTTACCTCCAAAATAAATTGATTAATCACACCAAGCGTGTATGTCGTCACCCATTTCAAAATAAAAAACAATCTGAAATAAGCTTTATCCAAACATCATGGATACAGGAGGAAATAATAAGTTTTCAAAAAAATTAAAGCTAAACAAAAGGGCAGGATAAACTGCCCTTAATATCTAAAACTCAGCTGTAATATGGCGTCCCATATTTAAAAACTTTTCTGTTCGTTGTTTTTTCAAATCATCCGGTGCAATATTTTCCAGCTCCCTTAAATGCTTCAAAATAACTTCCTTAACTGCCTGCATTGCTTGTTGAGGATTGCGATGAGCTCCCCCCATTGGTTCTTTAATAATTTCATCAATGATACCAAGAGCTTTCAAATCTTGAGCCGTTAAGCGTAAAGCTTCTGTTGCCTCCTTTGTTTTATCACCAGAACGCCACAAAATAGAAGCACACCCCTCAGGAGAAATAACAGAATAAATAGAATGCTCCAACATCAAAACACGATTCGCCGTAGCAATAGCAATAGCACCACCAGAACCGCCCTCACCTATGATAATAGATATAATAGGTGTCTTTACTTTTAAACATTTTTCAATAGAAGAAGCAATTGCCTCAGCTTGCCCACGCGCTTCAGCATCAACACCTGGATATGCTCCTGCTGTATCTACAAAACTAATCACAGGCAAATGAAATTTATCAGCCAAATCAAGCATTCTCTGCGCTTTACGATACCCTTCTGGCTTTGCCATACCAAAATTATATTTAATTCTGGTTTCCAAATCATTTCCCTTTTCTTGCCCCATAACAACCACAGCATGACCGTCAATTTTACCAATACCACAAACCATAGCTTCATCGTCTGCAAAACATCTATCCCCTGCTAAAAGAGTAAAATCTTCAACAAAAGCCTTAATATAGTCTAAACAATGGGGTCTTTCAGGATGGCGAGCAATCTGTGCTTTTTGCCAAGCAGACAAATTCATATATGTACGATTAACATGCTGACTAAGTTTCCGTTCTAGACGTCTAATTTCTCTGGTAATGTCCATATCTTCATCTTTTGCCAGAAGTTTAAGATGCTCAATTTTTTCTTCAATCTCTAAAATATCTTTTTCAAAATCAAGCACTACAGCTGTAGATTCATTCATTTTTTATACCTTTACAAGTTAAACATTAGCCACTCTATAACACAAAATAAAAAAATTTCATCATATTTTTTTTATATATACCAAAAACCGCCATAAATATACACAAAACAAAGAGCTTCAACATATTTTTATTTGCAAAATATAGCACAAACGCTACAATACTCCAAAAAACAAATAGGAGTGAATATATTGAACATATCGTTTTTTATAGCAATTCTTTCAAGTGTTTCTTGGTTTTTCTATGGATTAAAAAACATCAATCTGCAAAATATAACCAATAGTCCTGAAATTTTTTACCAAATTACTTTCTCCATAGCCTTTCCAATTGGGTTAATTTGGGGGATATTTGCCATAATTAAAAACATTGAAGAACAAAAAAACATCTATCAGCAATATTTAAGAATATTCGAACAACTAAACAAGAACACAGAAACAACCTCCTCCCTAAATCACGCTCTTAATACTTTAGAAAAAGAAGTAAAAAACAGTTTTATGCTTCAAGAAGTTGATATTCTAATAACAGACTGTAACGAAATTTTATCCGATATAATTAAACGCAGTAACTCCATATCCAGCGCACAAATGGAGCATCTTTGGAACAGGACGGCTGGAGGCGAACGTTGGTTAATTGCCAAAACATTTATAGAAACACATAATTTTCAACCAGGTTTTACCGACCATTTAATAAATAAAGCTCAAAAAGATTCCTTATTAAAAGGAAGCATATTAGAATTTGAATCTAGAACCAGAAGCTTATATCAATTACTAGAAATGTATGACTCTCAAAGAATTTTTTATAACATGATTGAATTTGGAGCAATGGGAAGAGTATACAACATTATAATTCCTATTGCTGAAAAATTAAAAAAAATAAACGAAAGTTCATCTCAAGTAGAAAAGAAAACCTCGCAACAACAACTCAAAGAATTCAATCTAATCGAAGAAACTACAGATACCTTTCCATCATTTCTGTCGCAACCGGATAGAAATCAAAAAGAACCATTAACAAGACAAAAAATTGCAACACAAAATCCACCAGAATTATCTGTTGATAAAGAACCAGTGCAAGCATCACAAAATAACATTGAAGAAGGTATGAAAGCCATTCGAGAGGAACTACTTTCTTCCTCTTCAAATGACCAAAAGCCAGAAATAATAAAATCTTTCGCAAATACACAAAATGCTTTACGAAATTTAAGAACAGAGCCAAGTTTTGACCATACAAAATCAAAACCGAAAACAAAACCAAACAAAACTAACAAAGTTATCTCTCTAGATGAAATAGAAAGAGAAATAGAAGCATCTCCAGATAACAACTATGATGAATATGCATCCCCTTTTGGAGCATGGATTGATGATAAAAAGAGTAATTAAGTATTTAACAATTATTCAAGCAACTGTTGGAATATTTAATACATCCCTTGGTATTGCGCTTGAAGAACCAACTCAAGAAGAAATCAAACCGATACAAATCACCATACAAGATTATATCACCCTAAATACAGCCCCAAAATATAAGGATAGTTTTACAAATTTTAGTTTCGTAAATCCAGAGGCTCCTAAAAAAGGGCGAATAGTTCTTCCTGCATATGGAACTTTTGATAATTTCAATCCTTATATTTTCAAAGGCACAGCTTCAACCGAAGCTGTTGCTTTAACGTTAGATAGCTTAGGAGTTTCCCCAGCTGACGATATAGAAACAATCTATCCCCTAATTGCAGAAAAATTTGAGCTTCCTTCTGATAAAAGCTTCATTGGTTTTTTTATTAATCCTAAAGCAAAATTTAGTGATGGCAGTCCAATTACTGCCGATGATGTCATTTTTAGCTTTAATTCCCTAATAACTAAAGGCTCCCCAATATACCGATTTTATTACGCCGATATAGATAGAGTAGAAAAAATAACCCCTCATCATGTCCGCTTTTATTTTAAACCAAATACAAAAAACAGAGAACTACCTCTAATAATAAGCTCTTTAAAAATATTCTCTGCAAAAGACTTTAATGATAAAGAATATGATAAACCCAGCTTAACACCACCACTTGGAAACGGACCTTACAAAATAAAAAAATTTGAAGCTGGGCGATACATTGTTTTTGAGCGTGATAAAAACTATTGGGCTCAAGATTTACCTACACGCAAAGGTTTTTACAATTTTAATGAAATAAAATATGATTACTATCAAGATACTACTGTAACATTACAAGCTTTATTTGCTGGAAATATTGATGTTCGCTATGAATATATAGCAAAATCATGGGCAATCGGACACGATAACAATCTCATAAAATCAGGAAAAATAAAAAAACAAGCCATCAAACACAATCGCCCAGCCACCACTCAATTTTTTGCATTCAATACACGCAAGGAAAAATTTAAAGATGCGCGAGTAAGACAAGCCATTGATTTCGCCTTCAATTTTCCTTGGGCCAATAAAAATTTATTTTATAATCAATATGAACGACTAAGAAGTTACTTTGCAAACACACATTTTGCAGCAACGGCCCTTCCACAAGGAAAAGAATTAGAAATTTTACAATCTTTACAAGAACAACTACCACCGGAAATATTTACCACTCCGATAGAACACATATTCCGTAATGATTCGCTGTCTGATAGAGAAAATCTAAAAATGGCAGTTAAACTCTTAAACGAAGCCGGATATGATTTCATTAATGAAAAAATGTGCAATCTAAAAACCGGAGAACCATTAGAATTTGAAATCATTATAAATTCTGCAAATGGAAACTCTTTCACTCGCGTTTTATTACCATTTATAGAAAACCTACGCAAAATAGGCATAACCGCCACGACACGAGTTCTTGAAATCAATACCTACAAAAACAAATTAGATAATTTTGATTTTGATATAATTGTTGGAGGCGTCAGCGGAATTTACATGCCTGGAACAGAACAAAAAGATCTCTGGAGCAGTCTATCCGCTGATACCAAAGGCAGCAACAACATTATTGGTATAAAAAATCCAACTATTGATTATCTTATCAATAAACTCATAGAAACAGACAACAGCGAACTCTACACTGCATATGTCAAAGCCTTAGATAGAGTATTGCTATTCAACCACTATGTTATTTTTAATTGGTACTCAAACGCAGACCGCATTGCTTATTGGGATAAATTTGCCTTTCCGGAAAACAACCAAAATCTTGGCGTAGATATCAACACTTGGTGGATAAAGGATTAACAGAAAATGCATAACTACATTATCAAAAGACTTTTATTAATACCACTGACACTTTTGGGCATATTACTAATCAATTTTGCAATCATACAACTAGCCCCCGGAGGACCTGTTGAATACATGCTCGCACAGTATAAAGGAATAAATACAAGCACTACAGGAAACATCAATTCTGGAATGCCCAACCTAAACGAACAAAAATACCAAGGAGCCAAAGGCGTACCCGATGATTTAGTCAAAGAACTAAAAAAACAATTTGGCTTTGATAAGCCTATACACAAACGTTTTATCAAAATGCTTAATCACTATATTCACTTTGATTTCGGTAAAAGTTACTATAAAGACAAAACTGTATTAGAATTAATAAAAGAACGCCTCCCTGTATCTATATCGTTAGGATTGTGGTCATCATTAATAATCTATTTAATAGCTATCCCTCTTGGCATAAAAAAAGCCCGCAAAGATGGGGAAGAATTTGATATGATAAGTTCCTTTATCATATTTATTGGTTCAGCAATCCCCGTATTTTTATTTGCAGTATTACTCATAGTCTTATTTGCTGGAGGAACCTATTTCCAACTATTTCCACTAAAAGGTCTAACATCTGATGGATGGGAAAACTTTACTCTCTGGCAAAAAATCGGAGATTACTTCTGGCACATCACATTACCCACAATTTGCATTGTAATTGGAGGAATAGCCTCATTAACCATGTTAACTAAAAATTCATTCATGGACGAATTAAGTAAACAATATGTTTTAACCGCAAGAGCAAAAGGATTATCTGAAAATAGAATCCTATACCACCATGTCTTCCGTAACGCCATGATGATAATTATAGCAGGCCTGCCTAGCTTATTAGTGAAAATACTATTTACTGGTTCATTATTAATAGAAATAATTTTTAGTTTAAATGGAATTGGTTTATTAGGATATGAAGCAATCATAACAAGAGATTATCCTGTGATTTTTGGAAGTTTATACATATTTGCATTACTTGGACTAATTTTAAAACTAATAAGCGATATAACCTACTCTCTAGTTGATCCACGTATAAATTTCGAAAAGATTTAAAAAGCCAAATAGATTCACCACATTTAACATTCTATACCCAACAAAAAAGCGACAGTTTCAACAACTGTCGCTTTGAATAAGATTTAATTAATTATTTAATCTCACCAACATACATTCCCATATCAATAGCAGCTCTAACATATACACTATCTTTATTCAACAATGTTGTCCCCTCTGCTACAACTTCTTCCAAAGAATATGTTACTAATTTATCACCACTAAGAGCCACCATAACATCAGTATGTCCTGCCTTCAATAACTCAACAGCTTTTGCACCAAAAGCACACGCCAAAGCTCTATCAAAAGCAGTAGGATCACCAGCACGTTGAACATGACCTAGTTTTGTAACACGAGTTTGAAAATCTGAATATTTAGCATTAATAGCCGCGCTCAAATATTCACCAATACCACCATTAATTTTTTCACCAATAAGATTCTTTGAATTAGAAACCATTTCGCCGCTTTCTGTATGCACGCCCTCAGAAACAACGATAACAGCATGGTTGCGCCCTTGTGCTTTAATACTCTTTAATTTATTAATAATTCCATCAACAGTATAAGGAATTTCAGGAACCAAGCAAACATCTGCAAAACCAGCTACAGCAGAACGCATTGCTAAATGTCCTGCATCACGCCCCATAACTTCCAAAATCAAAGCACGTTGGTGAGAACGAGCGGTTTTCCACAAAGCATCAACAGCATCTGTACAAACCTGACAAGCAGAATCAAAACCAACTGAATATTGTGTTAATGGGGTATCATTATCAATCGTTTTTGGAATACCAACCATTTTAACACCAGCGTTATGGCAATAATTGCTAACAATATTCATACTGCCATCACCACCAACAACAACAATAGCATCCAAGCCCAATTCAGCTACACCTTTGCCAAAACGAGCAGAAATTTCAGCTTGAGATTCCATTTTAACGCCTTTATTCAAAGACCCCAAATAAGAACCAGCCAAACGAGGCCAAGGAGTGTCAGAAAAATTTCTTTCAGTTAACAATTCGTAAGACAACGGAGTCTCGGTAACACCATCTGTACCGTTATGAATACCATAAACCTCCCAACCAAGTTTGGTTGCGGAATTAACCACAGACATTACTACAGCATTAAGACCAGCACAATCACCGCCACTTGTTAAAATACCGATTTTTTTAATTTCAGTCATAATATTCCTATCCCATCAATAAAGTTTCATTTTGAAAATACATAACGAGAATATTTTTATAAAACTAGCAGAATTTTATATTTTTTCACTAATTTTTTAAATTCGCCGTCAAAATATCTTGATTTTTCATATAAAATACAGTATAATATGCGCGAAGAACAAGAATCGCATAAAGCGAAAAATGTAACTTTTGGAGTATACAAATGACAAATACCAATTCTTTTAATAAACTTCAAGTACAACTTTGCGAATTAAAACTTGAAGAAAGAAGGGTTAAGTCAGATATCACAAAACTTGTAAGAAACAAACAAATGATAGATTTCTATCAAGCACAACAACTAAATAATCAAAGAACAAATTTAAAAAACAAAATTCAAAAGATAGAAACGTTGATTAACCCAAATATTATAGCTTAACTTACTTCAATTAAGCTCAATATAATTATTACATTCAGACAGGAATACCTATGAAAAGCAGTAAAAGTTTATTTTTTATAACCACTATTTTTGCTGCTTTTATTTTATGCCTTTTTAGCTACATTTTATTCATTTATAAAACAGATTATCTAAAAATATATGTCGTATATTACAAACCAGCTCCACTCATTAAAAGTGAAATATTTACCCCTATACAAGGCGGCAGAAGCATTGTCGCCACTCCTTCGCGCCAAGGAACCTTTACACCAGAACAAATAGATTGGCTGAATCAAAACATGATAGGCGATGACACAGGTGAAAATATTTCCAATTTAAATCGTTACTTTGCCGAATTAACAGCTCTTTATTGGATATGGAAAAATACCGATTCTCCATACGTCGGCATGTTTCACTATCGTCGCTTTTTATGTATAAACGATAACTCTCGCTATCCGATGCTAACTTTTCCCTCCATGCGCTTCCGCCATCTGGGAATTAAGCATTTAGAAAAATTTTCTCAAGAATTCTTACACAATTTAGAACTTGAAAAGAAATACATTTTGCCCTGGTTTGCAACACATGATATAATCGTATCCGAACCTATAAAAATAAATGCTTACAAACAATACCAAAAAGAGCATATTATCTCAGATTTAGATAAAGCACTCGAAATTATTCGCAAAAAATACCCACAAATGTATGATTTTGCTAATCAAACCCTAAAAAGTGATGAGGGTTTCTATCCAACAAATATGTTTATCACTCGCCGAGAAATTTTAAATAGTTACGCCACTTGGCTATTTAGTATCTTACATCCGTTATACCAACAAATAAAAGATGAATTACCAGCAAGAAACACCGAACAAAAGCTTGCTTTCGCATATTTAGGAGAACGCTTGTTCACTGTTTATCTCAAATATGAACAAGCATATCATGGATTAAGAATCAAAGAAGTTCCCTTTGCACTAGCTTCAGATTTCTTCACCCCACCACCTAATGCTCCTTATATTTATCTCAAAACCCCACAATGGGAAGATACCTTTATCCAACAAGAAAACAATCGAATTTGCAGCTTTAACAATGCATATAAAAACTGCGGAAAATATGAATTTTTGCCACAAAATCGCTTAAAAATAAAATGGGATGACGGCAACGCATCATACTTTAAACATCATAATAACAATGAATTTGAGCTCGAAAAATAACAACATCTCATATACATAAAAGCTATTAACTAGAAATAAAGAAAATCTCCGTAAATATAGCTTATACATAAACGAGATATAGTAAAGAAAATGCACACAATTCACTCACTTATCATAGATTTAACATTAATTACCATTTATGCAGGTATCACAACCCTGCTCTGCAAAAAATTTAAACAACCTATGGTCTTAGGTTACGTACTTGCCGGAATTTTTGCGGGACCATATTTTGATTTATTACCCACTGTAAAAGATAAAGAAGATTTAACCTTATGGGCAGATATAGGAGTTATATTTTTACTGTTTGGTTTAGGATTAGAATTTAGCTTCAAAAAAATGCTAAACGTGGGAAAAGCAGCCATGATAACTGCTAATGCCAATATTATTTTCATGCTGTTTCTAGGCTATAATATTGGCTTGCTACTAGGTTGGTCTACCATAGACAGTTTCTTTTTAGGCTCCATGATATCCATGTCCTCCACCACTATTATCATCAAAGCATTCAACGACTTAAACATCAAAAAACAGCGCTTCACAGATTTAGTTTTTGGAGTACTAATCGTAGAAGATTTAGTTGGAATACTAATGCTCGTATTGTTACCGACAATAGCTCTAGGAAGCACAATAAACGGAATAGCTTTGGGAGTAAGCACCTTAAAATTAATTTTCTTTTTAATATTATGTTTCATCATTGGAATATACCTTGTCCCAACCTTTTTAGAAAAAATTCAGAAATACCTAACTGATGAAATGTTACTCATCATAACCATAAGCCTATGTTTCGGAATGGTTTTATTAGCAACTTCTTCTGGCTTCTCATCAGCTCTTGGTGCATTCATTATGGGATCAATCCTAGCCGAAACTGAATTTATCAATCGAATAGAAAAAACCATTCAACCCCTCAAAGATTTTTTCGGAGCTGTATTTTTCGTGTCCGTAGGAATGATGGTAAATCCACAAATGTTCATCACATACGCCGAACCCATTATTGTAATAACCTTAATTATTGTTATAGGAAAAATTGTATTTTCATGTTTTGGTTTCGTTGCATCCGGGGAAACACTAAAAACTGCTCTTTACGGAGGATTTTCTCTTGCTCAAGTCGGTGAATTTGCATTTATTATTGCTTCGCTGGGTATGAGTTTAAATGTATTAAGTCCCAAGGTATATCCTATCATCGTTGCAGTATCGGTCATAACCACATTCTTAACACCGGTAATGATGAAAGCAGCAGAACCTGCATACAAAAAACTAAATCGAATTCTTCCAGAAAAATGGTTAGGTTATATAAACAAAACCACAACAACAATGACACACAACGAAGAAAGACTATGGAGTGCATTGTTTAAAAACTATTTTTTACGATTATCTCTATTCTCAACCATTTTATATAGTATAATTGTCCTAGCATCAATGCTTCAACCACTTATACATACCGTCTTTCCATACAGAATTCCTGCTAATTTAGTACTAACCACACTAACATTTATTTTAATGTCCCCATTTTTAAAAGCATTAATTGGATGGAACATTATTGCTACTCAATTTCTCAAAGATAAAATGACCTGGATTTTCCCTAAAAATCAGGCCGAAGAAATAGACATCGTAGCTCAATGCGCTAAAGGGGAAGCTGGAAACAGCGAAGAAAAGACAGTCGACGACAAAATGCAACGTGTACGCAATTTCTTCACAGGAAAAAATCAAGTATCAAAAATTTACTATCGCCTATGGATGGCGAAAAAAGCAAATCGCCTTCCCCTGATTATCCTAACCAGCTTCCGCATACTAGTTTCATCTTTTTTCATTGTAACAGTCGTACATAAATTTTTAACTGAAAACCCCAAAGTAATTTTTATTTTATTACTTTTGACAATATTTTCAGTATCACGATCACGATGGTTGCTTGATCAATATTTAAAAATGGAAACACAATTTTTAATCAATCTTAAAGGACGCAAAACAAACACCGAAACAGACAATGAAAAAGCATCGTAAACTTATACTTTTTCATTAAGACAATTTTCAAGCATAGGATCACGCAAATGTTCTGCCATATAACGAGAAAGAGTCAACCTATCCACCCCTAACACTCTGGCAATTTGAGATTTTGAAATATGTTCCATACGCATCGCTAAAATTTTACTGTCTTTACCGGTCAATTTGAGTTTAGTATTTTTACGTCCTTTAGGTCTGCCCAAAATTTTTCCTTCAGACTTTAATCGTAACAATGCCTCTTTTGTTCGTTGAGAAATAAGATTTCGCTCAATTTCAGCAGATAAACCAAAAGCAAAAGCTAAAACTTTAGATTGAATATCTGCCCCTAAACGATAATTATCCTTAATAGTCCATACACGCACACCTGAAGACATACAATGATGCAATATACTCATAACCTGCAACAAATTACGCCCCAAACGAGAAAGCTCAGAAGCAATAAGAACATCACCTTTCTTTAATTTTTTAAGCAATTTACCCAATTTCCGTTTTTCCAGCTCCTTAGTTGAACTGATCGTCTCCATAATCCATTTATCAATGATAATTTCATTTTTAAGAGCAAATTCTTTAATTTCAAAATGCTGATTTTCAGTTGTCTGCTTATCTGTACTAACTCGAATATACCCATAAATCATAGCCACAGTCCTTTCATAAAATTAAAAATACAAGAACTCGCTACGACTTTTTAGAAAAAAAAGCTATAAAGTAATTATCTCAAAATTGATTTTAATTTTTCCGCAAAATTTCGCATCAAATCATCATATACTTCATTTTTATCGTATTGATTAAAATACTCTCGCAAATCATCACCAAAAGTTTTATAATCTGCCCGTCCTCGAGCCACTTTTCTATTATAAAACTCTTCCCAAGATTTAATCACGTAATGATTAACTTGCGCCTTTTGAATAGGATTTTCCGAAAATTTACCAAATTCCTGATGATTTTCATTAACCCATTTACCACAAACCCACATATAATGCGCACCTGTATCAGCAACTGTTCTTGGATTAAAAATAGATTTTGGTGAAAAATCCGCAAAACGAGCATGTCCTTTAAAATTTTCAATAACCAACCCAACTGGTTTCTTTTCAAAACCAGAACTTCCATAAATAACCCAATGCAAACTAACTTGACTAACATCTGTAAATTCCGCCATAAATTCATGTAAATTACGACTTTTGTGCAAAACAATAAATTCATCCAAATCAATAACAGCCATCCACTTCGTTTCTTGCCCATACTTACGACAAGCATCTAAATATGCAACGTCTTGCATATCTCGCCCAGGATAATAAATATACGTAACCAATCCTGCATTTATATATGGTTTTAAAATTTCTTTTGTATCATCAGAACTTTCATTATCATATACATAAAAATGTTCTACACCTATCAATTTATGATACTCAATCCATTCTCTAAGATATGCTCCCTCATTTTTTATAATACATGCTATTGAAATAAAATATTTAAACCTTTTATTTTCTTGATTTTCAAGCACACTCAATTTTGCCAATTTCAAATATTGAACAATTCCTAACTTAGACAAACAGATATAAAGCTGTTTACGACGATGTTTATTTCGAACAAAATGAAAAATAAGTTTATAAAAAGCCTTTTTAAAATTTTCACACATAACACTTTAGTCCAATAACTGCAGAAAAAAAACGGTCATAAAAAATATACATAGACCAACAATCAAAACCAGCGTTTTATCAATCTTTTGCACAAATACTCTATCAAAAAAATAAATGACCATAAAAAAACGGCTAATTTAACAAAGCATTATCTAGCAAAAACCGATAAATTTCTTCCGCCATCATCTGATGACCAATCGCATTAGGATGAGTTGCATCTTTATACAATTTTTCTAAATCACGAGATTTCCAATCTTCATATCGAGAAAAAAAGAAAACCTTTCTGTCCTGACAAATGGTTTTAATGATTTCATTATATCTTTCCACATCTGAATTATATCGAACTAACGAAGCCTGCTCTGAATATCTGCTCTCAATCACCGGCACCAAATCCATAACAACAATTTTTGCATCCGTTTTAGCTAAAATATCGAGCAATTTACTCCAATACATAATACGAGCACCTTCAGAAAAATCCAACTGTAAATCGCTATTTTTTCTCCGTCTTAAATCATTAATTCCAATATTAACGATAATTAAGTCAAATTGTCTTGATAAAACTTCAAAAACAGCTCGATTCGTAGCATCAGCAATATTATCGCCGGACTGCGCCATATTATTAAAAACGTATTCACCTGAATGGCTTTCTAAAATTAATTTTGCCAATTGCGCAAAAAATCCCATATCCGTTTCATCATAATACCCATGCGCAATACTATCACCAATCATACCGATATTTTTAACCATAACGCCTCCTAAAATCACATTCCATCATTACCTTTATTAACTTTTACAGTTATCACATTAGAGACAAAACTACTTTTTCTCGGATAATCTTGCTCAATATCGTCTTTTGTGGCAAAATGACTCTTTGCTCGTCCTAAACATTGAGCAACTCTATCTCTTTTATTTTGTTCCTCAATAACACCTAATGCCGGATTTATGTATTTTGCATAATATGCTTTCCGCAAATCAGAAGCAATTTTCGGATTATACTCAACAAAAGCTTGTTTCCCGCAGACAGCTTCATTTTTTTCTCTAAAACCGATAATTCGCCCTTCATCTCTATCCATAGACAAAGCCACATCAAACGCATCTTTTCCGGAACAATTTACGTCTGGTTTATGACCAACAACCTCAATATTTTCCCCTTCCTTATCCCAATAAGTCAATTTACCCCATCCGACACGCATACCCTCTCCCCATGGAGTATTAAAAGTTCCCTGAGTATATTGCTGCATACCATGAGTATTTTCACCAATATATCTAACATTAGGATGATGATAAAAAGAAGAATAAGCACTCTCTGCCGAAGAGCCCACTCTCGAGCACAGTAAAATATCTATCCTCCCCTTATATCCATCTTTTTCATTAAACGGATAAAAAGTCTGCGTTTCATCAAACAATACTCTATTTTCACCGGAAAAACATCTTCGCTGCACAATATCAGCATCTTTTAATCCATCTTTTTCATAATTTTGAGGTTTAAAAGCACCATGTTTATGCAAAATCCAATTTCCCAAAGGAGTATCTTTAATTTCACAACGTTTATATGTATTAACCATATTTCCGTACAATCTTTTAGCAACATGATCTATAGGTTTATCTTCTCCACCGCGGTTTCCACGAACATCAAGAATAATTCTTCCCTTTTCCCACTTATCCTTATTTGTCAAATAAACATCATCAAACTTTTCAATAAAATCACTCCATGCTTCATAAGAATTATCTCGATGAGCTATATCATAAACAGAAACAACCAGAATATCCTCATTTGCTTTTCTCATTGTTCCTATTTCCCAAATCGGAAACTCTTCTCCCATATCAGTCCGTCCAACAGCTTTACCCTGTTCTTGATAAGTATCGGGCTTTTCTTCATGAGTTCTATATGCAAAATTCTTTCCAACAGTCCTATCTGACTTAGGTTTACCTCCATGAAACATTTTTCCGCCAACATTTACCTCAAAATGCCGATCTTCAATAAATCCGACAGTTTTTGACACCATTTCTTCTAAAAAATCTTGCTGTTTTTTATTCTCTGAAATATTTGCATACAAACGCTCTATTTCAGATTTAAATCCCTGCTGGCTTTCCTTAGAAAATTTAGAAAACCCCACATGCTCAGCAGCCATCTTAGCATAATAAGCAATATAAAATCTCTGAATATCTGGAGTAATATAACTTTCTTTCATTTTCTGTCGCAAATCACGAGAAAGAGATGGATAATCAACCATCACTTTATCATCAGACACTGTATTTAAAATCTCCTCAAATGATAACATCTCTTCCCCCATACTTAATAAAGATATTTTACTTTATTTTTAGTCAGAAGTAAATAAAATTAACGGTGTATTTAAAGCTCTATTTCAGCAATCAGAAAAGGATGATCCGAATATACCATCTCAGTTTTTGCAGAAACAACTTTAGCCACAGATGAAACCAAAATATATTCAATTTGCGTATCATATAGATATGTTGGCTGAAACATCTTACCATCATAATTAACAACAGATTGCAAAGCTCCTCCTATTTCTAATTCAGGAAAAGCCTTATCTATTGTAATTCCAACCGTATTAAAATCTCCTGTAATTAAAGAAAGGCTATTGCTATCAGATTTCAACAATTCTGCCCATTGCGCACGATAAGAAGCAAATTCATCATCCCAAAAATGTTTATTAAAATGCTGAAAAGGAAACATATGCGTATTTACTAAACTAAGCATGTGACCTTGCCCCAAATCTAAAACAGCCTTCTGAATAAATTTATCATGCATAACCCAACAATCACCATTAGGGCGAATTGCTTCAATTTTAGGATTTGCCAACTTTTGAACATGATACGCGTCAATCGAAAATTTAGAACAAATAGATAACCCGTAATATTTATCATCTACAAAAAATGCTTTTTCCCCTACCAAATTACGATAATAAGAAAAACCACAAGCCTTTGTAATTTGTTCTACAAAAGAGCTATTTCCATCAGGTGTATCAATAAGAGCTTCCGCTAAACATAAAATATCAGGCTGCTGTTTTTCAAAATATTCAACATATTTATTAGGATGAAATCCAGTAAAAAGGTTTTCTTTTTTATCATTATATCCAACATGAATCATCCCTTAAATCACATTAGCAAAAATAACTTTCAATCGCATCTGCAACCCCATGCTTTAACATATATAAAAGAATTTACCCCACAAAAATTAAATTCCATTTAAAACAGAGCATTAAAGAACTTGTTTTCTAATAACTTTTTCATTTTCTCGACAGTACTGAATAGCTTTCTCCATAAAATCTGTAATAGATGTTGCATTCAAATAAAATTCTTCAAGCATGGCTAATATCGGTTTCCCATTCACTTTCATATCATAAAAATAACGATATGCGGGTCTTTCTATACGAGAACTATCAAAGAATATTCCAATGTCCGAATGATGAACAAAGGTATCAATAGCCACTTCGCTCAACAACCATTCCAAATGCGGTGCTTCATAATATGAAACACTGTCTTTAAAATGTTTATGCCATATATGAAACCAAACAAAATGAACCATTTCATGTATTGCAGTCATTAAAAACTGTTCTTTTCCATAACGATAAAAAAACGTAAAGAAATGATGATGAATATCACGCGGGCAAATTGGATTTAATGAAATTTGCGCCGTCATGTCATCAAGAATATTCTCACAATCAATCTGAAAAACCTTAGAAAAAACTTCTATCACTTCTTTTTTTCGCTCAAGCCAATATTGATTGAATATATCAGATTTAAAAGCGAACTCTCTTTCAGCTTGAGAATATAAAAACCTCAATTGCTCACACAAATATTCTTTTCGCACACACCAATCCGCATCAAGTCCCTTGCTTTTATCTAAGTTAGGATACACCTGAAACAACTTTTCACGCCAATATAAAGAATTATCATCTGTTTGAAAATGAAGAATACTATTAATTGTATCCTCACATGACATTACATCAACAACGAGTTTCATATTTTCTCCCCTCTATCCATATCAAAGTTCCCCAAAGTATTAGTAAAAATATATTCCTGCGACAGAGAAACCTCCCAACATTAAAGCAATTAACTTTTTCCAGGAAAATTTATCTCTTTTAAGACAAATCGAAAAAATAAATAATAAAAATAATCTTGTCTGCTCAATAACTACAACTACAGTTGGAGTATCATTTATAAAACTAAAAGTTTCAAATACATAATACACTGCTTCTAAGAGCCCTATAATAAAAGAAAGTACATATATATTTTGCCACCACTTTACCGAATCCTGCGCAGTGCTATTTTGTTTTATTTTCATAAAGTGCAATTGAAACCAAAAATACGGAATAGCAATGAAATAATAACCTAAATTTATAGCAATTTCATTAGCCCCCTTAAAACTAGAAACTTTAACCAAATATGGTGCCGCCAAATAAAACAAAACAGAAGCAAACACCCAAACAAAACCAATCGGTCTAATCGTTTTGATACAATTCTGTTTATCTTGAATACAATTTTCTGTAAATAAAAAGATAGAAAAAACAAATAACGCCAATAAAAGTATAAACGAAAAAGAAAGAACCACATACCCTAAAAAAGCATCAATTGCAAAAGTCAAAAACAAACTACTAGCTTCTATCAATCCCACCAATGCAACAGGAATATATTTCAGAGCTCTAACAAAACAAATATACCCCAATAAAATCAAAACAGCATGAATAAATACATAAGGTAACGCCGAAAGAGAAAAAGCTATTCCGGAATAAAGTCCTATTCCGATTTGCCCAACAAAAGCTATCATCGATGTTAACAGTAAAACCTTATAGTAATTGTAAAAGCCTACTGTATAATCCAAAATAGCATCACAAAAAGTATTAGAAATTGTCGCTATAACCGCTGTATATCTATAATTTGTCAAAATATTTCCCTTTATATATCCCCTACACTCAACGCTTTAAAAAGCATTTCAAATTCTTCATTATGCATCAACAAAGTTTTATCTTTTGCTGTTATCATATTTTTAAAAGTATCAAGCGAAACAAACTTTACATCAGAAACTTCTTCTTTTTGTAACAGCAATTCATGAATATCAATAGATAAGCGCAATAAATAGACATCGCTAAATTCGTTATTAATAAATGCCTGAGTATAATGACTAGCCTTTTTTCTTTGACCAATAAGTTGCAATTGTGAAGAAGAAATATCAAGTCCCAACTCTTCTTTAGCTTCTCTAAGAGCTCCAGATATTGACGTATCCCCAACCGTCAAATGACCAGCACAAGAAATATCCCACATATTAGGGTGACTATCTTTATTTGGACTGCGTTTCTGCAAAAGAACTTCATTTTTATCATTAACAATCCAAATATGAACCGATTTATGCCAATCTCCGTCCCGATGGACCTCTTCGCGATTTTTTATTTTCCCTGTTTTATTTCCGAATTCGTCTAAAATATCAAAAAACTCAACCATACTTCCTCTAATAAACATCTAATTTCTTTACTTAGACTAAAAAAACTATAGCAGCTTGTCAAACATATTGTCAGAAAGTATTTTATCTACAAAAACAAAAAAACGCCACAAAGGCGTTTTAATCTAAAAAAGATGGTGCGCTAGGCCGGAA
>CALXTN010000017.1 GCA_944391405.1 uncultured Alphaproteobacteria bacterium | reverse complement strand
GACTACACGCTCTCCCGTCCTGTCATACATGTTCCGGATCAGGCTGACGAATCTGTCGTCTATTGTCTCGTCGGTCTCTACTTTTCCATATTCCGCCTCCAATACAAGCAGCTGACGGTCTATCAGCCTTATGAGATCTTCAGGACCGTCGAATTTCTTGGCGTTGAGGTCAAGGTGGATGACCGGATACTGTTTCCATCCCTTTTCGAGTTCCGAGACAGCCAGTCCTTCGAACAGCTCTTTCTTTCCCTGGAAATACGCTTCAAGAGTGCTGACCAACAGACTTTTTCCGAACCGGCGCGGGCGGCTCAGGAAATAATAACTGCCAGTCGTGACAAGTCTGTATACCAGCGCAGTCTTGTCGATATAGAAGTATCCTCCGTTACGGAGCTTCTCGAAATTCTGTATTCCTACCGGATAAAGCTTTCCCATAACCATTGATGTTTCCGCAAACTTACATATAAATTTCCGATTCTCCCACAATTGCTTTCCGTATCGTCTTTTCCCGAAGGGCTCAGAAGGAGGGATTTCAAACGAAACGGAAGTGTACCTTCTTGAGTCGCCCTGCCGGCCTGAAGGTCACTGTGTCGTACATGAGGATTTTCGCATCGAACGTAACGCACGGAACCGTTAGTCGCTCTCTTGTCAGCATACAGGACGTAGAAATATGAAAAAGAGGCGGCCATTTGACGGCCACCTCTTTTTCGATTATGCGGATGCCGGACTAAAGGTCTGACATAGCTTTCTGGTATTCTTCCATAGGAGCGACCAGGATTTCCTGGAACTCTTTCTGGCCTGTTCCGGCAGGGATTGCGTGACCACAGATCACATTTTCCTTCAGACCTTCGAGAGTGTCTACGCGGCCGCGGATTGCAGCCTCGCTGAGCACCTTGGTGGTTTCCTGGAATGAAGCGGCGGAGATGAAGCTGTTGGTCTTCAGCGCTGCCCTTGTGATACCCTGGAGTACCTGGCTTGCGGTCGCAGGTTTGGCCTCGCGGAGAACCATCATCCTGAGGCCCTGTCTTTCGAGTGACGAATTCTCGCTCCTCATGTCGCGGGCAGAGATAATGTCCCCTTCCTCATATTTCTCGGAATCGCCCGGATCCGTGACATAGTACTTGCCGTAGATCCTGTCATTGGTGTCCATGAACTGCCATTTGTCCACGAGTTCCTCCTGAAGGAATTCTGTGTCTCCCGGGTCGTTGATCTGCACCTTCCTCATCATCTGGCGGACAATGATCTCGAAATGTTTGTCGTTGATCTTCACACCCTGGAGGCGGTAGACTTCCTGGATCTCATTGACAATGTATTCCTGAACCTTGATAGGACCGAGGATATTGAGGATATCGGTAGGGGAGACAGCTCCGTCGGAAAGGCTCATTCCTGCCTTGACGTAATCATTCTCCTGGACAAGTATCTGCTTGGTAAGAGGAACGAGGTAGCGTTTCTCCTGACCTGACTTGTTCTTGATGATAATCTCGCGGTTACCTCTCTTGATCTTGCCCATGACGACTTCTCCGTTGATCTCGGATACGATGGCAGGGTTCGACGGGTTACGGGCCTCGAACAGCTCGGTGACACGAGGAAGACCTCCTGTGATATCGCTTGATTTACCGATGGCACGCGGGATCTTGATGATTATGTCCCCGACCTTCACGTCGTCGCCGTCATTTACCATGATATGGGCTCCGACAGGGAGGTTGTACTGTTTCTTGATTTCCCCGTTCTCATCCACGATACTGATGGACGGGTTCTTGGTCTTGTCCCTTGATTCAATGACGACCTTGTCCCTGTTGAGGGAATATTCATCTGCCATTTCCTCGCGGAATGTGACACCGTCTATCATGCTGTCGAAACGTGCCTTTCCGGCAGTCTCGATGATGGTGATTGCGTTGTATGCATCCCATTCGCAGGTGAGGTCTCCTTTCACCACCTTGTCCCCATCCTTCTTGTAGAGTACGGAACCGTATGGCACATCGTACTGGGAGAAGGTTATACCGGTATTCTCGTCCACTATGCGCACTTCGGTGGTACGGCTGACAACCACATCGCTCTTGCTGCCGTCGGCATTGACCCTTTCGATAGTCCTGAGCTCCTCGAATTCCAGTTTGCCGTCGTATTTGGAGCTGATGGAACTTTCGGTAGCCGTACCTGAAGCGGTACCTCCGACGTGGAATGTACGGAGGGTAAGCTGTGTACCAGGTTCACCGATGGACTGAGCGGCGATAACGCCCACAGCTTCACCAACGTTAACCGGAGTACCACGAGCCAAGTCACGACCATAACAAGCAGCGCAAACACCGTGTTCGCTTTCGCAAGTGAGAACAGAACGAATCTTAACTTGTTCAACACCGGCTTTTTCAACCTTTTCAACGTCGTTTTCGTCAATCAATTTACCTTTCTTAACCAAAACTTCGCCGTTTTCTGGGTTAAGAATATCTTCTTGAGCCGTACGACCGAGGATACGTTCACCGATTGTAGCAATAACGTTACCGCCATCAACCACCGGACGAACAATAATACCACGTTCCGTACCGCAGTTAGTTTCGGTAATAACAACGTCTTGAGCAACGTCAACCAAACGACGTGTCAAGTAACCGGAGTTAGCGGTTTTCAAAGCGGTATCGGACAAACCTTTACGTGCACCGTGTGTAGAGCTAAAGTACTCAGACACGGTCAAACCTTCTTTAAAGTTTGAGATAATCGGTTGTTCAATAATCGCGCCGTTCGGTTTAGCCATCAAGCCACGCATACCGGCCAATTGTTTCATTTGGGCTTTAGAACCACGCGCACCGGAATCAGCCATCATGAAGACGGAGTTCATATAACCGTGGTCAATTTTAGAAATACCCTTCATCATTTCTTCGGTTAATTTATAGTCGCAAGCAGCCCAGATATCGATAACCTTATTGTATTTTTCACCTTTAGTAATCAAACCGTTCTGATACTGTTGTTCAAATTCTTTAACCTGTTTAGAAGTTTCGGCAATCAATTTCTTCTTTGCATCCGGAACAATCAAGTCGTCTTTACCGAAGGAAATACCAGCCTTACAAGCGTTTTCAAAACCTAAAGTCATAATTTTATCAACCATGATGCAGGTTTCTTTTTGTCCGCAGTAACGATATACGGTATCAATGATTTCACCGATTTCCTTCTTACGAAGCAATCTGTTAACCAAAGAGATAGAGATTTTTTCATTATCCGGCAAGATATCGGAAATAATGATACGTCCCGGAGTTGTTTCCAACAAGCCATAAACGCGTTCGCCTTTATCGTTAACGTAGTGCATACGGCATTTAATTTTAGCATGCAAGTCAACAGCTTTAGCATTCAAAGCAAGCATAACTTCATTCACATCAGAATAGATGCTGCCTTCACCTGTAACACCTTCAGCCTCATAAGAAAGGTAGTAAATACCCAACACCATGTCTTGAGAAGGCACGATAATCGGTTTACCGGAAGCCGGAGCCAAGATGTTGTTAGTAGACATCATCAAAACGCGAGCTTCAAGTTGAGCTTCGATAGAAAGCGGAACGTGAACAGCCATTTGGTCACCATCGAAGTCGGCGTTAAACGCTGTACAAACGAGTGGGTGCAAGTGAATAGCTTTACCTTCAACCAAAACCGGTTCGAATGCTTGAATACCCAAGCGGTGCAATGTCGGCGCACGGTTTAAGAGCACTGGGTGTTCACGAATAACTTCTTCCAAGATATCCCAAACTTCAACTCTTTCTTTTTCAACCATACGTTTAGCAGCTTTAATAGTAGTAGCCAAACCATAGAGTTCGAGTTTTGCATAAACGAAAGGTTTGAACAATTCCAAAGCCATTTTCTTCGGCAAACCGCATTGGTGAAGTTTAAGTTGCGGACCAACGGTAATAACGGAACGACCGGAATAGTCAACACGTTTACCTAACAAGTTCTGACGGAAACGACCTTGTTTACCTTTAAGCATATCAGACAAAGATTTCAAAGGACGTTTATTCGTACCAGTGATAGCGCGAGCACGACGACCATTATCAAACAAAGCGTCAACAGACTCTTGCAACATTCTCTTTTCGTTGCGGATAATGATGTCTGGAGCGTGCAATTCGATTAAGCGTTTCAAACGATTGTTACGGTTAATAACACGACGATACAAATCGTTCAAGTCAGAAGTAGCAAAACGACCACCATCCAACGGAACGAGAGGACGCAACTCCGGCGGAATAACCGGCAACACATCCAAAATCATCCATTCAGGTTTAGTATTGGAATCAATAAACGCTTCAATAATTTTCAAACGTTTAACCACTTTTTTACGTTTAGCTTCAGAAACGGAATCACTCAACTCTTCACGAAGAGCTTTTCTCTCAGCCTCCAAATCGATATTAGCCAAGATTTCCTTAATAGCTTCCGCACCGATACCTGCCTTGAAAGCGTCTTCACCGAATTCATCCAATTTTTCCTGATATTCATCTTCAGTCAAAAGCTGATAAAGTTTCAAATCGGTCAACCCCGGTTCGATAACGATGTAGCTCTCGAAATAGAGAACACGTTCCAACTGTTTCATTGGAATATCGGTAATCATAGAAATACGGCTCGGAAGCGATTTCAAGAACCAAATGTGAGCAACCGGTGCAGCCAATTCGATATGGCCCATACGTTCACGACGTACTTTAGAAAGAGTAACTTCCACACCGCACTTTTCGCAAACGATACCGCGATATTTCATTCTTTTATATTTACCGCACAAGCATTCATAGTCTTTAACAGGACCAAAGATGCGTGCGCAGAAAAGGCCGTCGCGTTCCGGTTTGAACGTACGATAGTTAATGGTTTCCGGTTTTTTAACTTCACCGTAAGACCAAGAACGGATTTGTTCAGGAGAAGCGATGGAGATTTTAATTTCATCAAAAGACTCAGATACAGCCTGTTGACCAAAAAAATTCATAATATCGTTCATATTTGTAAAACTCCTTTTATCACTTAGGCTTGTTCTTCGTTTAACATTTCAACGTTCAAGCACAAAGACTTGATTTCTTTAACCAAAACGTTGAAGCTCTCCGGAATACCGGACTCAAAGCTGTCTTCACCGCGAACGATAGCTTCATAAACTTTAGTTCTGCCGTTAACGTCATCGGATTTAACCGTGAGCATTTCTTGCAGTGTATAAGCAGCACCGTAAGCTTGCAGAGCCCAAACTTCCATTTCACCGAAACGTTGACCACCGAATTGAGCTTTACCACCCAGCGGTTGTTGAGTAACAAGGCTGTACGGACCAACGGAACGAGCGTGCATTTTTTCATCAACGATGTGGTGCAATTTAATCATATAGATAATGCCCACTGTAACTTTACGGTCAAACTTCTCACCGGTACGACCGTCATAAAGGTCGATTTGACCGGAAGTCGGAAGTCCAGCCATCTTGAGCATGCGGTTAATATCATCACCGTTAGCACCGTCAAATACCGGCGTAGCCATCGGGATACCGTTCTTAAGGTTGCCAACCATTTCCAATTTTTCAGGTTCGGTCAAAGTAGCGATTTCTTTATTATATTGTTTTTCGCCATAAATTTCCTTAAGTTTTGCGTTCAATTCATCGATAGTTTTCTCACCGCGTTTATATTGTTCGCAAAGTTCGTTAAGTTGTTTACCAAGCTCTTTAGCAGCCCAACCCAAGTGAGTTTCAAGAATTTGTCCCACATTCATACGAGAAGGCACACCCAGCGGGTTCAACACGATATCAACCGGAGTACCATCTTCCATATAAGGCATATCCTCTAACGGCAATACGCGGGAAACTGTACCTTTGTTACCGTGACGACCGGCCATTTTATCACCGGTTTGCATTTTACGTTTTGTCGCAATAAATACTTTAACTTGTTTCAAAACGCCCGGCAACAAATCATCACCGCGTTGAACTTCTTCAACTTTTTGTTCAAAGTGCTTTTGAACTCTTTCCAAACGAGCGTTAAATGCATTTGTAAATTCTTCAATTTTGCTCATCAACTCTTCGTCTTTAATAACGATTTTGCCGAGTTGATATTCAGGAATGTTCTTCAAAACTTCTTCTGTTAAAACAAGTTTCTTAGCAATCCCCTTCGGAGCGTCAACAAATGTTAGCCCCAAGAGCATTTCCTTCAAGCGTTGATTGTAGCTTTTACGAACGATGTTCATTTCATCATCGCGGTCTTTAGCGAGTTTAGAAATTTCAGCTTGTTCAATCGCCAAAGCGCGTTCATCTTTTTCAACACCGCGACGATTAAAGACTTGAACATCAACAACCACGCCTTCAATACCCGGTTGAGCGCGTAAAGAAGTATCACGAACATCGCTTGCTTTTTCACCAAAGATAGCGCGGAGCAATTTCTCTTCCGGAGTAACAACGCTCTCGCCTTTTGGAGTAACTTTACCCACCAAGATATCGCCGGCTTTAACTTCGGCACCGATATAAATAATACCGGACTCATCCAAATTACGCAAAGCATCTTCACCAACGTTTGGAATATCACGAGTAATTTCTTCCTGACCGAGTTTAGTATCACGCGCCATAACTTCAAATTCTTCAATGTGTAAAGAAGTGAGTACGTCGTCACGAGAAATACGTTCAGAAAGCAAGATAGCGTCTTCGTAGTTCAAACCATTCCAAGGCATAAATGCAACCAGTACGTTTTTACCCAAAGCCAACTCGCCCATATCGGTACAAGGACCATCAGCGATAATATCACCGGCGTGAATATGATCACCAACTTTAACCAAAGGAATTTGGTTAATACAAGTATCTTTGTTAGAACGGCGGAATTTTGCCAAACGATAAACTTCCACACCCATATCGGCAACATTTTCGTTGTCATGGCTGCGAATAACGATACGGTTTGCATCAACAGCAACCACTTCACCGTCATATTTAGCCACCAATGTAGCGCCGGAATCTTTAGCAACAGTTGCTTCCATACCTGTACCAACGAGCGGAGCTTCGGAACGAATAAGCGGCACACCTTGGCGTTGCATGTTTGAACCCATCAATGCACGGTTAGCGTCGTCGTTTTCCAAGAAAGGAATAAGAGCAGCGGCAACAGAAACGAGCTGTTTCGGAGAAACGTCAATAAAGTTAATTTCTTCAGGTTTAGCGAAGATAACATCACCGTTTTTACGGCAAGTAATCAAATCATTTTCAAAATGACCGTCTTCCTTAACTTTAGCGTTAGCTTCCGCCATAATATACTTTGATTCTTCATCAGCGGAAAGGTAAACCACATCATTAGTAACCACGCCGTCAACAACTTTACGATACGGGCATTCGATAAAGCCGTATTTATTGATACGAGCATAAGTAGACAAAGCGTTAATCAAACCGATGTTCGGGCCTTCCGGTGTTTCAATCGGGCAGATACGACCATAGTGAGTTGGGTGCACGTCGCGGACTTCAAAGCCGGCACGATCACGGCTCAAACCACCAGGACCTAATGCAGACAAACGACGTTTGTGAGTAACTTCAGACAATGGGTTATCTTGATCCATAAATTGGGACAACTGAGAAGAACCGAAGAATTCACGAAGTACGGCAGCGATTGGTTTAGCGTTAACCAAATCTTGCGGTTTAATATTATTAAGCACTTCGGAGCTCATCTTTTCACGAATAGCTCTTTCCATACGGAGCAAGCCCATGCGGTATTGGTTTTCCATCAATTCACCAACAGAACGAACACGACGGTTACCCAAGTGGTCAATATCATCAACTTCGCCTTTACCGTCACGTAGTTCAACCATGTGTTTAACCACGCGAAGAATATCGTCTTTACGCAAGATTTTGAGTGTATCCGGAGCTTCGGAGAAAGGAATATCCAAAGCAGAATTCATCTTTACACGACCAACGGAAGAAAGATCATATCTTTCCTCATCAAAGAACAACATTCTGAATACGGCTTCAGAAGCTTCCAAAGTAACCGGTTCACCCGGACGCATAACTTTAAAGATATCAGCCAAAGCTTCTTCACGGTTTGTATTGCGGTCAGCTTCCAAAGTATTGCGGATATAAGGACCAACATTAACATTATCGATATAGAGCAAATCCAACTCTTTAATTTTTGCTTCGTTAATTTTGTTTAAGAGTTCTTCATTAAGCTCAGCACCGGCATCGGCAAGAACTTCGCCGGTTTTAGCGATAACGAGAGCTTTCGCCAAGAATTTACCATAAAGATAATCATCATCAACCAAAAAGCTCTTCAAACCTTTATCAACCAATTTTTGCGCAGAGCGAACGGTTAATTTCTTATCCTTTTCCCAAACAACTTTATTTGTATCTGCATCAACAAGGTCAAATGGGAATTTAACACCTTTAACGCGAGCCGGATCAAAAGCAACCTTCCAACCTTTCTTCATTTTTTCCAGATGATCAACATCATAGAAGTAAGCAAGGATTTCTTCTTTGCTCATACCCTCAATTTCAGAAGGATCAATACGTTTGCCTTGTTTTTTGAGTTCAGCGATTTTCTCTTCTGTTTCTTTAGAATAGAGGGAATAGAAGATTGTTGTAACCGGCAATTTTCTACGGCGGTCGATACGCGCATAAACTAAATCTTTGGCATCAAATTCAAAATCGAGCCAAGAACCGCGGTATGGAATAATACGAGCGGCAAACAATTTTTTACCGGAAGCAACGGTTTTACCTTTATCATCATCAAAGAACACACCAGGGCTTCTGTGCATCTGAGAAACGACAACACGTTCCGTACCGTTAACGATGAAGGTACCTTTTTCAGTCATCAACGGAATATCGCCCATAAACACATCTTGTTCTTTAATATCGTGAACGGATTTAGCACCTGTTGCTTCATCAACATCAAACACCACCAAGCGGAGTGTTGCTTTAACCGGAGCGGCGTATGTCAAGTCACGCTTCATGCATTCTTCAACATCATACTTCGGCTGAGCGAGTTCGTATTTAACAAACTCGAGCACCCCGTTTCCGGAAAAATCACGAATAGGGAAAATAGATTTAAAAACTTCTTCCAAACCGAATTCACAATGATTGCCATACATATCAACGTTGTTGATAAAGCTGTTATAAGAACCGGTTTGCACCTCAATTAAGCTGGGCATATCAATAACGGCATCAATACGTCCAAAATTTTTTCTTACACGTTTCTTGCTCGTATAAGATTCCTTCATCTCTTTTAATCCTTACTGGTTAGTTTCTGCGACAATACTTATGAAAAAAACTTTCTTTGCTCAACGTTCAAACGATTAACGGATAGCTTCCTTTCTGAAGTTCGGCACATTTTCTAAAACGCATCATCTCTTTGATGTCCACCGTTCTCAAAACTGCCCCATCTTTCTGATGTTCACCGTTCTCAAAACTGCCCCACCTTTCCGAGAGTTCTGCCCGTTAAGACAGAAGAAACACCTCTTTGATGTCCGGCGCAATTTTCAAAAAACGCACCTAAACGATTCGCCATCCAAACCAATCATTTTTCGCAAATTTGAGCGATTTTAAAGTCATTTTCAACCCCGACCGCAGAAGGTTATACGAAAAACTTAAGTTTAAAATATGTCTCAGAGTCAAAATGCGCCTCAGAAAATAAAGTATTTCCAAAGGTTTAACAAAAAGGCTCTGATAAAAAGTAGAATAATTTGTAATTACAAATTCTTAATGTTTCAAAGTCGTGCGGAGTATAGCTCCGATAAAATAATTTTTCAACATTTATTTTAAGAATTTAACCAGAAATTAAGAATTTAAATGCGATATGGGCAAGAATCGCAAAAGAGGGCAAAAAATGCATAAAATAAGCGTAAAAATCGGCAAAAAACAAATCAGCCCACCAAAGTTTCCGCATAGGAGCTAAAAAAATTTACCGTCCGCCTTTACCAAAGATTTTGCCGACCAACCCGCCCCAACGACTGTGAGCAGAAGATTTTTCAGCAGAAGATTTTTCATCCGCTGCATGAAGCCCATCTTCATCCTTTGCCGAAACTGTTTTTTCTTTATCAATATCTTTTCCGGCTTGAAGCAATTGCTGCTCGTCAACAAAGACAAGTTTCCCGTTCCATTTATCCGGCCGTTGAAATCCACTTTCCTTCATTTGTTCCCAATTTTTAAATATTAAGCACTCCACATTTTGGAGATTACAGTGATTGAGTGTTAGTTCCGCACACTTAGAAAAATCAATTTGAGGCGATTGCACATTAGCAAAATTCAGTCTAACCGCCCCCTCCCTAAAAACAAGAGGCGAAACCAAATGTAAATTTTCCCCAAATAACTCAACCTCTGAACAAACAGAAAAATCCACATCCGGCGATAAATTTTCAACATCTCTCAACTCCACCCTAGCCCCTTCTTTAAAGCGCAGATTAGGCTGATCTTTCAAATCGCACCCAACCAACTTCACCGCTGAGCATCGAGAAAAATCAACATCCGTTGGTAAATTATCAATATCTATCAAATCAACCTTTGCCCCATCTCTAAAGCAAAGATTGAAGTAGTTTTTAAAATCACTATCATAAAGCACCACTTTTTGACACTTAGAAAAATCAGGACAAACCGGAACATTCTGAATTTTTTCCAAAACAACACTGGCCCCCTCGCGAAAGCAAAGATTTTGCTGCGACAAATCACAACCACACAACTCCACCTCCGAACAAGTGGAAACATCAAGTTGCGGCGGCAAATTTTGCGCCTTACTCAAATCCACCCTAGCCCCGTCTTTAAAGCGCAAATTTGGCTGGTCTTTCAAATCACACTGCAACAATCGCACATCCGCACACATAGAAACATCAAGTTGGGGCGGTAAATTTTGCGCCTTGCTCAAATCCACCTTAGCCCCCTCTTTAAAAAGCATACTTTGCACGCCGGTTAAATCACTTCCCGTCGCCAAAAAACTAGCGTTGCGCCTAAAATAAAAGGCAAACGAAACATCAGACGAGTTAGGAATTTCCAGATTTTTCGGAAATTTAACCCCTTCCAGAAATTGAATTTCCTTATCACTTAAACAAATAACTTTTTCGTAAGCGCTAAAATCAACATTTTTAAAATCATTTTTGAAACTGACAAAACTTTTATCTAATTTAGAAGAAGAGTGCAAAAATTCTCCGTCTTGAAGTTTCTGCGCCTCAGCTAATTCCTCTTCATAACCGGAAGTCGCCGCTAATTTTTTTCCTAAAAGAAGAATATTATGAGGCTGTTTGTTCGGCTGTTCCCGATTAGAAAAAGTTGCAAGCACCACATCTTTGAACTGCGCCTGTTCGGAAGCTGGGAGCTCAGCAATACATTCGAGCATATCTTTTATATTGCGAGGAGCATTGGTAGAGCGTAACACATCAAAACAAACCTCTGGCGTAATCTTCTCTTTAGGGAGATACGATTTTTTATCTTGAGCCAAGCGCCCTCTTTTATAAGGAATTAAAAAATTTTCAACAGCCAGAACCGATTTAAAATCCGTAATATCGACAAACATTGGCGCTCTCCAATAACCTAACATAAGAAAAGAATAGCACAAAAAAAGAAATTGAACAAGCGGAAATTCTCGCCTTTATTAAAGACCTATCGCCTGCTTTTACCAAACAATCCGTTCAAAACAAACCGCACCGATTTAAACTGAATCACCCGAATATTTTTTGCCTCCACTTTACAATTACTCGGCACAATTACGGTTTTCGGATTATCCACTCCAGTCATATCCATCTTTAACTTTTTGAGATGAGAGAGATGAGATAAATTAAGCGTTTTACAATTCATCTCCTGCACCGAGCTCAAATCCAGTTCTTCCAAATTCGGCGGCAAACGTAATTTATAAAACCCCAAATGCGCCCACTGTAGCTTCAATTTTTTAAGAGTATGAAGTTCGCTGATTTGCTGTAACATTTGCGGTGTCAAGGAACTAAATTCCGCCGAAAACTCTTCCAAATTCGGTGGCAAACGCACCTCTGTCCCACTATTTTCCATCTTCGCAAAATCAAAACTGTTCCATTCCAATTTTTTCAAATTCGGATACATATCAAGTTTAAACATCCGTTCATCAAGAACTTCCGACTTATTACAAATAAACGTCGACAACGTCGCCGGCAGTTCAAAAAAGAGCTTATCTTCATCAGCCCTTTCTTTTTTGCAGTAAGCCACATCCAAACCTTTAAGGTTCGGCATATCTTTAATTTTCGTCATCAAATCAGGAGAAAGTTTACTAAAGGTGAGCGATAAAGATTGCAAACTTTCGGGAAACGGCGGATTAAAATGGCTGGAAATCCCCGCATAAAGAGTAGTCAAATTTTGAAACCGACTTAAATCATCAAAAGAATCCGTATGACCACGCATATCCACAGTTTCAACGTTTTTGGGCAAATTTAACTTATACCCCTTTTGAAAGGAAGTCCATCCAAACATTACCGTGCGCAAATTCGGATATCGTGCAAAATCGGCAACACTTGCCGGAATTTGGCTTGAGTGTTGCAAATCAATCTGTTCCACATCCGGCACAAACAAAATATCGTCATATTTATCAAACTCAATACTATTAAGCACTGCCTTTTTACCTAACTTACGCGCGTCATAAACATTAAGTTTCGCCACTCTGCCGATAATTTGCGCCTGTCCGCACACTTCATCAAAAGCCAATTTATCACCATGAGCAGAAGCAATGACTCCGATTTTATCTTTAATGGTATCCCGACAATCACGCCCCGCAACCATCCCCAAAAGAGCCGCCCGATACGAGAAATAATCAGCCCCGTTATGAAGAGCCTTTTCCATTTTTTCAAACAACACGTCCATCACCCGCGGATTGTTGGTTTGCTTTAAGATGTCAAAAGCAAATTCTGGCGTAAATTGAGTACACGCCTTAACTCGATTATAGAGCTTAAGAGGAGTTTCGCCATTTTGCGGTTCGATGATGAAATCAGTCACTTAAATTTTTATCCTTATTATTATTGCACCCACCAAAACAACGATTTATTAACACGAGGTTAACGTTTTGTCAATTTTAAAGATGACCATTTCACATGATTGAAAATTTACTATATCTCCACTAAGACAATCGACCACGATGAGCGTAATACTGCTGAGCGATAAAATTTTTAATTTTAGTTTTTTTCTTAGCCGGTTGCGCCTGAGTAATTTCCATCCCATTGACTGAAGCGACACACCCTTCCGGCAACTTCAAATCTTCGGGTTTAAAGTCCACCCCGTTAAAGGTAACCCTCTTTAAGCTTTTATAATCGGAAAAATCACGCAAATCCTTACTGATATTTTGAGCAAAAGATAAATTTAACTCTTCAATATGAGGCGGCAACTTCGCCAAAGGACAAGCCGTCAAATCACAACTTACAAACGAAACCCGTTTCAAATGTTTACAATCTTCCAATTGTCCGCCAATCATCGCCAAACCGGAAGCGTAGCCACAATTAAGTTCCTCTAAATTTTCCGGCAATTGAATTTTATCGTGTTTAATATCTTCTTCACCAAGATAAAGCGTTTTCAGATTTTTAAGAGAAGATAAATCAGGCATTAATTGATGATTTTTGCGCAAATCAAGTTCCTCCACACTTTCAGGAATTTTAACTTCCTTAGCGCGTTTACAATCAGCCATACCGAGACTAAGCGAACGAAGCTCTTTCCAACGGCTAAAATCGAAAGCTTTTTCAGGAATATTCTCAGCCAGTGATAAATCCAAGACTTCGCATTCAGGCGCTGCGCCAATATCCGAATAGCCGATAAAATCCATTTTAGATAAATCGGCGACTTCTTTCAAATGCCAAGCGTTATACATATTGGAGCGTTGGCTTTCTTTATCAATAAACTTTGGAATTTGCTCCACATAATCAAAATCATTGACCGCACCGTTTTCGGCAGCGATTTGCCATACAATATCGCGTACATCATCACGCACCTCGCGCCCGGCAACCATACCCAAGACCACGGGTTCGCAGTCATCATAATCAACCACGCCCTTATCCATAGCATCACGCATTCGTGTCGCCATCATTTCCATAATTTTCGGATTATTGGTATGCGTCATCATATCCAACGCAAACAGAGGGGAAAACCGTTCCTTATCACTTTCCGCCACTTTTTTAAAACACTTAAGCGGATTCCACGGCTCGGTAATTTCCACAATAAAATCGTCTACATTCGTCATAATTATATCCTCCTCCATACACCGACAAGCAACGCCCACCGATGATATTTATGAAAGCAGTATACCACTTTTAAAAAATACTGTCAAACGATTTATGACAAAAAACAGAATGTTACGACAAAAAGAAGTTTAGACATAAGATTTTATTTCTCGCCCGAGAAACAGATGATATCCTGTCATTATTGAAGTTTTGAGAATTAGCGACTGCCTTTACCAAAGATTTTGCCGACAAAGCTGCTCCAGCCGTTTTCAACCTGAGATGATGCAAGGTTCTTTTCTCTGGCCAAATTCAAATCATTTTGCGACACCTCATCGGTAAAGACTAATTTCCCTTTCCAGTCATCCGGAAGTTTGGCAGAACTTTTTTCCATCTGTTCGCGATTTTTGAACACCAACTCTTTAACCGTGTCCAAATCGCAGTCTTCTAAATTCAGCTCATCACACATAGAAAAATCAAGATTTGCTGGTAAATTTTCCGCCTCACCCAAATAAACTTTTGCGCCCTTTTTAAAACGAAGATTAGGCTGAGAGCTCAAATCGCACCCCCATAAACCCACCGCATCACATTGAGAAAAATCAAGATTTGGCGGTAAATTTTCCGCACCATCCAAACAAACCTTTGCCCCCTCTTTAAAACGAAGATTAGGTTGTCCGCTCAAATCACATTCTCTTAAATTAACCACTGCACAGTGAGAAAAATCAAGATTTGCCGGTAAATAATAAGCATGTCTCAAATCTACCTTTGCACCATCTTTAAAGCGAAGATTAGGCTGAGAGCTCAAATCACAATAACTTAAATTAACCACTGCACATTGAGAAAAATCAAGATTAGGAGGTAAATTTGTAGCCTCGTCCAAACCAACTTTTGCACCCTTTTTAAAACGAAGATTAGGCTGTCCGCTTAAATTACAGTGAAATAAATTAACCTTGGAACATTGAGAAAAATCAAGATTTTCCGGTAAATTTTTCGCATACCCCAAATGAACAGAAGCCCCATTTTTAAATCGAAGGTTAGATTGTCCTATCAAATTACAGTAACTTAAATTCACCTCATCACATTGGGAAAAATCCAAGTTTTCCGGTAAATTTTTCGCAAGCCCCAAATCCACCTTTGAGCCTTCTTTAAAACGAAGATTTGGTTGTTCTCTCAAATCACACTCTTTAAAATTCACCTCATCACAACAAGAAAAGTCTATATTTTCCGGCAAATTTTTCGCATACCCCAAATCCACCTTAGCGCCGTCTTTAAATCGAAGGTTAGGTTGTTCACTCAAATCACAATTTCCTAAATTCACCTCATCACACATAGAAATATCAAGATTTGGAGGCAAATTTTCTACAGATTGCAAATTAACCTTTGCCCCTTCTTTAAAGCAAAAACTTTGCACACCACGCAAATCACACCCTTTTTCTGTTTCTATTCCTTTTTTTTCATCATAAAAAGAAACATCTAGCGAGTTAGGAAATTCCATATTTTTCGGGAATTTGACATCTTCGCCGAATTGAATTTTTTTATCGCTCAAAAACATCACTTTATCATATGCGCTAAAATCTTCATCAAGAAACTCACTTTTAAGACACATAAAACATTTCCGAGCATCAGCATCAGAAAATAAATACTCTCCCTCTTTAATTTTTTTAAGTTTTGCAAATTCTATCCCATAGCCGGATTTTTCAGCTATTTCTTGCCCTAATTGAAAAATAGGCTCTGGTTGTTCACGGTTATCAAAACAAGCAAGCACCACATCTTTGAATTGGGCTTGCTCGTCATCCGGCAATTTAGCAATAAGTTGAAGTATATCTCTAATACAACGCGGATAGTTGGTAGATTTAAGAATATCAAAACAAACTTCCGGTGTCAGTTTCTCTTTGGGTTGGCGTACACCTTTAATAACCACGCCTTTATCATACGCCGTCAAAATATTAGCAACTTTCAATGGAAATTTAAAATGTTCAATATCTACAAACATTTGCTCTCTCCCACTAACTTAACATAAGAAGAGAATAGCATAAAAAAAGAAATTGCGCAACCGAAAAAAAGAAGCATTTGTCCTAAAAGCAAGCCACATCAAAAAAAACAGCAATCAGATTATATTTAGGCATAATCTGCCCCGAAGGGCAACCGATTCAACTCCCCAATAAGACAATCGGCTTTAAATTCCTCTCAAAACGGCTTTCATCAATCATTCATCCATCGTTGAAAATTGGATTTTCAACGCCCCGAAGGGTAATCGCATCCGCCACAGAACAAAACTATCGGCATTTTTAGGATAAAGCCAACACTACCTCCCCCTTGCCAAGGAAATAAAAAAGCTCGGCAACGAGATACAACCTTGCGAATTTTAATCGCACACCGCCACCACCTCCCCTTGCCAAGGAAATAAAAAGCTCGGCAATGAAATAGAAGCACGCGCGTTGCACTCCCAACCCCCGCTCCATAAAGGACTAAAAGCAAACGGGTACAAGTACCCCACCCCAAAAGGTGTCTGAGATAACACACCCCAAACACCTTAATTGTTTTGCTTTAAGAACTCGTCCAACTTTTCAAACGAGCCCCAGCCCTAATGCTACTTTACCAAGTCCACAAAAGCCTCAAAGCTCAAGCGGCTTTATTCTTCGGAAGCGTCCGCCTCAGCTACACCGTCAAACTCATTGACTTCTTCAGCTAAAACTTCATCTTCTTCATCATCGTCGGCATCAAGCCAAGTGACGGAAACAACTTGCTCGTCATCAGCGGTACGGAACAAGATAACGCCTTGCGTCTTACGACCGGCAATACGAATATCTTCAACCGGCATACGAATAAGTTTACCGCCGTCCGTTACCATCATAATCTGGTTATCATCCTTAATCGGGAACGAGCTTACGACGGTCTTGTTGCGTTCAGACATTTCCATATTGGCAACACCCTGTCCGCCACGAGCGGTAATACGATATTCATAAGCAGAAGTACGTTTACCATAACCAGTGGAAGTAACGGTTAAGATGAACTCTTCATTTTCACGCATTTGTTTAAATTCGTCATAGCTCATCTGCGGTTCAAGAGCGTTAAAGGCAGCAACTTCATCAAACTCTTCAGCCCCAAATCCGTCTGTACGTTTAAGAGCGGAAGACAAGCGTAAATATTCGTCGCGCTGTTCGGTAGAAGCGTCGCTATGCTTCAAGATAGACATAGAGATAACTTCATCCCCCTCCGCCAACTTAATACCACGCACGCCGGAAGAATTACGACCGACAAACACACGACAATCAGCCACAGGGAAGCGGTTACATTTACCCATTTTAGCCGCCAACATCACGTCGCAGGTATCGTCGCAAAGCGCCACATTAACGAGTTTATCGCCTTCATCAAGTTTCATAGCGATTTTACCGTTTGCCTGCACGTTCACAAAATCCATCAACGAGTTACGGCGGATATTACCGAACGCCGTTGCAAACATAATGGATAAATCTTTGCAATCTTCTTCATTCTCCGGCAATTTCATAATAGCGGTAATGTTTTCGCCTTCGGTCAACGGCAAGAGGTTGACGAACGGTTTACCTTTAGAAGTCGGAGATCCGAGCGGCAATTTATAAACTTTCATCTTATAAACGATACCTTTAGAAGAGAAGAAGAGCACCGGCGTATGGGTACTGGCGACAAACAAACGTGTCACAAAATCTTCCTCTTTGGTCGTCATACCGGATTTACCTTTACCGCCGCGTTTCTGCGCTTTATAAGCATTAAGCGGCACACGTTTGATATATCCGGCTTCAGTAACGGTAACCACCATTTCCTCACGTTGGATAAGCGATTCAATATCTGTATCAACTTCAATATCTTCAATTACCGTGCGACGAGGATTTGCGTATTCAGCTTTAATAGCGGCAAATTCGTCTTTCATAATCCCCATTAATTTCTCACGGCTGGCAAGAATAGAAAGATACTCTTCAATTTCATGCCCGATAGCGCGCAATTCATCATGGATTTTATCCCGTTCAAGCCCTGTCAAGCGTTGCAATTTCAAATCAAGAATAGCTTTAGCCTGAGCTTCGCTTAAGCGATATGTTCCGTCCACAACTTCTCTCCCCGGCTCGGCAATCAATTTAACGAGCGGTTCAACATCACCGGCCGGCCATGCTTTAGCGAGCAATGCGTCTTTAGCATCGTTCGGACTTGCGGCTGTACGGATAAGTTCAATCACAGGGTCAAGGTTTTCCACGGCAATCGCCAAACCAACCAAGATATGCGCTCTATCGCGTGCTTTATTGAGTTTAAACACGGTACGACGGCGAATAACTTCTTCACGGAATTTCACAAACGCAGCAATAATATCCTTCAAATTCATCATCATCGGACGCCCGTTATTAATGGCGAGCATATTCATACCGAAACTGGTTTGGAGCTGGGTATATTTATAGAGTTGGTTTAAGACCACATCGGCCTGAAATTCCTTTTTAACTTCAATAACGACACGCACGCCCTGACGGTCAGACTCATCACGAATATCGGAAATTCCCTCAATTTTCTTTTCTTTAACAAGTTCGGCAACTTTTTGTACAAGCATCGCCTTATTGACTTGATAAGGAATTTCGTGCACCACAATGGCTTCTTTATCTTTACGAATTTCCTCAATAGAGCATTTAGCGCGCATGATAATCGAACCACGTCCGGTATGATAAGCGCTCTTAGCCCCGCCATAACCGAGAATAAGCCCGCCGGTTGGGAAATCCGGCCCCGGAACGATGCGGATAAGTTCATCAATAGTAATATCCGGATTATCAACATATGCGGTACAAGCGTCTAACACTTCGCCCAAGTTATGCGGAGCGATATTGGTCGCCATACCAACGGCAATACCGTTTGTACCATTAACGAGCAAGTTCGGGAAACGAGCCGGAAGCACGGTCGGTTCTTGCAACGATTCGTCGTAGTTTGGCATAAAGTCAACAGTATCGCATTCAATATCTTCAATAAGAGCGTGAGCAACTTTAGCCAAGCGAGCCTCGGTATAACGCATGGCAGCGGCCGAGTCACCGTCCATAGAGCCAAAGTTACCTTGTCCGTCAATCAGAGGCAAGCGCATTGAGAACGGCTGCGCCATTCTAACCATAGCCTCATAAACGGAGCTATCGCCGTGTGGGTGATATTTACCCATAACTTCACCGACGATACGCGCGGATTTTTTAAATGGCTTATTATAGTCATAACCGTTTTCATAAGCGGCATAAATAATACGGCGGTGCACCGGTTTCAAACCATCGCGCACATCGGGAAGCGCACGAGAAACAATAACGCTCATTGCATAATCAAGATAAGAGCGTCTCATTTCATCAACAATCATCGTCGGCGCGATATTTTCCTTAGGCAAATTCACCATAGCGGCAGAAACAACCTCTCCGTTTTCGCCCGCACCGTTAGATGTGTTTTCATTCAAATCATCATTATCAGCCATAAAGCCCTATCCTTTCAATAAACAAAGTTGCCGTCAATATAGCATTATTTGCCGAAATAAAAACAGCGACAACCGATTTATCCACATCAAAAATACCTCACAAGAGCAAAAATCGTTTTTAAGGGGGATTTTTTTCGTTTTGAGCGGGTAATAAAAAAATTGAAAGGGGGTGTCGATGATTTTACAATAAAAAAAGGATAAAACTCATCCGATATTTATTTTTCTTTCGCAACAACCATCAACATAGCCCATACCGCCAAATTTTACAAATAAAATTCTTCTTTTCTCCGCAGATTTCCACTCGACTTATTTTTTTGACAAAAAAATATATTTTCCACAAAAACTTTTTGACAGCATCTCAAAAACGTGTTATATAAGTAGTTGCGAATTTAAGAATTATGTCAAACAAAATACTATAAAATTATGGAAACAATTTATCTTGGAAAAAAATCTTGGAGCAATGCCTCCGCATTTTTAACATTTAATCCAACTAGTCGTGAAATCAGTGTTCACGGAAAATTTTCCGATGGATACAAAAATTTCCCCGGACCGGAAGTTGTTGTCTGCACCGCACCGGAGATGCTGATAGATGAATTAAACAAGTTCGAAACGGGCAGAACCCCGTCCCCTCGCTTAGCGCAATTCATTAAAAAAGCGTGGGAAATCGCGAAAGAAAAAGAAAGCTGGTTCAGTTACTAATCAGTTATCTTAAAAAAATAATCTCTCTCTTGGCCGCCCTCAAAGCCCCAAAAGAGAGATTTTTTATATTTAAATCTAAAAAGAACAACCGCACAGACGCGCTTATTCGCCTATCACCTCAATAATAAACGAGCCGTCTTCCTGCGGAATCACGTGATAAGTTTTTCCTTTTTCAAATTCCACCCCTTCCACAATATCGGAAGTCATCTCGCGCACGGCCTCGGCATCTTCCGCCGCGTTATCGTTTTTAATCCAACCGGCGGATTTATAGCGTTGACGCAATCCTTCACTATACGCCAAACCACCCGTATGATAATTAACAATAGCAAACAGCGATACACCCCACACCAAAAGAATAATATACATGGTTTCCAACACCGCCGCCAACGTCTCCGGAACATCTAACTTCGCCCCGCCTTTTTTATATTGCCGATTAAAAAGAAAAACATAAATAGCCGCGCCAATAGCCAAATTGCGATAAGTTTGCCACTCAAAAAATACTCCATACGCATTGGAATAGCCTTCATAATGCAGTGTAAATCCGGTCAAAACCAACCCAATCCACACCAGCGGATTAAGCAAAACGGATTTAAAAACCGAACCTCTCATACCCTGCATAACAGAGCTCTCCTCACAACAAACTCAATTTATGATAATCTAGCCGATAAGAGGTAAAAAAACTCTTTACAAGGCACAAAAAAACGCCTAAGATAGGGCGGATTTTAAGGAGAAAGTAACAATGTTTTATCCGGATAAAAATTTTATAGATACATTAAGTCAAGGCGAACGCTTTATCTTTTTAAAGATAATCTGCGGCACAGTGGCGGCCAATCGTCAGGTGAGCCGTGCGGAGTTGTTATACTTAAAAGAAATGGCACTAAAATATGAAGTCAGCGGTGAAAGTCTGGCCAATATGATAAAATCGGCCGACCGCAAAACACTGATTATGCAGGCGCGTATGATAACTGATCGCTCTAAGGCCTTAACGCTAATCAAAGATATGTGCATGGTCTGCAATATAGATAACACCTTAGACGACCACGAGATAGACTATATCCTAGACATTGCCGAAGCAATGCACATCGAACCGGATAGAGTAAAAGATATTAACAATGTGGTCAATGAATATCTGGCAGTATCGCAAAAAGCCTGCGTTCTGCTTGAACAAGAACATTGGACATAAGCCCACAAGAATAGGAACGAAAATGAGTGAAAGAATAGCCAAATACCTTGCCCGTTGCGGTGTCAGTTCGCGCCGTGAAGCCGAAGAGTTAATCCGCCAAAAGCGTATTACTGTCAATGGAGAAACAGTGGAAACACCGGCTTTTTTGGTAGAAGGAACCGAAACGATTTTATTTGACGGTGAAAAGATAAACAAAAAAGACAAGACCAGACTATGGCTGTATCACAAACCGGCAGGTTTGGTCACCACGCATAAAGACGAAAAAGGCAGAGATACGGTATTTGCGCATTTACCGGCGGGTTTACCTCGTGTGATTTCGGTGGGAAGACTGGACTTAAATTCGGAAGGCTTATTGTTGCTCACCAATGACGGTTCTCTGTCACGCGCGTTAGAGTTGCCTGAAAATGGCTGGAGCCGCCGCTATAAAGTAAAAGTTCATGGCTTTTTGGATGAGCGAAAGATTAAGCAACTGGAAAAAGGAACCGTGGTGGACGGTGTGGTTTATGCGCCGTGTAAAATCAGCATAGACAGCCGTCAAGGTGCGGAAAAGAAAACAGAACCAGATAAGATACCGTCAAGCACCACCGACAAATCCAATAAAAGAGCAAAAGCCAGCATTGCTAAAACCGAAACCATCACAGCTAAAGAAAAGACGGAAGACACCTCACGCAAATACGGCACGAACGCATGGTTGACGGTATCATTGACTGAGGGCAAAAATCGAGAAATCCGTAAATTGATGGCATCCATTGGTTTAGACGTGGCACGTTTAATACGCTTGTCGTATGGGCCGTTTCAGTTAGGTTCGTTAAAATGCGGCGAAGTAAAAGAAGTTCCGCAAAAAGTCTTAAAAGAGCAATTAGGCAAAGTGTTTGAAATCAAATAGATACAAAGCGAAAGGATAAAAAAGGATGCGTATTATCGCCGGAAGTTGTCGAGGAAAGAAGTTGTTTACGCCGACGGATAATCGCGTGCGCCCGACAGCGGATAGAGCGAGAGAAGCTGTATTTAGCATTTTGATTTCTAAGTTAGACGAACCACTGAGCAACTACCGTTTTATGGATATATTTTCCGGCACCGGTGCGTTTGGGTTAGAGGCTTGTTCAAGAGGAGCAAAGCAAGTAACGTTTGTAGACATCAATTTAAACTTGACTAAAAAGAACGTCGCCGCCTGCGGTTTTAAGAACGTGGATTATATCAACAAAGACGCAAGATTGTTACCCCACGCACGAGAAAAAGCGGATATAATTTTTATGGATGCGCCATATAATCTCGGATTAAGCACACCGGTTTTAGAAGCCCTGATTAAGCAAAATTGGCTCAAAGAAGATAGTTTAATCATTGTTGAAACCGCCAACGACGAAGAGCTTATTCTGCCCAAAGAGTTAGAGATAATAGACGAGCGGATATATGGAGCGGCGAGATTTAGCTTTTTGGTACTCAAAAAATAGCCCATCAACCAATATCCCCATGCAAACACATAAAGAAACACATCAAATATAAAATTGATAATTCATCATCAAATTCGCTCTAAATAGCCAATTATTTCCTTTATAACAGGGGATAAAATAACCCAACCCTTTGACACATAACCCCATACCTTTTAAGATGAGAAAGAAGGTTAACCAAAGGAAGAAACGATGAAAAAATCGATATTATATCTATTGATTGCAGTGATGAGTGGTATCATCATCAGTCTAGGCTGTATCATCTCTGCCCGCTACGGCAGCGGTATATGCATAACCAGTTCGGTAACACTAGGGCTCATCAGTGCCATAATTGTGTTTTGTATGCTAATACCAGAGATAAGAAAAAAAATTCGCCATATATGCTGTGACTTAGATTGGGCGGACGAATGCATCAACGGCTACAAAGCCATACCGAGATTATACCGCAAAAGTTTTTGGCAGTTGTTCGGTTTTATCAACTTAGCGTTTTTATTCCATACGATAAACTTTATGTGGGGCAATCGAGATTGGGCTGCCATAAGATTTGCGGTCAATTCAGAGCAAGCCCTAAGTGAAGGTAGATTTTCGGCCTTTTGGTTACAAGAGTTATTATTTGACGGAAAAATACTACCGGTAATAAATAATCTATGGGCATTTGCCGGATTAAGCTTAGCAGGAGTACTGTTAGGAATATATTGGAAATTACCACAAAAAACAGCCGCCTATGTAATAACCGGATTATTTTTCCTCATCACGCCCTATACAATGAGTTGGTTATATTTTGCCCAAAACACCTTAGGCAATTTATGGTTGCCGGCCATAGTGTTAACGGCGTTACTATTAGCAGAAAAACGGAGCAAAAACCTCAATGTGATTTATTTATATAACATAAGCTCTGTTTTATTGTTTATAGTCGCCTTAGGCACCTATTTACCTGTATTAAACTTTATTTTAGTATCCATCCTCGGCAAAATCTTTTTACAAACGGTATTTTCGGATATCGAGTTAAAATGCGCGTTTAAGAGAAGTTTACAAAGCTTTGCCAACCTCACTTCAGGATTAATGATATACGCGTTCATCATCATCATATTAAAAGATACCGATGTCATCAAACCGGCATATAACACAGTTTTGGCACCACTATGGAGCTATCCTGCAAAAATCCCGACTTTATTAACCATCATGTTCACGCAATTTGGCACCACTATGCCATTTATGGATGGAATATATAAAGTAGGTTACGCTCTAATGTGTTTAATCGGCATATTTTCGCTGATAATTCTAAGTCCCAATGCAAAGGCATCCACACGAGGATTAATTTTAATTCCCTTAATTCTGATAGCATCAAAATTAACATTTATGTTATCGGTTCCGTCACCGGAAAATCCGGTACATCTGGCAAGAATAGATTTCTATGGTCTGCCACTAATATACGCCTTATCATTAACAATTATCTTAAAATTAGGCGGAAATTACTTAAAACGCATTGGCTACGGCTTAGCGATATTGATAATATTTATGGGTTTCGTGCGTGTAAGCTATGCGCAAAAGGTATGGAAATTCGGTTGGGATGCGGAAACCAAGTTGGCCGAGAGGATTATCACCCGTTTAGAGAAGATGGAAGACTTCAACGTCAATGGACATTATAAATTATTACAAATCGGCAACCAAAGTCTGCGCGGCAAATATTACCTCAAGAAAAGCGGCGAAAATGCAAGCGGTGAGTTATTGAGCTGGAGTTACTATGACGCCGGCCGTAGCAAAGACGCATATAATTTTTACTATCAAGCCGATTTTTTGGAAAAAGACAGCGATTTAGCCACAGCCCTACAAGAAAATCCGACCATAAAAGAATATTTGCTGAATAAAGCGCGCGCATGGCCGGCCAAAGAAAGTCTATATATCAGCGGCGACTATATTGTGCTGGTATTAGATGAAGGAACCCTGTCGAAAGCGCAGCAATTCATCAACCGCTCCCCAGACAATCTTTCCCAATAAATAGCTTATTATAAAAAGAAAAGGCGAAGAAGACAAAAGTCATCTTCGCCTTAAATGTAGAGCTTAACCAGCATAACGTTGTAAAAAAGCACTTGCCTCATTAAGCATTTTTTTGATAATAGAAAAGCCCACCCATAAGCCTAAACAAACACCAACTACCGAATAACAAAGAACAATATAGAAAAAAAAAAACAGGATATATATTTGTTCAAACAAATGAGCCATCAAAAAGACAATCACAATAACCACACACCAGCAGAGCATCTTCAAGATTTTTCTACGAAAAGAGACCAAAGCAATAGTCCCAACGGTCATCAACAACGCAACAGTTAAAAGCAAAGCTTGCGCTATAAAGAAGAGACCTAAGATTTCTTCATCAATAAACCATAGAATTCCATAAACGCATAAACAAAGCAATATCTGCACGACAAACCCCACAAGCAATCGCAATCTAACCAGATTCACAGCCTTTTGTTGCAAGCTAAGAGGTTGATTTTGAAATTGTAATAAACATGCATCATCAGCACTTAGCCAATGAGAAAGAAGGGAATTTTGCCATTTTTCCCAACAAGAAAAAAAATTTCTCATATGATAAAAATTTAAGAATAATACTAAAAGAGAACAGCAACATAGCACAAAACAGCAAAAAATGCAAGCCCAAACATAAACAAGCGTCAAAAAAGGCGGAGAAAGCGCAAAGCACTTTTTCCGCCATAAATTCACGTCTAATCATCTGTTTTAGCATTCCAAAGAGTATTTTTAAAAAGCCCCCAGATAATTATAAAAGCGACAAGCGCGCCGATAGCCGCACCGATAAGAACAAATCGAAGCATATAATTTCCCTGCCATTCTTGCAAACAAATTTGCAAATAAAAAGGCAAAAAAAGGACTAAAGCCATAGCCACCATACCAACACCAGACATCAAAAGGGATGTCGCAGCATGCCAATAAGCAAAAGCATTACCAATCGCAAAACAAAGCGCTGACACCAAAATCATCGCATTGAGAACAAAAAAGACAGGATTATCCTGCGTCAACGCCACCATACGAAAGAATTGGAGAAAGGAAGATGCAAAGAAGCAAATAATACATCCCACAGCACACCAAACGCCCATCCACCGACCAATAGCGAGTTTTTTTTGTTTCTCTAGCTGTTCTGGAGAATTTTTAAACGGTTTTAAATACGTATCATCAACTTTCAGCCAATGATAAAAGAAGGAATTTTGAAAATTCTCCTTCCAAACTCTAACACATTTCATAACATCAAAATTTAAAAATAATACATAAGTAGGAAAAATATAGTCTTTTTTTGTCGAAGTGTCAAGAAACTTTTAACAAAGGCGTCACACGAAAGACAAATCCGCAGATAACAAAAAAAATCCGACATTGCCAAACAAGCAACATCGGAAATAAAATTTAAACCAACAACTCAGCCACAGTCCCCACCAGACGTTTTGCATCAGAAATAATTTCCACAGTCTGATTTAGCTTCAAAAACAAACCATCGGGCAAACGAACTGTAATCCACCATTGATGATCATCTTTTTTCAGCACCGCTGTAATATCTGCCTCCACGGTATAACGATTATAATCAGGGAAGACGACTTTAACCTTCTGCGAAAGTTCCAAAGAAACGGATTGAAACAATTTCGCATTGAAACTAAGCGTCACACTAATAGGCATATAACAATCAGTTGAGGCAATAAACAGAATTTTCTCATCAAAGAAAGGCAAAACCAAACTAACTTCCTCCCCTGCCCAAGCAGTTGTAACTTTTTTGTTTTGTTTAATAATGCCATAGCAAAGTGCCGCCTCTGACCAACCATGTTCAGAAAAAACAACGATATCATCGCCTGCGTGAAGCATACCACAAACAACTTTCCCATTAATTACCAGTTGATTGTTGTGTCGCAATCTTTGTTGACGTGGATAAGCGACAAAAAAAAGTTCATTTTTGCTCATAATAATCAAAAAATTTATAACCTAATAATAAAGAATGTTCCGAGCATCATACAGAAAAGAGAATCAAAAAGCAAGCAAAAAAGAAATCTATTTATAAGAAAAAAGGAGAGATGAGGCTAAAGAGGATAGGAAGTCCCCCGACGGGCAGTCCCCCGACGGGCAGTCCCCCGACGGGAAGTCCCCCGACGGGAAGTCCCCTCCCCCGAGTTGCCCAAGTGCACCAACCAAGTAAGAAGCACGCGCGTTGCGCCTCAAACCCCGCCCCACAAAGAACTAAAGTAGACGTGTACAAGTACACCAAGTAGCCCCCCTTTAAGACTTGACAAATAAGCCCATACTTTTATATACTCACTGCCAAGATTAAATAAGATAAATTAAGGAGAACAAACAGTGCAAACGGTTATAGAAGAATTAAACCAAATCTTTGCGCAAGCTTTCAGCAAAGCAGGCTACGATGAGCAATTAGGACGAGTGGTCGTATCCGCCCGACCGGACTTATGCCAGTTTCAATGCAACGGAGCAATGTCCGGTGCCAAACAATACCGCAAAGCACCGTTAATAATAGCCAATGACGTCATCAACAACATTGCTGAAAATGATATGATAGAGAGTGTAAACGTCGTTGCTCCCGGATTTATCAACATCATGGTCAAAGACGCGTTTATCGGCAGATACCTAAGCGAAATGGATACCGAGACAGACTGTGGCTTTGCCAAGATAGAAAACCCGAAAACAGTCGTAATAGACTACGGCGGGCCGAATGTGGCGAAACCCTTGCACGTTGGCCACTTGCGTTCGGCGGTGATTGGAGAATGCTTAAAACGCTTAAACCGCTTTGTCGGCAATAAGGTCATCGGCGATGCGCACTTGGGCGACTGGGGCTTGCAGATGGGGTTGATTATTCATGAATTAAGCGTCAGAAAGCCGGATTTAGTTTATTTTGATGAAAATTACACTGGCGAATATCCCGCAACCCCACCGTTTAGCTTAAAAGATTTGGAGGAGATATATCCGTTTGCCTCTGCCAAATCCAAAGAAGATGAAGCGTATTTGGAGGCTGCTCGTTTAGCAACCAAAGAGTTACAAAAAGGAAGAGCCGGCTACCGTGCTTTGTGGAAACATATCTTGAGCGTATCTTTGGCGGATTTGAAAAAGAACTACGGCAGATTGGATGTGGATTTTGATTTATGGCTTGGCGAAAGCGATGCGGATCCGTATGTTCCTGATATGGTAAAGATGATGCAAGACAAAGGCTTTGCGTATGAGAGCGAAGGCGCGTTGGTGGTTGATGTAAAAGAAGAAAGCGACACCGCGCCGATACCTCCGTGCATTATATTGAAGTCTGACGGCAGTGCGATATATGAAACGACCGATTTGGCGACATTGGTGCAAAGAGAAAAAGACTTTGCGCCGGATAGAGTGATATACGTGGTGGATAAGCGTCAAAATTTACACTTTGAGAGAGTGTTCCGTTGCGCGAAAAAGACCGGCGTGGTCAGAGCGGATACGGAATTATCATTCATTGGTTTCGGCACCGTAAACGGCAAAGACGGCAAACCGTTCAAGACCAGAGCCGGCGGCACGATGAAGCTGTCAGAACTATTGGATACGGTTGAAAATCAAGTCAATATTAAAGACGGCGACAAATTAAGCGAGCAAGAGTTGACGGAGTTGCGCCAAATTATCGGCTTAGCGGCCATCAAATATGGTGACTTGATGAACCCCTGCGAGAGCAATTACATATTTGACATCGACAAGTTCGCCTCATTTGAAGGCAACACCGGCCCGTATATTCTATATACGATGGTGCGCATTAAATCGATATTGGCAAAATTAAGAGAGCACCATGCGGAATTGATGCAAAAGTTAGCACAAAGCCCTGCTCAAATTGACGGCAAGTTTGAAACGGCAAGCCAAAGAGAACTAGCGTTGACATTAACTCGTTTCAGCCATACCATCAACGAAGCATATAAGAAAGACGCTCCGTCGATAATTTGCTCCTATATTTATGAAATATCCAATAAATTCAACGTGTTCTACCACGATAAGAAGATATTGGCAGAAACAAATGAAACCGTTTTAAGTTCTTTAGTCGGTCTGATAACCCTAACCTTAAAAGTTTTAGATATCTGCATCAACATTTTAGGCTTCAAAGCACCCAGAAAGATGTAAGAAAGCAGAGCAGAAACACAAAAAAAGGAAGTTTGCGCACAAGTAGACTTCCTTTTTTTTCTAATTATAACCAAACCATAGCAACCACACATTCCAACACCCATAAAAAATATGCGCATAAAAAATATGCCTTGCATAAGGAACACAAAAATTTTCGCATCACTATATAGCTAAATAATGTATTTACATATAAAAAAAACTCCTAAAATTCGTATTTATCAACAGGCAAACATATACACCTTTATATATTTAAACAAAATTTCCGTATTTGCGCACTTTTTACATATTGAAAATCATATACAAAACTCCTACATAATATGAAAACAAATATATTTTATGGGAATTTATATGAATAATACGACACATTTACCAAATAAAACGCAACCGCAAATATCACCGCAAGAAAGCGATATTACATCAATCCAACATCAAATAGCAAACCATAAGCGCCATATGGAAGAACAAGAAATCAGCGATGACGGCTACTATATATCAAGGCAATATACGGAAGACAAGCTATTGTTATACAAATTAGAGCAACTTTTGCAGCTTTACCAAGACCACACAGCATAATAAGACCCACCAAACAAATTAAATACAATTTTATATATTTAACACCAACAAGTTGCCCAAAGGTTGGCCTAAAAACTCTGCTCCATAAAGCCTCAAATCAATGGCCACAACTTCCCCGCAAATACACCCATAAGTTACCTAATTTCACCTTTTATAATGAGTAGAGAGTTCATCCAACCCCCTGCATAACATAACTTTGACCTCATGATTAAAGTAGCAACGCTCACGTTCGGTAAGATTTTTAGGCGCGAGAATATCACGCTCTTCAATCACAATTTTATACAAGACCGGCAAAGTAGCCTTGGAAAGAGAGCGCAATGCTTTACGAAACGGTTCTGTCTGCGGTCGCTCCATCCAATGATAATAATCCATACGTCCCCCATCCACTTTAGGCGCCTCATAATTTTTCGCAGCCAACATTCCCTTACTCCAACAAAGATAATCATGATAAAACCGTCTCCCCGCCAAAAAGCGCTCTTTAGCAGAATAAGGCTGTAAATAAGTCATATCCACAACATACTTTTTATCGAGCCATCCCGAAAGCAAATATCGCTCCAGAAGAGAACCTTTACCATCAAGCTCCTGCCACAACTCAATCTCATCATCAACATTTTGCCCTCCTTTTGAGGTATCGTTTGCCGGAGATATCGTTTTCATATTTTTGCCCAAATTTTCTCGATTTTTTATTGAGATAACCATAAATTTCCCCTCCGTTTCCGCAAGATTATTGTTTGTCATTACTTTTACTCTCCCGATAGACCAAATCTAAAGTTTTATCAAAATCGGCAAACAAGCCATATTCGACAGCCAATCGATATTTATGCCCTCTGGAAAAAGACCTAAAATCACGCTCGGAGACAATTTCCTTAAGTTTAACATCCAAAACATAGGCCACCGCCTTAACATAAGTAGGAAAGAAATGCCGACACCGTCCTGCTTTAATATCCTCTTCCATCAAATAAGTTTCGGGCGAAAGCGGCAAAACAGGCTTATCTTTTTTCAAAGTCCGTTTAAAGAGATAATTTTTGAACTTAGCAGGATTAGGAGGAAAATTAGAATCCTCACATTTCCGATAAGTTTTAATCGCCTCCAAGATTTCATTTTTTTGATATGGTTGCAAAATTTCGTCCCAAATTTCAGTTTCCAACGGCGTTGGTTTGGCAAAATTAGGAAAAACCTGTTTAAGGTTCAAGAAAAAATAATCACTTTTATCACTCATCATATCCCTCCCAAAACAAATCCCGAAAAAACATTATTTTTTTTCTTCGGGAGATAAATCATAATCCTCAATACGTCGCATAAAGCGAGTAAAAGGCGATAAACCGGCATAATCTCCAACAGCAGATTTCACCGAATTATGAGGTGCAGATAAAATGTCTGAATCAAATTTCCCCACCAAAGACAATACGTCCGCCTCCCTCCCCTGAATTTCATCAGAAAAAGGAGCGTCCGCACCATCAGAATTATTGCTAAAACAAACAGATACTAGTACATTATCCTGTGCGTCATCTGTTTTATTATCCATCAACGTTTCAAAAGATTTACTCCTCTCTTTAACAGCGTTATCTTGAGCCAAGACCTTTTCTTCCAAAGCCGACCAATAAGCCTCGTCATCATGTGTATCCCTTGAAGAATTCAAATTACCACAACCGGACTTATCATCACTTTTTTTTCTATTTTCGACAGCACGCCGATGCCAAAGTTTAACAATAGGCTTCCATTTTTTGATAGCAGTTTTACCGACAAACCAATCGCGCGCCTCATAAAAATTAACAAACACCTCAGGATCAACACAAAGCCCCGTCATATCCACAAAAGCCTTAACCTCGGCAACCGAAGGCGGAATAAATTCACGATGCTGCATCGAATTATCAAGTATTCTTTGAGATTTAGTGCAAGATTTTTTTCCATCACATGAAGTAAATAAATTATTTTTTATATTTAAAAACTTTTCTTTTGCTACTTTTCTTTTAGGCTTAAGCGACGCTTTATCGTCGGTTTCAGCAGCGGTAAAACCAGCAGTTTTATCATTACAAACATCACCAACGCCCATTTTTTTATCTGTCGCAATAATAGTATCATTTTCATTAAGTTCCAATTCATCCGGTTCAGCACACTGAAGCAGAACATCATCGCCTTTAGCATTATCGCCGTTAATTTTGGCTGATTGCGTCTGCCACAAATCGAGCAAAGGCGTATCTGCGCATAAATTTTTATCCCGCTTTTTAGCCGCGCCGCCTTTAGCCCCCAACTCACGCATATGTTTTTGTTTAGCGTTAATATCTTTTTGCAAAAGGAAGATATATTTATAGAGATTAGCCACCGCCATATCGTTTTGAACACGTTGAGCAACCACCTCCTGTGATGGTTCGTCATCCTCATCGGTATTTAAGAGAGCGTCTAAAAGCAACCCCTTTTGTTGCAACGAGAGCGCTGTCAAAATATATTTAAGATTATGCTTCAAAATAATCTGTTGCATTTGTACTCCTCAAAAAACAAAAAAAATCCTCTCCTCGGTTTGCCAACAGAGCAAACCCTCTCCAGATAGTCCAGTAGTCCAAGTAGTCCAAATAGTCCGACAGTCATGAGCTTAAAGAAGACTTAACCCCAACCTGCAAATATGGCATTGCAGATAAAACCGCACTAAAAGCTCAACGCGCGAGGATATAATATTATATATACCCAATAAAAATTGCGCTTGACATTTACGCATCTTTAATATATGATAAATAATATATTGTCAATATGAAAAAACAAATAAAAAAAAAAAAATTATTCTGCTAATCTGACACGAAAGGAGAGAATGTCAT
>CALXTN010000016.1 GCA_944391405.1 uncultured Alphaproteobacteria bacterium | reverse complement strand
TCAGCAAGACCAGGTGTTGTAATTGGCAAGAAAGGTCAAGACATTGAGTTGTTGAGAAAAGACATTCAAAAGTTGACTGATTCTGAAGTTCAATTAAATATTCTGGAAGTCAGAAAGCCTGAACTGGATGCTCAGTTGGTTGCTGATTCTGTTGCTCAACAATTGGAAAGACGTGTTGCTTTCCGTCGTGCAATGAAGAGAGTTATGCAGTCTGCTTTGCGTCTTGGTGCCGAAGGTATTAAAGTTTGCTGTTCTGGTCGTTTAGGCGGTGCAGAAATTGCAAGAACTGAATATTACCGTGAAGGCAGAGTGCCTTTGCACACTCTTCGTGCTGATATTGACTATGCTACTTCAACTGCTCACACCACATATGGTGCTTGCGGCGTTAAGGTTTGGATTTACAAAGGTGAGATTATGGCTCACGATCCAATGGCACAAGACAAGAAATTGGCTGAACAAAAGTAAGAATGAGGTTTTAAAATGTTAAGTCCAAAACGTGTAAAGTTCCGTAAGCAACATAAAGGCCGTATTCACGGTGTTGCAAAAGGCGGTGCTGAGTTAAGTTTCGGTTCATACGGATTGAAAGCTCTTTCACCGGAGCGCGTTACCGCTCGCCAAATCGAGGCAGCTCGTCGCGCTATCACTCGTGAAATGAAGAGAGCCGGAAGACTATGGATTAGAATTTTCCCAGATGTTCCTGTGTCAGATAAACCTGCCGAGGTTCGTATGGGTAAAGGTAAAGGTGCTCCTGAATTTTGGGTAGCAAGAGTTAAACCTGGTCGCATTATGTTCGAAATTGGTGAGGTTGATGAAGAAACCGCACGCAGAGCATTTGCGTTAGGTGCAGCAAAATTGCCAGTTAAGAGCAAGTTTGTTAAACGCTTGAATTCTGATAATGGAGAAGCATAATGGTTAAAATTAAAGATTTGAGAGCTATGAGTGATGATGAGTTGGAAAACAGACTCGTAGAATGCAAAAAAGAGCAATTAAGTTTGCGCATTCAGCAGGCTACTGGTCAGCTCCAAAAACCTTCTGATATCTCTAAAGTTCGTAAAGAAGTAGCTCAAATCAATACGCTTTTAACAGAGCGTAAGAAGAATAGTTAGGAGAAAAACAGATGCCTAAAAGAATTCTTCAAGGTGTTGTTGTAAGTGCTAAACAGGATAAAACTGTCGTTGTCAGCGTTGAGCGTCAAGTTATGCATCCTGTTTACAAAAAAATCGTGAAGAAAAGTAAGAAATTTGCTGCTCACGATGAAAATAATCAGTTCAAAGAAGGGGATCAGGTTTCTATTATCGAATCTAAACCTTATTCCAAAACTAAGACTTGGACTGTGTTAACTAATAATGAAAATGCCTAATTAGGAAGGAATGAATTATGATACAGATGCAAACCAACCTAGATGTTGCGGATAATTCTGGAGCACGTCAGGTGCAGTGCATTAAAGTTCTTGGTGGTTCCAAGAGAATGCATGCTTCAGTCGGTGACATTATTATCGTTTCCGTTAAAGATGCTATGCCTAAAGGGCGTGTAAAGAAAGGCGACGTTCAACGTGCAGTTATCGTTAGAACGGCTAGCGACATCAGACGTAAAGACGGTAGTGTAATCCGTTTTGATAGCAATGCAGCTGTTTTGGTTAACAAAGATGGTGAACCAATAGGTACTCGTATCTTTGGCCCGGTAACCAGAGAGTTGCGTGCGAAAAAATTTATGAAGATAATTTCTTTAGCGCCGGAGGTTTTGTAATGAGCAAAATGAAAATCAAAAAAGGTGATAAAGTAATCGTTATCGCAGGTGATGATAAAGGTAAAACAGGTGAAGTTTTGAAAGCTATGCCGAAAGAAGGTAAAGTTGTTGTTCAAGGTGTTAACCTCGTTAAAAGACATACAAAACCAAGTCAAACAAATCCTGGCGGTATTGTTACTAAAGAAGCAGCTATTCAGGTTTCTAATGTGGCAGCATTGACAGCTGATGGTAAACCTTCTAAAGTAGGTTATAAAGTTGTTGATGGTGTTAAAAAGCGTGTTGCTCGGAAATCCGGTGAAGTAATCGATAATTAGGAGATAATTTGATGACAAATTTTGAAACTTTATATAATGATGTCATTAAGAAGGCTCTTGTGGAAAAGTTCGGTTACAAGAACCCGCATGAGATTCCGAAGTTGACTAAAATTGTTCTGAATATGGGCGTTGGTGACGCTATTACAGACAAGAAAAAGCTTAATAATGCTGTTGAGGAAATGGCAATGATTGCTGGTCAAAAACCAGTTGTAACTACAGCCAGAAAATCTATCGCTACTTTTAAATTAAGAGAAGGTATGCCGATCGGTTGTAAAGTAACATTACGTTCTGACAGAATGTATGAATTCCTTGAACGCTTGATTAATATGGCTCTTCCTCGCATCAGAGACTTCCATGGTATTTCTGGTAAGAACTTTGATGGAAGAGGTAACTTTGCTTTTGGCATTAAAGAGCAAATTATTTTCCCTGAAATTAACTATGAAAAAGTTGAACAGGTTAGAGGTATGGATATCGTTATCTGCACTTCTGCTAAAACTGATGAAGAAGCTAAATTCCTTCTTACATCTTTCAACTTACCATATAAGAAATAAGTGGAGATTTTACGATGTCAAAAACAAGTTCAGTTTACAGAAACTTGAAAAGAGTGAAAATGGTTGCGAAATACGCAAACGTTCGCTCCAAGTTGAAGGCTATTGCCAATGACAAAAATGCTCCTGAAGAAGATAGATTTCAGGCTACTTTGAAGTTGGCTGAATTACCACGTAACTCTTCAAAGGTTAGAGTTAGAAATCGTTGCAGAATTACTGGTCGTTCTCGTAGTGTTAGCAGGAAGTTCGGTGTTAGCCGTGTTGAATTAAGACAAATGGCTAGTTTCGGTGAAATTCCTGGTTTGGTAAAATCAAGCTGGTAAGGAGATGATATTATGTCTATGACTGATCCTTTGGGCGATATGCTCGCACGCATTAGAAACGCACAAAGAGCGAAGAAAAGTGATGTTGTATCACCTGCTTCTCGCTTGCGTGAAAATGTATTGGAAGTTTTGAAAAGAGAAGGATATATCGCTGGTTATGAAAAGACTAACGTTCGTCCTGGTGTTGATGAACTTCGTATTCAATTAAAATATCATGAGGGTACAAGTGTAATTACTGAAATTTATCGCGTTTCCACTCCGGGACGTCGTGTATATTCCAGTGTTAGAGACCTGCCTAGAGTTTATAATGGCCTCGGTATTTCTATCGTTTCTACTCCGAAAGGTGTTATGAGTGATAACGAAGCCAGAAAAGCTAATGTTGGCGGCGAAATCTTGTGCCAAGTTTTCTAGGGAGATAGCGGATGTCAAGAGTTGGAAAATATCCTGTAATTATCCCGGAAGGTGTTAGCGCATCCATTGATGGGAATGTTGTTAACGTTAAAGGAAAATTAGGTGAATTAAGCTTTGCTTATGATGATTCTCACGTTAGTGTTGAACTCAATGAAGGCAAAATTGTTGTTACTCCGCACTCTCAAAGTCGTACGGCTAGAACTCTTTGGGGGACAACTAGAGCTCAAATTAACTCTTTGGTAAAAGGTGTAAGTGCCGGTTACTGCAAGAGCATTGAGTTGAACGGTGTGGGTTATAAAGCTCGTATGGAAGGTAAAAAATTAGTTCTTACATTGGGCTTTTCTCACGATGTTCCGTTTGAAACACCAAATGGCATTACTATTGTTTGTGAAACTCCTACAACTTTGAAAGTTAGTGGTGTTGACAAACAGTTAGTAGGTCAAGTTGCGGCTGAAATTCGCAAATACAGAAAACCTGAGCCTTATAAAGGAAAAGGTATCCGTGTTGATGGCGAATATGTACGTCGTAAAGAAGGTAAGAAGAAATAGGATGTAAAGCAATGAATACACCAAAGAAATTATATGAAAAAAGAAAAGCTCGTGTTAGAACGGCTTTGAGAGCTGCTGCGAATGGAAAGATGAGATTGTCTGTATTTCGTAGCGGAAAACATATCTATGCGCAAGTTATTGATGACGCTAAAGGTGCTACAGTTGCTTCTGCTTCTACCTTGGATAAGGAAGTAAGAGCCAATATTACTAAATCTTCTAATATTGAAGCTGCTCAGTATGTTGGTAAAGTAGTTGCTGAACGCGCTGTTAAAAATGGCGTCAGCGAAGTTGTGTTTGATCGTGGTGGCTATGTTTACCATGGTCGCGTGAAGGCTCTGGCAGATTCTGCCCGTGAAGCCGGGTTGAAATTTTAGGAGGTTATCATGGCACAATCTTTAGAACGTCATAATAAGGCGGATAAAAAAGAAGAATTGGTTGAGAAACTCGTTTTCGTAAACCGTGTAGCTAAAACTGTAAAAGGTGGTCGTACTATGTCTTTTGCGGCTTTGGTTGTTGTAGGTGATCAAAAAGGTCGTATCGGTTTTGGTTCCGGTAAAGCAGCTGAAGTTCCTGAAGCTATTGTTAAAGCTACTAATGAAGCTAAAAAGAACATGGTTCGCATTCCTTTGCGTGAAGGCAGAACTTTACACCACGATATTGCTGGTCGCTTTGGTGCTGGTAAGGTTGTTTTGAGAACTGCTCCTGCCGGTACTGGTGTGATTGCTGGTGGCCCTATGCGTGCTGTATTTGAAGTTTTGGGTGTACAAGATGTTGTTGCTAAATCTTTGGGCTCTAATAACCCTTATAATATGATTAAAGCAACTTTTGCTGCACTTCAATCTATCAGCAGTCCGCGTATGGTAGCTGCTAAACGTGGCAAAAAAGTTGGTGATATCGTAAGTCGCCGCGAAAATACTTCTAACGTTAAGATGGAAAAAGAGGAGGCTTAATCATGGTTGCTAAAAAGACTGTTAAAGTTACTCAAATTAAAAGTTCCATCGGTCACGGCAAAGAGCAAATTGCTACTTTGAAAGGTTTGGGCTTAAACAAAGTTGGTAGAACTTCTGTTTTGGAAGATACTCCAGCTGTTAGAGGTATGATTAATAAGGTAGCTCACCTCATTAAAGTTGAAGAATAATTGCAGTCGGGCGTTGAGCGGTTTTTACCGCTCTGCCCCAAGCTGTTGAGGTTAGCCCGTAGCAAGTGTTTTTGATTTTATTTTGAGTTTTTGTAAAAGGTGAATAAAATGAAATTAAATGAATTAAGAGATAATGAAGGCGCTACTAAAAACCGTATTCGCGTTGGTCGCGGTATCGGAAGCGGTAAAGGTAAAACTGCTGGTCGTGGTCAGAAAGGTCAAAAATCTCGTTCAGGTGTTGCTGTTCACGGTTTTGAAGGTGGACAAATGCCTATCTATCGTAGATTGCCTAAACGTGGTTTCAAAAATCCGTTTGCTAAGACTTTTGCTGTTATCAATTTGGATACAATCCAAAAAGCTATTGATGCTGGTAAATTGAATGCTGCTGAAATCAATAAAGAATCTTTGTTGGCTTCTAAGTTGGTTTCTAAAGAAATGGATGGTATTCGTTTGTTGGCTAGAGGTGCTTTGACTGCAGCTATCAACATTACTGTTGATTCAGCTTCTAAGGCAGCTGTTGAAGCTGTTGAAAAAGCTGGCGGTAAAGTTACTGTTAACGCTTAATTTTAGCGCATACTTTATTTAGAAAAAGGCAGGGTTTATTTACCTTGCCTTTTTTGTATTAAGAAAAGCTGTTTATGTGTGATTGGGAAATGAAGATGGATAATATGCATGTTTTATTCGCTTATGAATTTCCTAAATGTTTTATAAAGATTATCTAAGGCTTCATCTATATTTAGAGAGTTTATTTTTCCGCTTGTATGGCGAGGAGAAATCTCTATAGTTAAGTGAAATATCTTATAATTAAACCAGAGAATACGAAAAATCATCTTGAGAAATTAATCTCAAATCAAATTTATCTGCCAAAGGAAGAATAAATAGCTCAAACTGTTCGTATCTTATCTCCATTCTCTCTCTTGTTAAATCGGCTCCGGCTCTTGCTCTTTGAACTCTTCTTTTATATTCCGTTTCTTTATCTACTTGCATAAAAATTTTATATGCGTTTTCAAAGCTATCGATAATAAGAGCCACACCGATACCTTCAATAATTATTATATCTGCATTTTTAGAATGAATTGCGTTGTCTAAATATTGGTAATTATAGGCTTCGGGAAAGGTCGAAGCAATGTAAGCCGTTTTAGGTTTTCCGCTTTTGTCATTATATGTAATGAAGTTATTTTTACGATATGCTTTATCTTTCATATAATCATCAGTACTTATAATGCGGACAGTTTTGCCGGCAAGCTCTAATTTTTCTTGTAATATTTTTGCAAAGGTAGATTTTCCGGCGCCACCATTGCCGGAAATCAAAACAAACTTATATTTGCCTCTTAAAACAGTATTACAGATGCTATCTATAGTTTTTTTCATATCTTGTCTATATTACTAAAATTTGCTACACTTGTCAAAATAATGATTTAGGCGAATGCCGTTGAGGCTCATTAACGCAATCAATTTCTGAAAAATCTTTAACGTGTTTATGGTATATATAAATGAGGTAGCCATAATAATGCTGACTCTTATTGAGATATAAATTTTCGCAGGCAAATCTTTTTATAAACTGATGATCGCCATCACCTAGCGGTTTGCAAAAACGGCAAGAGTTCATTTTATTTTTCTGAAGTTGTTTAGTTATAAACTTTATCTTAAAATATAAAGTTTAATTTTTTTATAATATAAGTGCATGTAGAAAATTTGGTTGTAGAGGAACTTTTGCGACGATGGGGACAGGGATAAAAGAATTGCTTAAAAAATATAATGAACGATTTATGCAGAATAATTCGCATGGGGACGAACTGTGTGAAGAGATTTTTGAATTTACTGATCGCTCTTCTTTATTGATTTTGTCTGCACCGCATTCTACGCGCAGTTTTGTTGCTAAAAAAGAGAAAATGGCGGATTTGTTTACCGGTGCTCTTGTTCAATATCTGGGCGAAAAGCATTATGTATCAACGTTAATTCGCACAAAATATACTCCTTTTAAGGCGTTGATTTCTGATTGTGTTGTGCAAAAAAATCTCGGAGGACATTATTTTTTAGATATTCATGGTTTTAATCAAGATGTTGGTTATGACATTTGTCTTGGTACGGGAGAGTTTTCTGAAGAGGCGTATCCATATTTGCAGGATATTGTGAATATTGCTCATCAATTTGGGTTGAAAGCGGTTATTAATCATCCGAATTATATGGGAAAAATAGGATTAACCGGAAGGTATCAAAAATTTTATAATAAACCTAACGTGATTCAAGTGGAATTGAAGCAACATTTAAGAGATTTTTATGGACATTTTGAGGTGGTTAAAAATGTTACTCTTCCTTTTTTTGAACAAATTATTCGTCAGTATCAAGTAAATGAGTAGTTTTGTTATTTTGTTGAGTTGCGATAAAATGATTGATAAATTTTTGAGATGATTTATATTTAATATGTTCAAATTTAGGAGGCGTCAATGTCATATGTTGAGGGGACATTATCCCAAGGAGAAGAAATTATGCAGAGAGTTCGGTTGCACTGGATAAATTATTTGTTTACTTGGTTTTTGTGTTTTTTGGTTTTTTTGTTGGTTTTGTTATGGTTGGTTGATGCAACGTTGCGGCAGAGTTTAGAATGCCAAATCTTTGTTGGAGTGGCAGTGTTGTGGGCTATCTACGACTATTTGCGTTTGGCTACAATTGAAATGGTGCTTACAAATAAACGTGTGATTTTTAAGAAGGGAATTATTAGTGTTAAAACACAGGAACTGAAAACTAGCAAGATTGAGTCTGTTGAAATTAAGCAATCAATATTGGGTAGGCTCTTAGGGTATGGAATGTTGATGTTTTCTGGGACGGGAACGGCTAAAGTTCGGTTTACGGCGGTAGATAATCCATGGGAAGTTAAAAGTCAGGTTGAGACAATTATTGAAAGTTATGCTAACTAAATTAGATTGGGTTTGAGTTTTTTCATATGCGCGGGCTTGACTTTGCTTAAGTTTTTTGGTATAAGCTGAGTATGAGCTTGGCAAACGCTCGGATTGTCCGCCAAAGGGTTCGTTGCCGTTGTTGTTTTTTACATAGATTTCTTGAGATGACTTATTCTGCTCATCGGACAGGCAAAGTGGTAAGTTATCAGAAAGGAATTGGTATGCGTAAATATCTTGAATTCTTCCGTGTGGAAGCAAAATCTTTATTAAAAAATTTCCAGAAAAATGAACAAAGTGCGATTGCCAGATGCACAGAAGTTTTTGGCGATAAAAAAGATTTATCGTTGATGAATATGCAACATGTGGTGGCTAAAGAATATGGTTTTGATAATTGGAATACTTTGAATAAAGCTGAAAATTGGCAACTCGCCGAAGCGTTGGTAAAATCTAAAAATCAAACATTAGCTATGCCCCTTTATGGAGACGAAGGAAAAGGTAATGTTTATTCTCGGGCTGAACGCTATGAAGTTGGTTTGATTAAAAATCGGGCGGGGATAGATTTAGAAAATTTTGTTCAGACATCGCCGAGTGGTTATGCGTCTCCTTTTTTGCAATTAGAAAAATTTGATTTATCTGATTATGATTTAGCAAAAATGAATCCGTTGTTTGTGTCTTTTGATGAGTATACACGTTGGCCGAAAGATGTTGCTAAATTGCCTCAAAACTTTAATCCGCAGAATTTTATGGAGCAAAGAAAAAATCCAGGGCTTGGTATTCGTCGTTTGCATCGGCAAAATCTTGTTGGTCAGGGGCGTGCTATGGCTGTTATTGATGGTTTTCTATTGAGTGATCATTTGGAATATCATGAAAATTTGAAAGGTTATGAGAGAATTTGTTCTGATGATTTGGGGCATGGCGCAAATGGCGGAGCGCTTGTGTCGGCTCTTGTGGGGAAAACTTGTGGTGTGGCCCCGTTTGCGGATGTTTATTATTTTTCGGCACAACAGATGGAAAACAATCATCGGACGCAGCGATATTATGCAATAGCATTGCAGAAAATTTGCGATATTCATGAGAAACTTCTGCAAAATGGGAAAAACGGTATTGATACGGTTTGTATTTTGTGGGGAATTACAAGCCCTGTTTTTCAGCAGGATGACGGTGTATCTGAGATGAAAGATGCTCTGGAACGAGCTCATAGCTTAAATATTTGGGTTAATAGCGGTGACTTGAAGTTTGAGGGTAAACTGTGGTCAGAAGGGCGTATTCATTGCGCTTATAGCGAAGATTTAGATAATCCGATGGATTATGAAGCAATGCCTAACGCTCCCAAAATTTCTTTAGAAGTTAGTGAATTTTGGAAAAACAGATTATGTTTTCCAGCAGGTGGTCGCACAGTGGCGAGAAATGATAGATTAGATGCCTATGCATTTTCGGCTCCGGGGTTTTATCTCAAGCCTTATGAATGCGGATTGTTTGTGTTGGCAAGGTGTATCAAAAATGATTTGACACCTGAGGAGTTTTGGAGGCTTTCTCTTGAAACTGGAGATAATCTTGTTGGTGTGGGGGTAATTGTTAATCCGCAAAAATTGATTGATGCTTTAAGAAAATAGTGTTATACATGGGAGAGTGAGTGATTGCTCTCCTTTTTTATGATGTGAAGGAATTTGAATGAGTAAGAATGTTGATGTTTTAGTCGCAAATGAAGATGATGCGGAAGATATTGCGTGTCTTTCTTATCAAGTGGGAAAAATGCACGATGACGCGTTGCCGGATTATTTTAGACCGACACCCGAAGAAGAACATTTGCGGATTATTCAGAATATGCTGAAGGATGAAAACGCCGTTATTTTTAAAGCAGTAGATGGCGGTAAAATTTGCGGTTTTATGTGTTTGCTTATTCAAGAAAAATCACGCAATGGTTATGTGCATAGCAAAGTTGCTTATATTTATAACTTCGGGATTGATGAAGCTATGCGAAGCCATGGTATTGGCGGAAGGATGCTACAAACAGCAGAGAGCTTTTTGCAGACGAAAGGTGTTGAGGCGGTGGAGCTCAGTGTCTTTATGTTTAACCAACGGGCTTTGGCATTTTATGAAAAAAATGGATATCGTACATTGGATGTTAATTTGCAGAAAATTTTGAAGTAAAAATATCTATCAGCAATAAAAAAGGGGGCGAAATATCGCTCCCTAGCTTTATGCTTTTATTATAAAGAGATGTTTCTTTTTTGTCAAGTTCTTTATTTGCAGTTTTGTTAAATTAAGTTGTTGATTTTGCTATTTATTTTTATGTACTTTCAAGTTCTCATCAAATTTTGGAGGACTTTTTTATGCAAGAACAGAGAGTTTTTCTTGAAAAGTATAATTTTGTAAAATTTGAATTAGAAAGAATTAAGTCTTTATGGGGATTAAGAAAGGAGAATGCCGAGCAGAAAAGTAGTTACGATATTTCAATTGGAGAAATTATTAAGGAGATTTTTTCAGAACTTAAATTGTATGCTTTTAAGCCTTTTAAACAAATGTTGTTAGCTATGGCTATATGTGGGCTGTTGAGTGGAATAATACCCTATCTGAGGATGCTCTATATGGGGGAACTTCCCGAACTTTTGAACGGAACAACAAAGGCGATTATTATTTTTTCTTGTTTTATGGCGCTAAGTGAACTTAATGGTTATTTGTTATCAATTTTTTCTACGCGTTCCAGATTTATCCAAGATGAAATGATGGATTTATATGATAATTCTGTGCGGGCAAAAAATTATGTTGAAATTTTGCATAAACCCAGAGCCTTATTTAAAGTTAACTCCGTGGGAGGAATGCTTAATTTTGCTGAATCTATATTTAGGTACAAGCGATTTATTTTGGATAGGTTGCTCAATTCTTATAGAGAGTTTATTTCTTTAGTGGTTTGTACGGTTAGTTTATTTGTCATTGTTCCTCAGTTGGCGTTGTTTATTTTGTTGTTACAGTTTATTTCAATGGAGTTTGCTCTTTATAATAATAAGTTTTTTAGAAGAGTTGATGAGCGATTTCGTTTGTTTTCGGCAAAAGTTTATCGCGAAAACGGACAAATCAGCACTCTTGCTTCATTGGTTCAAAGTGCTAATAAGGTGGAAAAAGAAAGCAAGAGTATTTATAAACGGCTTATGCGTAGTTCCGCTAAATTGCGATTAAAAATTTTTAATCGTTTAATGGGGGAAGAAAGTATTCGCCTGATGTTGGATGCGCTTTTAGCTGTTGCGGTTTGTTATGTGGCTATTCGGGATATTATTCAAACCGGTGATATCGGGAGATTGGCTTTAATCTCCGGCGCAGCGATGCAAATGCAAGGGCGTTGGCAGATGGTTCTTCGTTTTTATTTTAATGTGGACGAGTATAAAAATTTGGTTGCGGATACAAGAAAACGTATGCAACTTCCTAAAGTTTTAGAAAGAGTTACCGGTAATCATCATTTAAGTGCATCGGATAATTTTATCCGCTTGGAAAATGTCAGTTTCGCGTATCCGGAACTTAAACGTATGGAAGATGTCGGTTATCTAACGGAGATTAAATACGGTGCAACGGTTTTAGAGAATGTATCGCTTGATATTCGTGCGGGAGGCGTTACTGTTGTGGCCGGAACTTCAGGACAGGGTAAATCGACGTTGATGCGGCTTATTCGGCACGATTATGATGTGCAACAAGGTAAAGTCTTTATTGGGAGTCAGAATGTTTGTGATTTGCCAGATGAGGAAATTAACAAGCATATTGCTTTTATTGGGCAAAGTGTGCAGTTTTTTGATGCGTCTATTCGTCGTAATCTTACTTATTTGAGTGATGTAACGGATGAAAAGCGCTTGTCTGAGGTTTTGGATGCGGTTGGATTAACCGAAGATATTGCTAAGTTTGAAGAGGGGCTTGACTATAAAATCGGAATTAACGGAAATAAACTTTCCGGTGGTCAACGACAGAGATTGGCTTTGGCGCGAACTTTCTTAACCAATCGTCCGATTGTGATTATGGATGAACCGACTACCGGATTGGATCAAGTCTTGAGTTTTCAGGTGATGAAATCTCTTAAAGAATTGGCGAAGCATAAAACGGTATTGCTGGTTACACATAATCCGACGGAAATTGCGTTGGCGGATAGGGTGCTGATTATCCAAGATAAACACATTGTTGCGGATGGGGAACCGCTTCATCTGGTGTCACATTCGGAATTTTTGAAATCTGCAATGACAAAACAAGATGTGTTGAGTAAACGAGAATTATTTATTGCGCATTGTTTGAAGGCTGCGTAATATTCTCTAAATTGTTTTTTATTTATGGAGAAATGAAATGTCCGGAATTGTTGAACAAGCGTTGATGTTTGCTAAAAAATGTCATGAGGGTGATAATTCCGGACATGATTTTGAGCATATCTTGCGAGTGATGGCTAATGCCGAAAAGATTCTGGCGGAAGAACCTCTGGCAGATGCTGAAGCTGTGCGTGTGGCGGTGGCGTTGCATGATGTGGATGATTACAAATTAGGCTCTGACGGCGTGCGGGCTAAGAGTTTTTTATCTGAAATCGGAGTTCAGGAAGATTTTGCCAAGAAAATATTGGATATTGTTAGTTCTATCGGGTTTTCTAAATCGGGAAGTCATCCAAATTTTCAGATGATTGAGCAGGCGATTGTATCTGATGCGGATAAATTGGATGCGGTTGGAGCGATTGGAGTTTGTCGTACAGTTATGTATTCGGCGGCGACGAAACGTCCGCTCTTTAATGAGCAAATTTTTCCGGATGAAAATTTAACACCAGAACAGTATCAAAATAAAAATAGGGCGACAAATCACGCTATTAACCACTTTTTTGATAAATTGCTGAAACTTAAAGGTGCGATGCAAACAAAAGTCGGGAAAAGAGAAGCGGAAAAACGCCATTTGTTTATGATTGCGTTTTTAAGGGAATTTTTTGATGAAGTGCGGGCTGATGAGTGGTTGGTGTATTTGGATAAATTCTTAAAACAAATTGCTTAGTTTTCTTTCTTTTTTCATGGAATAGTATTGACCTTAGACAAAAAATATGGTATTATCTTTTTGTTTACCGTATTATTGTTTCTATAGATTTGAACGTTCTTTAGAGTATCTGCTTTAGGGAGTGATTTGGGTTTTGGACTTTAATTGGTGAGCCGTTAAGGGGAAAATCTTCTTAATGTATTTTGTTTATTTAAATTTTTTTTAACATGGAAACAAACATTTTTGTGCGGATTTTTGCCGCAATCATGAGAGTATGTTTTCCGCAGTTGGCGGTAAAGTATTTCACCAAAAAAAGTAATGCCTATGCAGAGTTGTTTTTGCCAAGCGTGGCATGGCAGCTTGAAGCGATTGAGAAGCTGGAGCTTGACACTGACCAGATGCGGGAACGTGTGTGGTCTATTCAGACAAAAGCTGAAAGATTACGTTGGCGTAACTATGAGCTTTTGCAGGAGATTAAGACCGAGCAAGAGTTTGACGCTCTTATGGAGAGCGCTCGGGTAGAAATCATTGCACAAGCGATGAAATATTATACACCGACACAAGAAATGGCTCTGCGTCTTCTGTCTCAATTCGGTCTGGATGCGGTGGAGCTGATTAATAAAGCTCCGGCGGCGTTTGACGGGCTCAAGGCATCTGATATTCTTGGTGTTAAGCCAAGCGAGGTTTGTGACCTAGGTAGTGAGAGGTGGGCGTTTGCCGAGGCTTTGGTCACAAAGCGTGCTTCTTGGGCACCTAAGTTTTTGGAGGAACTTCGCAAGATGTCTCCTGAGCAGCTTGGCGAAGTTGGGCAGGAGAAATTCCGCTTCTTCTTCAAATTCGCCTATGATGCGAAGGAGAACGTGGCATTTTTGATGCCATATATGGCAGTTTTCTTTCCCGAGCTTTATGCTCAGGTAAGAGCGAATTTTTCTTCATATAAAGAATTCGCGCCATATATTACAAAAATGCTACCGGCGAAGCTAAAGTGCTTGGAACAAGGGAAAGAGAATATTACAGATCTCTTTCAAGTTCCCTTAGAAGGAGCTCTTGATGAGACTCAAGATGCCTATGCATGGCTGCAAATAGCTTATTATAGGCTTAACGAGCCGGCGGTTTATGAACTCATCATGTCAAAGATGAGCGACATTAAATCAATGGTGTCTGAGCCAATTTATAATCAGCTGCTAGACAGACTGATAGCGTTGGCAAATTGTCCGGCAGATATTAGTCGTTTGTTGAGTTTGGCGGACGACACTCGGAAGCAAGTTCTCTACCGTGAAATGGTAGAGGAGAAATACGTAACACTTTTGGCTGCTCAATATCCTTTCTCTTCATGGGAGGATAAAGAGTTGGTAAAAAGCGCCTTGCGTGTTTTGATTGCTGGCAATAGGCTTCCTTTGGCAAAATTAAAGGAGCTTTCTGAGGATTTGCAGAAGTTTGCAACTTACCAAATGGAGGTATCTGCTCAGATTTCTGCCTTGACAAGTGATATATTAGCAAGTGTGGAATATCATTTGTTGCCGGAGGTGGAAGTCTATCTGATGCACCTAGATCCCTCTGATACCATAAAATATCAGAGACTCTATGTTGAGAAATTTAAATTGTCTGAAAAGGCATTTAATGTTCTCATACATAGAAATGAAGTAAAATTTAGGGATTTAGGAACATATCCTGATATGTTGGTATGCGAATATGCTGCCAAGTGGGGGCTGACGGAAGCGCAGTATCAGGAGTTACTGCAGACGCCAATGAAGAAATATACCCTTCAGTGGAAGGGTTTTGTTGAAAAACCTGAAGTTTCACACGTTTATCATAACGAAACAGAAGGGTAAACATCAAGGCTAAAGAACGATTATATGGGATGACGTGAGTCATCCCATATTTTTTTGTTTTAATTAAAATAATTGTTGTGTTTTTCTATTTTTTGTATATATTTTTCTTGATGCGCAAATTTTTTTAGAATTTTAGGAGGGAAAATGCTAGATAGAGTTGACGCTTTAGATGTAAAACAATTTCGAGGGCGGAGCGTTTTTTATTATCAATCTATTCGGCCATCTATATATAAAGATAATACTTTTAAACGTGGGTATGGTAATGATATGTGTTTTGTGGAAGAACGAACTCAACAAAACGGATACAAAAATGCTCGCGCCAGAGTTGTTGATGGCGGTGTTGGGCGATTGACTGCTTTACCTCCGGTTTATTGGTAAAGCAGTTTTTGTTTATATTTGCTTTTTGTTGCTTTGTTGATTATTGTGCTGCTCTTTGTCAGATGACCTTTTGAGGTCTTTTTTTGTGCTTGTTTTATGTGGTTTTTTGTGGTAAAATCTCTCTAATGAATAGATTAAAATTGGGGAGATTTGAAAATGGTTCAAGAGAAAACAAATGAAAAAAAATCAAATAAAATTCCTAGTTTTGCAGAATATGAACGTGAACGCCTTAAAAATTTAGCAAGCGAAGCGAGGAAAGCAGCTCAAGAACTCAAATCTACCGGCCAGAAAATTGGACAAGAGGTTTTAGATGCTCCTGAAAAAAAGATTAAGGAGCAAGGAACACTCAAAACATCTTGGGAAGTGTTTAAAGAAGCTTGGTCTAAAACCGGTAAAGATTTTAGAAAATCTGTCGGTTATAAAATGGGGGAATCTGTTTTTCAGGGGTTGTTACCTTATTGTCAGAATTTGTTATTCGGTTCACTTCCGGGGATTGTGACTGGTGCAAGTGGGGCAACAGCTAAGTTCTTTGGGGCGGCGGCTCTTAATGTGGCGCGACAAAGATTAGGAGATTTCTGTCGTTTTAAATCCAAAATGGCAACGAATGTTTTAAATGATACGCACGCTAATGCCGCTTCCAGTTCAATTTATAAGGATATTCTTCACAAACCACGTCCGTATTTTAAAGATAATGCTCCGGCTTCTTTGGGTGGATTAACGGGAGAAATTGTTTCTGCTAAAAATACTTTGCTGAATACTTCGGTAGAATGCATGTCTAAAGTGATTGTATTTGGTATTAGTTCAGCCAGTCTGGTGGCTGTTGATCCATTGTTGGCAGCCGGCGTTTTGGGGGTAACTGTGGTTACTGCTGAGTTTGGCGGCTTTATGAATAATGCTTATCGTAAACTCAACAGTAAAATGCGCTCTTTTTCTCAGAAAATTTCTAAAGAAAATAGTGATTCTATTAAAAATACGCCACTTGTGCAGGATACAAATCGGGTTGATACTGAAACCAAGCAAATGGAAAATCGCTTAAATAAATCTTCTAAAGTGACGCAGAAGATTACATATGCCAAGAGTAAAGCATATCTAAAGATGAGAATGGCTATCAATATCGGGATGGAAGGCTTAATTATGGCAGCGGCTTTTGCGGATGTGGTTAAAACCGGTGATATTGGGCGGTTTGCACTGATTAGCTCTGCTTCATGGCAAATGATGAGCTCGGGAAATATGCTTTCGGAATTTTGGAATGAAATGCAAGCAGGAACGCATAGACTTATTGATGCTTCTAAAAAGTTGATTACACCAAAAGAACTTGAACGTGTTACAGGTAAAGAAAAGCTAACCGAACAAGATACAAAAATTAGTGTGCGTAATGTAAATTTTGCTTATCCGCAAATTAAAGATGTTACCGATATGAGCTTGGTTGAGGCGATGGATAGAGAGGGCGAAATTAAAAGAGGTGAAAACATACTTAAAGATTTAAGTATTGATTTTGATAAAGGTGGTTTAACGGCGGTGGTTGGGACATCCGGTAATGGAAAATCTACGCTTATGAGCCTTATTCGACATGATTATGATGCTCAATCTGGGCAGATATTTATTGGTGATAAAGAAATTCGTGAATTATCGGATGATGAACTTAATGCGCATATTGCATTTGTGGATCAAAATGTACACTTTTTCGATGAAAGTGTGGGGTATAACCTTAAATACTTTAGGCCTGAGGCGACAGATGAAGAACTTATGCAGGCTTGTGAGAAAGCTGGGTTTAATAGCGATATTCAAAAGTTTAATGATGGGTTGTTGCATAAAATTGGACAAGATGGTTCTAAACTTTCCGGCGGGCAGAGGCAACGCTTAGCTCTGGCTCGTGTCTTTTTAACCGATAAACCGATTGTAATTATGGATGAACCAACGACAGGACTTGACCCGAATCTTAGTCTTAAAATTATGAAGTCTCTTAAAGATATGGCTCAAGATAAAACTGTAATAATGGTAACACATAATCCAACAGAAGTTGCACTTTCCGATAGAGTGGTTGTGATTGAAAAAGGAGAAGTTGCCGCTGATGGAAAGCCGATTGATTTAATTAAAACTAGTGAATTCTTGCGTAATGTTTTAACTAAAGAAGATATTAAAAATAAAAATAAGCTTTATCAAACCAGTATTAACGGGGTTAATCCGATGCAGGAGGCGGCAACAGTGCTTAATGAAGAAGCTAACGGTAAAGTTTTGAGCGATATTGAAAGGGCGGAGAAAAGAAAACTTTTGGAAGCGCATAAGCGAGCTTATGTTGGGGTTCGCAAGAAAACGCTTGAAAATCAACGTCGCAAGGAAGGCAAACCTTTACCCGAAAAGAAACAGAGACAACCTCTTAATCCGCCATCAGCTGTATTAAATCGTGGTGGGGCGGAGATTTGATAGTAAGCTAATCAAAAGGGCGGAATGCTTGGTTATGATTGGATAAAGCCGTCTGATTGCAAATTGAATAAGTGGTAAAATTTTCCGGATTTGTTTTTGAGCAATTCTTGAGGCTCTCCACTTTCTACAATTTTTCCTTGTTCCAAAACAACAATCCTATCCATGTTTCTTAAAGTTGATAGACGGTGGGCAATGGCTATAACGGTTTTATTCTTCATAATGTTTTGCAAAGCTTTTTGGATGGCGGTTTCGGATTCACTATCTAAAGCAGAAGTAGCTTCATCTAAAATTAAAATCGGAGCATTTTTTAGGATAGCAGAGGCGATGGCTATTCTTTGTCTTTCGCCACCGGATACTTTAACCCCTCTTTCTCCGACAACACTTTGATAACCTTTGGGCATTTTTAAGATTGTGTCGTGAATTTGAGCCAGTTGAGCGGCTTTGTAAACATCTTCATCAGATGCTTTCGGGTTTGAAAAGCGGATATTGTTCATTATAGAACGATTAAATAAGGTCGGTTCTTGCGGAATAAGGGCTATATGATGGTGTAGTGAACTTTGTATTACGTCGGCAATGTTTTGCTCGGAAATCTTAATTTCTCCCCCTTTTATGTCATAGGCGCGGAGAATTAGATTTATTAGAGTAGATTTACCGGAGCCTGATAAACCAACGATACCAACTTTTTCTTTGGCTTTTATTTCTAAATTGAAGTTTTCAAACAATGGGGTTTTGCCCTCATAGGCAAAACTCATATCTTTGATGGAAATATTGGGATTGCTTATTTTTAGCAGTTTAGCGTTGGGTGCGTCATTGACTTCTATCGGTTTATAGATGACATTTATAGCATCTTCTAAACCGCCTAGGTTTTGTTGATAGCGGATAATGAAATCTCCTATTCTTTCTATCGGCGATAAAAGTAAATGAATGTATGTCAAGGCTATCAGTACTTGACTGATGTTGAGGTTTTTTACATGCCAGAAGTAAACTAAAATCAGTAATGATATGGCACGTAAGACCATTAAGGACAAAATATTGAAACTATTGGATATACCAGTTTCGTGACCTTTTTTAAGATAACTGCGGACGACTTTTTTCAGCATTTTGCCTAAATATGCCTTTTCGTGTAATACGGCACCGCAATTTTTAACTAGGCGGGCATTGGCGATACTATCCACGATAATTCCGGCAGCTTCCGACTCTAATTGAGCGTTTTCTCTCGATATCGGTTTTAGGTTTTTGCAGTGGTAGTAGTTAAAGAAACTTGTTATTATGCAAAAAAAGATAATGGACATAGCTAAGCCTTTGTCGACACTGAATAATATCGGTAAGGCAACAAGATAAGGGATAATGACAGCTTCTAATACACCTTTAAAACTCCAACACAGGTTTATGGTTAGAAGGACGAGATGGATAACTTTATTGGATACTTTTCCAGACATTTCTTCGGTAAAATATGAAGAGGAGTGTTTATGCGTGTGCTTGAATGCGTCTTTGTAAATATTGCGTTTTAGGAAAATATCCATGCGAAATTCAAAAATGGTGCGTAACCCGTCGCAAATATTTGAGCTAAAATGCAAGGCTGCGTATATGGCAATGTAGGTTAAGGAGGTGTTGGTTATAATTTGCGTTGGATTTTCGACAATATAACCGAACAACGATGCGATGTAGTAATTGTCTAAGTAGATGAACGCACGACTAAGCCCAAATAAACCAAAGGTTGCAATGGTGTATAATTTAATTTGTCTCAAGTATTTGAAAATAAATTTTAAGGGTGTCATGCTTCTTCTCCATAAGAAAGATAGCCATTATTTTGAAGTTGATAAAGTTTATGGAATGTGCCAGATTTGTTTTTAAGCAAATTTTTAGGGCTGTCGTTTTCTACAATTTTTCCATGTTCCAGCACTACTATTCTATCCATGTTTCTTAAGGTTGATAAGCGGTGGGCAATGGCTATAACGGTTTTATTCTTCATAATGTTTTGCAGCGCCTTTTGGATGGCGGTTTCGGATTCACTATCTAAAGCAGAAGTAGCTTCATCTAAAATTAAAATCGGAGCATTTTTTAGGATAGCAGAGGCGATGGCTATTCTTTGTCTTTCGCCACCGGATACTTTAACCCCTCTTTCTCCGACAACACTTTGATAACCTTTGGGCATTTTTAAGATTGTGTCGTGAATTTGAGCCAGTTGAGCGGCTTTGTAAACATCTTCATCAGATGCTTTCGGGTTTGAAAAGCGGATATTGTTCATTATAGAACGATTAAATAAGGTCGGTTCTTGCGGAATAAGGGCTATATGATGGTGTAGTGAACTTTGTATTACGTCGGCAATGTTTTGCTCGGAAATCTTAATTTCTCCCCCTTTTATGTCATAGGCGCGGAGAATTAGATTTATTAGAGTAGATTTACCGGAGCCTGATAAACCAACGATACCAACTTTTTCTTTGGCTTTTATTTCTAAATTGAAGTTTTCAAACAATGGGGTTTTGCCCTCATAGGCAAAACTCATATCTTTGATGGAAATATTTGGATTGTTTATTTGTAGTTGCTTGGCGTTGGGTGCGTCATTGACTTCTATCGGTTTGTAGATGACATTTATAGCATCTTCCAAGGAGCCAGTGTCTTCTAGATAGCGGAGAAAGGCTGCTCCTATTTGATTTATGGGCGATAATGCTAACTGAATGTAAGTTAAGGCTATCAATACTTGGCTGATGTTGAGATTTTTGGCCTGCCAGAAGTAAACTAAAATCAGTAGCGATATGACACGCAAGACCATTAACGATATGGTATTGAAACTGATTGATATTCCTCTTTCGTGTCCTTGTTTTAGATGGCTTTTGATGACTTTTTTGAGAGCTTTACCTAAGTAAGCCTTTTCATGCAATACGGCACCGCAGTTTTTCACTAGTCGGGCATTGGCAATGCTATCCACGATAATTCCAGAGGCTTCTGACTCTAATTTTGCATTTTCTTTGGATATCGGTTTTAGAATTTTGCTATGCCAACAGTTTAAGAGACTTGTTATTATGCAAAAAAAGATGATGGATGTGGCTAAGCCTTTGTCAATACTAAACAATATCGGTAGGGCGACAGCATAAGGAATAATGACGATTTCAAGTATTATTTTAAAACACCCACAAAAATATATTGAACTATCTACAAGTTGAATAATTTTATCAGATACTTTTCCGGACATTTCTTCCATAAAATAAGAAGAGGAGTGTTTATGCGTATGTTTGAATGCATCTTTATAAATATTGCGTTTTAAGAAAATATCCATGCGAAGTTCTGTAAAGGCGCGAATACTATTGATTACGTTTGAACTAAAGTGCAAGAGAGTATATATGATAATATAGGTTAAAGAAGTGTTGGTTATTATTTGTGTCGGATTTTCGGCTATATAACCGAATAACGAAGCGATGTAATAATTGTCCAGATAAAGGAGAGTGCGTTCAAGGCTATATAAAACAAGTGTTGCAATGGTGTAGAGCTTGATTTGCTTAAAATATTTTAAAATAAATTTTATTGCGGTCATGCTTCTTCTCCATAAGAAAGATAGCCATTATTTTGGAGCTGATAAAGTTTATGGAATGTGCCAGATTTGTTTTTGAGCAGTTTATCAATGGGACCTTCTTCAATTATTTTGCCATTTTCTAAGACGATTATTCTATCCATGCTTCTTAAGGTTGATAAACGGTGAGCAATGGCGATAACGGTTTTATCTTTGATGATGTTTTGTAACGCCTTTTCTATCATTATTTCCGCTTCACTGTCTAAGGCCGATGTTGCTTCATCCAAAATTAAAATCGGGGCATTTTGTAAAATAGCGCGGGCAATAGCTATACGCTGTCTTTCGCCACCGGAAAGCATTGTTCCTCTTTCACCGACGACGCTGTTGTATCCGTGCGGTAAATTCATTATGGTCTTATCAATTTGTGCTAATTTGGCGGCTTGGCGGATTTGTTCCTCGCTAGCTTGTGAATTGGTTATACGCAAATTTTCCAAGATACTACGATTAAATAAGGCGGTGTCTTGTGAGATAACGGCAATGTTTTTGTGGTGGGAGCGGAAAGTTAAGTCTTTGATATTTGTCTTGTTTAGCAATATTTCTCCGCTGTTTACATCATATGCACGAAGTAATAAGTTAATCAAAGTGGATTTTCCTGAGCCGGAATGTCCGACTACACCAATCTTTTCTCCGGCTTTAATATGCAGATTTAGGTTTTCAAATATCGGTTTACCTTTGATGTAAGAAAAATTTACATCTTTGAAGGTTATTTCTGCTTTGGTGGGGCGTATGTTTATAGCGTCTTCTTTTTCTTTGATATCAATGGGTTGGTTTAGTGTTGAGAAATTGGCACGAATTCCGCCTAATTGGTCAGAGATAAATTGGCAGTAGTTGTTTATACCCATGGTGGAGATAACCAGATTGACCAAGGTGGTGTAAACGTAAAATAGGTTATCCAAAGCGATATTGTCTTTTTGAGCAAAATATAAAATTAAGAAGATTCCGGAGGTCAAGAATACGGTATCTATTGCATGAAAGGCGAAACGGGAGATAATCTGATAGCGTCCTTGTTCGGCTATGCGTACAAGGGCTTGTTTTAAGTTTTTGTAGAAATAAAGTTGTTCGCTGAAAAATGAACCGCTGTATTTGACTAAATTAGCATTGGCGATGCTGTCTACTAAAATGCCTCTGGCTATATTTTCATAATTTACACGATTTCGGCCTAAATCAAAAAAGTGGCTGTTTACTTTATATATGGCGAAAAAATATGGAATGTTTATCGCAAATAACAGTGCGCTTAGTGACGGACTAAAGGTGGCAATGATGGTATAGGATACGATTAAAATTCCCATTGGACGAATGAGTAAAAAGCAGGTATCCGAGAATAATTGTGTTAAACTCTGACAAAGTCCTGTTAGTGCAGATGATACGCGACCGCTCATCTCGTCATCAAAGTAACGAACGGAATGAGCATGAATTTTGGTGAAAATGTCTGTTACTAAATGACTTAAGAATGTTTGAGAAAAGGCGTCTTTTATATATGTGGCATAGTAGCCGTTTATGAGGGCGCGGATGAGGTAATATCCAACTAATATCAATAAAATTGTGAAACATTGATTAAGTGCTTCGGTTGAGTTTTTTATTTCAAAGCAACCGACAAGGCGGCTGATGAGCCATGTTTCTAATGGTAAAATGATGCAGGTCAAAATGAAGGTAATGCAAAAAAGGATAAACAGTTTTTTACATTTTTTAAGATTTTTTAATATAAGCGTTCTAATATCCATAATAAATAGCCTTAAAAATTTAAGATGTGTGTATATTAGTCAAAAAAATATTTTTGTCAAGTAAAAAATAAAGGGAGCCGTTTGATGAAGAAAATTGCCGTTTGGGTTGTTTTAGTTTTAATGCTCGTGGGAGCTTTTGTTTTTTTTAATCGCTTGGATTATTCTAAAATTGCGATAGTTTTGCCATCTTCCGAACGGGCTTCATCTCCTTATTATTATCAAAAAGACGGGGATTTTTTCTTGGCGGATGATTTGAAACAAGGATTGCAAAAACTTGGCTATAAAGTTGAGTATCGATTTCGTGAAAACTACGAGGACTTAAAGTTAGGTGATATCGGAAATGTTATCTATTTTAAAGGGTATTATAATTTTGAGCATTTGCCGGATGCTGAAGATAAGGATGATGGACGTAAACGTGTTCTCTATCTCTATTATGTGGAAGGTTTACATCCTGAAATATTAAATGAAGTTGATGTGGTGGCTTGCGCTTCTAAAAAATTTATTGAGGATGTGGTGGCTCCGACCGGTGCTATGTCCACTTATATTTCGCAATTTACTAATCCGGATAGATTTAAACCGACAGCTAAAGAGATGGATAAGGCTTATTCTGTGTTATTTGTCGGTTCTGACCATACGGGATTTGGACGCAAAAGTGTTGATTATGCCGTTTTGGCTGATGCTAACTTGAGTGTTTTTGGTAAGTTTTGGGAAAAAAGTTTGCAACCGGATGTCTTAAAAGGTAATTTTATTGAAAACAATGAGCTTTATCGCTATTATGCAAGTGCTGATATTGTTCTTAATGATCATCGTGAAGATATGCGCTACTACGGTTTTATTTCCAATCGTATTTTTGATGTGACAGCTTCGGGGGGATTTATTTTAACGGATTATTTACCTGAAATTGAAGAAGTTTATGGTGATAGCGTTGCAACGTATAAAGACTATTATGAATTTAAAGAAAAGTTAGAGTATTATTTGGCTCATCCTGAAGAACGTGTAGCGATGGCTCAGAAAGCTCGTGAGATTACACTAAAGAACTTTTCCAATGTTAAAATTGCAGAAATGTTTGATGCTTTATTTAAAAATATAAAAAAATGATAAAATCTTTCTCAAAGGCTTGATTTTGTAAAAACGAAACACTAACTAACCTATTAGTTTTAGTGTAACCTATTTGATGGGAGTAATTTAAATGCAAGTAAAGCCTTTACGCGAAAACGTTTTAATTAAACGCGTTGAAGAAGAAAATAAAACCGCAGGTGGTATTATCCTGCCTGATACAGCGAAAGAAAAGCCCAGCGAGGGAGTTGTTATTGCTGCCGGTGAAGGGCCGAGAACTCCTGATGGAAAAATTTTGCCAATGAGTGTTAAGGTTGGTGACCATATCTTGTTCAGTAAATGGTCCGGAACTGAAGTTAAAATTGATGGCGAGCCTCATTTGATTATCAAAGAGGGCGATATTTTGGCTGTTGTGGAAAGATAATTAGAAAGGATTTTGTATTATGGCTGCTAAAGATATTAAATTTGGTACTGATGCCAGAGCTAAAATGCTCAATGGTGTGGAAATTTTGGCAAAGACTGTCAAGGTAACTTTAGGTCCTAAAGGTCGTAATGTTATGTTGGATAAATCTTATGGGGCTCCCAAAATTACCAAAGATGGTGTTTCTGTTGCCAAAGAAGTTGTTTTGAGTGATAAATTTGAAAATATGGGCGCTCAATTAGTTAAAGAAGTTGCCCAAAAGACAGCTGATAAGGCCGGTGATGGTACAACTACTGCTACAGTTTTGGCTGAAGCTATCATTAAAGAAGGCTGCAAGGCAGTGGCTGCCGGGATGAATCCTATGGATTTGAAACGCGGTATTGATATGGCTGTTGAAGCAGTTGTAGAGGATGTTAAATCTCGTTCAAAAGAAGTAAAAACTTCTGCTGAAATTGCTCAAGTTGGTACAATTTCTGCTAATGGTGATACAAGCATTGGTGATTATTTGGCTCAAGCTATGGAAAAAGTTGGTAACGATGGTGTTATTACTGTTGAAGATGCCAAAGGACTTGAAACTGAATTGAGCGTTGTTGAAGGTATGCAGTTTGATAGAGGTTATTTGTCTCCATACTTTGTAACAGATGCTGATAAAATGACTGTTGAATATGATGCTCCGTATGTCTTGTTGTATGATCAGAAAATTTCTAACTTACAAGCTATTTTACCGGTTTTGGAAGCTGTTTTACAATCTGGTCGCGCTTTGCTTATCGTTGCTGAAGATATTGATGGCGAAGCTTTGGCTACTTTGGTTGTAAACCGTATTAGAAGCGGTTTGAAAGTTTGCGCTGTTAAAGCTCCTGGTTTTGGCGACAGAAGAAAAGCTATTTTGCAAGATTTAGCTGTTTTAACCGGTGGTCAGGTTATTTCTGAAGAATTGGGTATGAAACTTGAAAATACGACAGTTGATATGCTTGGTACAGCTAAACGTGTTGTTATTACTAAAGATGATACAACAATTATTGACGGTAGTGGCGATAAAGAAGCTATTGAAGCTCGTAAAGCTCAGATTAAGAGAGAAATTGAAAAGACAACGTCTGATTATGATCGTGAAAAATTGCAAGAACGTTTGGGTAAACTTTCCGGTGGTGTTGCAGTTTTGAAAGTTGGCGGTTCTTCTGAAGTTGAAGTTAAAGAGAAAAAAGACCGTATTGACGATGCTTTGAATGCAACTCGTGCTGCTGTTAAAGAAGGTGTTGTTGCTGGTGGTGGTACAGCTTTGTTGTATGCTACAAAGGCATTGGAGAAAGTTAAACCAGCTAACCAAGATCAGCATGTTGGTGTTGATATTATTCGTCGTGCTTTACAAGCTCCTATTCGTCAAATTGCTGAAAATGCTGGTGTTGACGGAGCTGTTGTTGCAGGCAAATTGTTGGAAAGCACAGACTATAACTACGGTTACAATGCTGCGACGGGTGAATATACTGATTTGATTAAAGCTGGTATTGTTGACCCGACAAAGGTTGTTAGAACAGCTTTGCAAGATGCAGCGTCTGTTGCTAGTTTGTTGATTACAACTGAAGCTATGGTGACAGAACTTCCTGAACCTAAAGAATGTAGTTGTGGTGGCCACGGCGGTATGCCTGGTGGTGCTGGAGCTATGGGCTTCTAATCGTTTTATTGCTTATTCGACAGCCGGATTTTTTCCGGCTGTTTTTGTTTGTATAAACCTAATTTTAATTTTTGTCTGTTATCCTAGTAAACAACAAGTGTTTTTAGGATATTAGAGATGAGACTGCTTAAATGTATTTTGGTTATTAATACTTTATTTTTGTTTCTTTTGTGTTCTGTTAATGAGGCAAAAGCTTTGTCATTTGCAGGTTTTGCATATCAAAATGCGAAGAAAGGCAATGTGGTTGCTATTAAAAATTATCTTAAAAATGGTTATAAGATAGATTCTGTTTCTCCTAATGGCTATACAGCGTTATGTTATGCTGCAGCTTATAATGATTATTCGGCATATGGTCGTTTGCGTGATTTAGGCGCAGATGAAAAGCATGAATGTATGCAAAAGGTTAATCCGGCTTATGTACAAGACTTAGAGCAGAGATATGATGCGGTCTCCTCTCATCCTAATTATGCTTCTAATTTGTCGGATTCTGATAAAACTAAAAAATATTTAATTGCAGGTACAGCTTTGGCGGGTACTGCAGCAGCCGTTGCTTTGTTGGCAGATAGTGGCAGTGGTGGTTCTTCCGGTAATGTATGTCCTATAGGGCAAAAATTTGAAAATGGTGAATGCGTAGATATTATTTGCCCGGAGGGAACGCAACTTGTTGGAAATAATTGCATTAGTACATCTTGTCCGGTAGGTGAAAGATGGGATGGTTCTAAATGTTCTCCGATTATTTGTCCTGAAAATACTCATTTAGTTGGAAATAATTGTGTTGCTGATGATATTGATATTGATAATGATAATGATGAAGATGTTTTTGGAATTTATTCTGAAGAGGAAGATGTTTATAACCTCTATTCAGATCCACAATATCCTGATAAGGAAGCAACTGTTACTATAGATAATAAAGGTAATGGTGATGTTTATGGAATTTATGGCTTCGGTAATATTCAAAATGCAGGTGTAGCCGGCGCAGAGATTGCGGGAGAAGAAAATGTCGGAACTGGAAATATTCTTATTAATAATGAAGGTTCTGGTAATGTATTTGGAATTTATTCTCATGTTGATGATATTTCAGTATTAAAAGAAGCTTATGTGGCTTTAGCTTCGCAAGGTGGGACTTCTTATGGTAATCTTGAGATAAATAATCAGGGTGGTGGTAGTGTTATCGGTGTTTATGGCGATGTTCGAGCTTATAATACAAGAGCAAATTTTGGTGGTAAGGCCTATGGTAATATTACTATTCATAATGATGGTGATATTTATGGCTTGAGTGGGTATACTAATGCAACCAATGTGATTACGTTTAATGGTGGTGGTGAGGCCAAGGGTAGTATTAATCTTTATAGCCATGGTGATGGTAATGTTTATGGAATGGCGGTTAGTCCAGACGGAATTCCAGGTGTGGGGCAACCAGATGACGAAGATCATCAATTAAATAATTGGTTTGCTTATAATTCTGTGGTTTATTATAGTGGACTTTATCCATGGACTGGTGATACGTCAACTACTGCAACAATTAATATTCATAATGAAGGTAATGGTGATATTTATGGTATGTATGGAGGGGTTCTTTTACAAAATGCTATTTATGAAGGTCCTGTAGATGAAGAAGGAAATGTTCAGGGGTTTGCTGAGGGAATAATAAATATTGTCAATCACGGAGATGGTAACGCATATGGTATGTATACTCTTGGTAGAAATGATGGGAGCAAGGTTACTATAGGAAATAATTCAAATGAGGGTGCTCGCTCAGTTATTAATATTGTAAATACAGGTAATGGGGTGGCAACAGGTTTGCGTGGTGGTCAAGCTAGTACTATTGAAAATTCAGGTGAGATTAATATTAATAATTTAGGTAATGGTACAGCTGTTGGTATTTATGGAGGGGCTAATTCAAACATTGTTAATAGTGGTACAATTAATATTTATCGTGAAGCTTATGAAGATGATGAAACAGGGCAGATTTATAATCCTGATGGTGAAATAGGAGGTTCTGCTTATGGAATTTATGCGGAAAGTGGTTCGTATGTTACAAATATTGGTAATATTACGATTACTGGGGCTGAAAAAGGTACTGGTGTTTATCTGGAAAATGGAGCTACTTTAGAAAACAATGGTACGATTAGTTTTAATGGGGCTTCTTCTAATATATCTCAAGCAGGTGATGCTCTTGATATTTATGGAAATAGCGAACAGAGAGCTTCGGTTGACTTAAATGATTTAGGTGGCGAAATTATTTTAGGGCAAGGCGGACGCTTTTTTGCTGATGATTTAAAAGGAGATTTGAGTGTTTCTGAAAAAACAGTCTTGGGAAGTTTTGATGATAGATATGTATTAACAGGTTCATTACAGGCGAATAGTGTTGATGGATTAAATCTTGAATCAAAATCTGCTTTGTTTACGGCTAATTCTGTTGAAAATGAAAATGGCGGTTATGATGTTGTTATGCAGCGGCAGAATTTTAATGACGTTATATATGATAATAATATTTCTGGCTATTTGGAAAATAATTATGAGGCTGGTAACGGTAGTAAAATTTTTGATAGTTTGAAAACAGCTGGAACTAAAGATGCTCTTAATCAAAAAGCTGCAAATCTTTTAGGTACGGATATGTTGCCTAATTTCCGTCGTGAAGATGCGTTACTTTATCGGAATTTGAGCAGACAGTTTAACGATAATTTGTTTAATCAACCTAATCAGAATTATATTGGCGGTTATAAATATATTGACATTTCAACCGATGCTGATGGTACACTTATGGGTACTGATGGGCAGGCTCATGTTGCTTATGGTATGCTCAAAAATAAAGCAGATAATGGACTAACTTATGGATTAGGTGCTAGTATTGCTAAGCTTAACAGTGATTATGATAATGGTTCTAAACGAGATGCCAATATTTTTGGCGTATGGGTTCCGATAGGATATGATTTCAATAATGGGGCGCAGTGGTATTCTAAACTTTATGCTGGATATGTTGATGGCTCTTATGATCGTATAACCGATTTACAGAAATATTCTGCAGATACGAATGAATATCAATATGGATTGAGTAATGAAGTTCGCTATGATTTGAATTTAGGCGGTGGTTTTACATTTAGTCCGTTAGCGGAGTTAAATTTGTTTGGTGTTTATAGTGATGGCTATGATGAGGGAAGTAGCGAAGGTGCTATTTATACAGATAGTCAAAACGATTTATCTTTAGAAGGTGGACTTGGTGCTTATTTGGCTAAAAAGATGGACTTTTCTGATGATAGTCATTTAACTGTTCAAATCGGTGGTGTTTATTATGTAGAATTTCTTGATCCGGATGATGGTTTTGACGCTTCTATTGCTGCGTTGGATGGTAAGTATAAATTATCACATAAGTCAGATGATGGACGTGCGGTTTTATCTGCTCGCGTAAATTATAATTATAAAGATATTACAATTTATGGAAATATAGAAAAAGAGACATCAAATGATAAAAGTTTACTTATTGATGCTGGGGTGCAATATAAATTTTAAGTGAGAGGGAAATATGGAAAAGTTTATTTTATATATTAGACAGGGAAAAGGAATTGGTGCGCTCTTTTTATTAGCAGCAGCTGTATTGATAACCATGATGTTGGCTATTTCTCTTAGAAACTCGTATTCTGAAGGGAAACCAGAAATTATGTTGGTTGCTAATGAATTTTTGCCGTTGACGGTTAAGGATGGTCAAGTTGTGCAGCCGGTTAATGCATATAAAAAAGTTGATATTGATTTAGGACAACAAGGTAAGCCTGAAGATTTATTTTCGGTTGTTTTGGATACCAGAGATGATGCTAAAGTGCCGGCTATGAATGAATTGGGGATTTTTATTACCAAAGATGTTGTTTATTTATCATCTCCAAATCAAATTAAACGTGTTCAATTTCAAGATGGGGAATTCACTAAAGAAAATTTTCCGGAAATAGTTGATAATGCTGTTGGTGCTGTTTCTGCTATTGTGGTTTTGGTTTTGTTAATCTTTTTCTTTGTTACATCTTTAATTAAAACCGGTTTTGTTGTTTTGTTTATGTCTTTGATTTTAAAGATATTGAAAAAGAAAGAGTTAATTAGCACATCATCTTTGATGCGTTTGAGTGCCGTTACTGTTGCCGGAGTGGAGTTTTTAGTCTTTGCATTGGATTTAGTACTTAATTCTGCAACGTTAAGCATTGTGCGTTTTGGTCTTGCTTTTGTTCTTGTTTTAGTTTTTGTTTTTAAATTTTTGCTAAATGAGAATAAATAAATTACGGATGTTATCAAAAAAATCCCCTAACAAGGGGATTTTTTGTTTGTGTGCATATGATGTGGTAAAACTATCTTTTTACTTGATTATATAGCCAGATGTAGTTTACTTTTATATCATGTTAATTGATATATAAGTTAGGAGCTCTTATGTCTTTTCGTTTTTGTTGTTTGGTTTTAGGGTGTGTGGTTTTAAATTTCCATGCGGCTTGGGCTACGTATACTTATAAAGAAGATGATACTCGTATGGTTAATGGCATATTGTATGACATTAACGGTGATCCAGTGACAGGTAATTATGAGCTCTTTTATGAAAATAATATCAGAAAAAGTTTGATGCCGTATGTTGATGGAATGTTAAACGGTGTGGGCTCTGTTTATAATGATCAAGGAATAAAAGAAGCAGATATGCCGTTTATTAACGGAAAGTTAGAAGGTGTGGCTCTGGTTTATTATGAAGACGGAAGCCTTAAGGAGAAAATCCCTTATAGAGGTGGTAAGATTAATGGTGTTATGAGAGCTTTCTACAAAAATGGTCAGGTTAAGGATAGAATATCTTATGATGCAGATATTAAAAACGGAACGGCGAAATCATATTATGAAGATGGAAAATTAAAGGAACTCTATAATTATACCGATGGGCAGAAAGAAGGGGAGGCTACGGTTTATTTTTACGATGGTAGCGTTGCGGAAAAGTTAAATTATAGTGGTGATGATATTGTTGGGGAGCGTACAATCTATTATAAAAGTGGGCGTGTTAAATCTCGTATGAGTTATGAGTTTGGTAAAAAGAATGGTAATATGCAAAATTATTATGAGAGTGGTGAATTGGCGGCAGTTGTTCCTTATAAAGATGATGTTATTGATGGGGAGGGGGCTTTTTATACTGAAGATGGTTTACTTAATTTAACGGTTAATTATAAAAATAATGTTCGGGAAGGATTAGCTCGCGCTTATTTTCCAAATGGGGCGGTTAAGCTTGCTGTGGAATATCATAATGATGTCAAAAATGGGGTTGAAACAGAATATTTTGACGACGGAAAAGTTAAAACGGAGATACCATATGTTAATGGTATTGTTAATGGTATCGGGCGTGAATATTATGAAACTTCTGGCTTGAAAATGGAAATGACTTATGTTGATGCTGTGGCAAATGGTGTTGCTAAATTTTATGACGAGAATGGTAAATTGTCTATTGAGGCTAATTATAAAGATGGAAAAAAAGATGGTTTGCAGAAGAATTATGATGAAAATGGTAAAGTAATTTCTGAAAGTAATTTTGTTAAAGATGTTTTGAATGGCGAATATAAAGAATTTTATGGTTCTGGTAAGGTTAAGTCTACAGCCAATTATACTGATGGAGTGTTGGAAGGTTTGACACTTGTTTATGATGAAGATGGAAATTTATCTTATGAGATTCCTTACGTTAAAAACAGAAAAGAAGGAAAAGTAAAACGTTATTATCCAACTGGAGAGATTATGGGCGAAGTTTCTTATGAAAAAGGTAAAAAACACGGTATGCTGGATGCGTATAATCAGGATGGGACTTTAATGGCTAAAGTTTTGTTTAATAAAGATGAGGCAATTAAAGGATATAGCCTTAATCATGGTAAAGATCCAGTATTGATGTCTGAGGAAGAACTTAAACTGATTAATGATGCGTATTAGTTTGACAATATCTAAAGATTAAAGGTCTCTATTTAGAGACCTTATATTGTAATAAAATCACCCCACATTCTGTGTGGGGTGTTTGTTTTCTGTTTTTATTTAGAGCTTTCTACCTAAACTTATAATTTCAAAACCAAGTTCTTTTGCTTTTTTGCAATCAAATGTATTGCGGTAGTCGGCAATTTGTGGTTTTGTTAATAACATTTTGATTTTCTCTAAATCCAATTCTTTGAATTCAGCCCAATCAGTCAAAACAGCAAGAGCATCTGCGCCGCCGATAGCTTCATAGGCAGAAGTGCAATAAGTAATCATGTTTCCTAAAATTGCCTTAGTGTTTGGCATAGCTTGAGGATCATATAGGCGAATATTTACATCATGAGCTAACATAATTTCAATAATTTGCAAAGCTGGAGATTCACGGCAATCGTCTGTTCCGCCTTTGAAAGCGCTTCCCAAAACGGCAATGGTCGGATTTTTCTTGTCTGAAACCATATCAAGAATGCGTTTTGCCATATTGATTTTACGGCGTTCATTACTTTTAATTGTTGTTTCTATCAAAGATAAATCAACTCCATTAAATTTGCCCATATAAGCCATAGCATTGGTATCTTTGGGGAAACAGAAACCACCATATCCGGGGCCTGGTACTAAGAATTTTGCACCAATACGTGAATCTAAACCCATGCCTTTAGCTACTTCATAAATATCGGCACCAGATGTCTCGCAGAAGTCAGCCATCTCGTTGATATATTGAATTTTCATGGCTAAAAAGGCGTTTGACGCATATTTTATAGTTTCAGAAGATTGGCGGGAAACGTATAAAATTGTGCATTTATCTTTGAACGGTTCATATAGTGTACGGATGACATCTTTAGCACGTTCTGTATTGGCGCCAACAATTATTCTGTCTGGATTGAAAAAGTCATGTACAGCGAAGCCTTCACGTAAAAATTCCGGTAAAGATATAACATCGAATTCAGCTGTAGGGTTGGTTCTGCGGATGATGTCTTCAACAGCATTACCTGTATTAACCGGTACAGTTGATTTTATGGCGATAACAGTATAACCGCTCAAGTGATGTGCTAGTTCTTCCGCTGCAGCTTTGATATATTTCATATCTGCTTCTTTGGTTATTGGATTTGGCGGAGTACCAACGGCTAAAATAACTAAGTCTGCATTAGGAATACTGTCTGCAAATGATGTAGAGAACGTTACTTTGCCATTTGCGGTATTTTTTTGAAATAAATCTTCTAATCCTTCTTCAAAGATAGTAACTTTGCCGGATTTCAGCATATTGATTTTCTTTTCATCAATGTCTAGGCAGATGACATCATTGCCTAATTCTGCAAATCCGACACCGGTGGGAAGACCGACATATCCTGTTCCGATAACCGTAATTCTCATTATAAATCTCCTAAGTTTTTGGTGCGCTTATTCTAGCTTATTGTTTTGTTTTTGCAACTTTTAAAATGGTGATGTTTATAATATATGGAGGAGAAAATACACATGTTTTTATTTGTTATTGCGATTTTTTAGAGGGTTGTTAAAATGAGATATAATTTGTTGGTATAGGAGTATTTTGATGGGAAAATTTAAAACAATTTTGGCGGCTTTGTTGCTTTTTGCTGCCTCTGATGTTTCTGCGGCAGATATTACGGTGGATAGTCTTAAATTGACAGATGAACAGAATAAAAAATTGATAGAATTAAAAGATAATCTTCAAGCAGAAGTTCAACCTATTTGGGAAGAAGTTGAAAGTGGACGCAATCGGATTATGGAAATTGAAAAACGTTATTTTGAGGAGTTTTGGAATATCTTAACCGATGAACAAAAGAAGGAGTTTGCTAAATTAAATAAAGTGGAGTGATACTTGTGTTTGATAAAAATATTCTGCATTTGGTTGATGTTTTAGAAAAATGGTCGACTAATGGGTATCCTTGTTTAGATGAAAAAGATTTTGCCGATGAAAAAGTTGAGTATGCTCGGTTATACTTTGCGGTAAAAGAAGGTGATGAACAAGCAAAAAAAACGTTGCAGTATTTGGATTCTAAGCTATCTCTTCCTCTTCTTACGAATTTTGATGTGAAGAAACAAATGATTTCGTTGTTGGAAAAATATGGTCAGGTTACTCCTCATCAGGCGGCACTTTTTAGTCAGTTGGTGCAAGAGCAGAAAGTAGTGAGATATATTCCGGAATTTTGTGATATTTCTTATTTAATGAAGGAAATTGATGATGATATAAAGCAAAAATACCAAATGAAAACAGATGCGGTATTAAGTGACATTCTTGCTGTTGATGTATATCCAAATAAAAAATTGGCAGAATTGTTGAAAGATAATTCGATTATTTTTTATTATACCGAGCATGATAGTACTGATGCTGCGATGGATGGTATTTTTCAAAATGGAAAACGTAGACCAGTTATGATTCTTGATAGGGGGCTTTTGAGGGAGGATAATAAAGAATTATTGGTTGGTATTATGTGCCATGAATTAGGACATTGGCTTGATGATAGTAGTCGGCCGGATAATTTTTACGGAGAAATGCGTTTGGCAGAAGAGTGTTTTGCCGATCTTATCGGTTTTAAAATGTGTCAAAATGCCGGATACAATCCTTTGGTGCGTTTTCATAATTACCAGAAGTTTGTAAAAGAATGTGCAAAAATGTATGATGAAAATCATCCTCTTGTGCAATTTAATAAAAAAAGAACGGCATTTTATCGGGCTTGTTTTATTGACTGTGATGAGGTGATTATGGTTAAAAAAAAGCGTGAGGGGCGAAATTAGCATAGTAAAAAACGCAGGTTTTTAAGCCTGCGTTCTTTTTTGATAGTTGAAGTTGATTATTTAACTTCTTCAAAGTCTGCATCAACAACGTTATCATCTTTTTTTGCTTCAGCTTCTGGGGCACCTTGTTCTGCGCCTTGGGCTCCGGCAGCGCCTGCAGCAGCTCCTTGAGCTTTGTACATAGCTTCACCGAGTTTCAAAGAAGCTTGCATTAAAGCATCGGATTTTTCTTTAATAGCTGCAACATCGTCACTTTCCATTACGCCTTTTAATGCGGTAATAGCTGATTCAATTGCATCTTTATCAGCAGAAGAAATCTTGTCTGAATTTTCTTTCAAGGTTTTTTCTGTGGTGTGAATTAATCCTTCAGCTTGGTTTTTAGCTTCAATCAATTCCTTCTTCTTCTTATCTGCTTCGGCATTAGCTTCTGCATCTTTTACCATCTTTTCAATATCGGCATCAGATAAGCCGCCGGATGCTTGAATACGAATGGCTTGCTCTTTGTTTGTAGCCTTATCTTTTGCAGAAACGTTTACGATACCGTTTGCATCAATATCAAATGTTACTTCAATTTGTGGCATACCGCGTGGTGCAGGAGGAATACCTACCAAATCAAATTGACCAAGCAATTTGTTATCGGCTGCCATTTCACGTTCACCTTGGAATACACGAATTGTAACAGCTGTTTGACCATCTTCCGCAGTTGAGAAAACTTGTGATTTACGAGTCGGAATAGTTGTGTTTCTATCAATCAAACGTGTAAATACACCACCTAAAGTTTCAATACCTAAAGACAATGGAGTTACATCCAACAACAATACGTCTTTGACATCTCCCATTAATACACCACCTTGAATTGATGCACCAACGGCAACAACTTCATCTGGGTTAACGCCTTTGTGTGGTTCTTTACCGAAGATTTCTTTAACTTTTTCTTGTACTTTCGGCATACGAGTCATACCACCAACCAAGATTACTTCACTGATGTCGGATGGTTTAACGCCTGCATCTGCCATAGCTTTTTTACATGGTTCAACAGTTCTTTCGATTAAATCTTCAACGATTGATTCCAATTTAGCACGAGTTAATTTCATATTTAAGTGCTTTGGAATTGGGGTGCCGGTGCTCATATCTGCAGTGATAAACGGTAAGTTGATTTCGGTTTGAGTTGTTGAAGACAATTCAATTTTAGCTTTTTCTGCAGCTTCTTTCAAACGTTGTAAAGCTAAACGGTCTGTTTTCAAATCAATATTATTTTCTTTTTTGAATTCATCAGCCAAGTAGTTTACTAGGCGTTGGTCAAAGTCTTCACCACCTAAGAAAGTATCACCGTTTGTAGATTTAACTTCAAATACACCATCGCCGATTTCCAAAATTGAAATATCGAATGTACCACCACCAAGGTCGTAAACAGCAATTGTACCAGAAGCTTTTTTATCCATACCATATGCTAAAGCAGCGGCTGTCGGTTCGTTGATAATACGCAATACATCAAGTCCGGCAATCTTACCAGCGTCTTTTGTTGCTTGACGTTGTGAGTCATTAAAGTATGCCGGTACAGTGATAACGGCTTTTTCTATTTTTTCGCCAAGATAGCTTTCAGCATATTCTTTAATTTTTTGCAAAACGATAGCAGAAATTTGTGAAGGAGCATATTTTTTGCCTTTAACTTCAACCCATGCATCGCCATTGTCACCTTCAATAATTTTGAATGGTACGAGTTGCTTGTCTTTTGCAACCTCAGGAGAATCATAACGGCGTCCAATTAAACGTTTAATTGCAAATAATGTGTTTTCCGGATTGGTTACAGCCTGACGTTTTGCAGCAGAACCAACTAATCTTTCGTTATCTGTGAAAGCAACCATTGAAGGGGTGGTTCTGGCACCTTCAGAGTTCTCCAAAACCTTGGCTTCTTTGCCTTCCATGACGGCAAAGCAAGAGTTTGTCGTACCTAAGTCAATACCAATAACTTTATTGCTCATTGTTTATATCCTCAATTTGTTATGAAATTTGTTCCTTTCTGATTGCTTATATAGGAAGCCAAAAAGCGTTAAGCAAGGTTTGAGGATATTTTTTTATGTTTTTTTTGATAAAAAAAGCAAAAGGGCTTGAAACACTCTGTTTCAAACCCTTTCTTTTGTCTTTTTATGAGCGGCGCATTGGTCTTTTGACTATCGGACGATAGTCATATTTTTCAGTCTTCAATGCGCCTTCGGGAATGCTGTGGAATTTCCCGTCAACATAATAAATCTCAGCATCTTCCGTCATCACCGATGAGGGAAGAGGATCGCCACCATTTTTTATTAAAAAATCATCAATGGCATTTTTCTCCTCATAGATTCTTTGCCAGCACCAGGTGGAGCCCAATCGGCCATGTTCCTGCCAATGGCGAAGCCAAAGGCTTTTTATTGTTGCCTTACGGAAAAGGTTTGGTTTAGGTTGCTTCAAACTAATGAAGAACAAATTAAACCGAATGCCCACTGTTTTTTTCTTCCATGGGGCGTACCATAAACGTTTTTTAACGACGGCTAATGTAATTGCGCGTCCTTCTTCTAGTTCCATA
>CALXTN010000015.1 GCA_944391405.1 uncultured Alphaproteobacteria bacterium | reverse complement strand
GGACTGATTTTCTTGTTGCAACAAACTAACCTTTTTCTCTAGAGCTTGCTTAACGGACTGATTTTCTTGTTGCAACAAACTAACCTTTTTCTCTAGAGCTTGCTTAACGGACTGATTTTCTTGTTGCAACAGACTGACTTTTTCTTCAAAAAATTGATTTAAATCAAAAAATTTTTCTTCCATATGTTTGATTTTTTGATCCAAATTTAAATTCGACATATCTAAACTGTTTTCCAGACTATCCATTTTTTTGCTAAATTTTCTAGTTTCATCCGACAGTTTCGCCGTAGTTTTTTCAATTGAATGTTCTATATTTGTAACAATATTACGAAGATTAGATTTTTCAATTTCTGCGCGTACAATTTCTAAACTAGAAACCCGACTAGACCAAAATTTAAAACCGCAAAAATAATATTGCTTTTCATATTCTGTAGAAATACGTTTAAATATTCCGCCAAACAGTAACAATATTTCCGCATTATCATCCGATACCATTTTACGATCAAATTGTTTTTTCATAAAGTCAAATCTCCAACGTTCTACATAATACGCAGCAAGTTATGTTTCAACCTTACAAGAGCGTTTTTAATATTGTCTTCCGAACAAGCATAGCTTAAGCGTATAGCGTTAGGAGCACCAAAGGCTGTGCATGGAATAACCGCCAAGTTTTCATTTTCTAAAATTTGCTTAGCAAATTCATCAGATGAAAGCCCCGTTTGAGAAATATCACACAAAACATAAAACGCACCTTGCGGCACATAAAATTTTATTTTAGAAATTTCAGACAGCAAATTACAAATCAGCTGGCGACGTTTTGCAAATGCCGAAATCATTTTAGCTACGTCTTCATCAGCTTCACCGCGCAAAGCAGAAAGTGCGGCATATTGCACAAAAGATGTGGCATTACTTGTTGCATGACTTTGCAAGGCTGCAATTCTTTTGGTCAGCCACAAGGGCGCAGTCAAATAGCCCAACCGCCATCCCGTCATGGCATAAGCTTTAGAAAAGCCGTTAACAGTAATCGTTAAATCAGCAATTTTCGAGTTAAGAGAAGCAATACTAACATGCTGAATTTGTGTATCGTAAATCAATTTTTCATAAATTTCATCAGAAAGCACCATGATATTATGTTTAACAGCAATATCGGCAATCATTTGTAAAGTTTCTTTAGAATAAACGGCGCCAGTAGGATTATTGGGAGAATTAATAACAATTAGCTTTGTCTTATCGGTTATAGCCGCTTCCAAATCTTTTTGAGTTGGAGCAAAATCATTTTCCATAGAAGTCTGAAGGATAACAGCTTTTGCACCGGAAGCTTTAATCATTTCTTCATAAGAAAGCCAGAAAGGCGCAAACAAAACGACTTCATCCCCCGGTCCACATAAACAAGTAATAGCTTGAAAGATTGCAAATTTTGCACCTGTAGAAACGATAATATTTTGAGCCTTGGTATTAATACCATTATTTGCAAATTTTTTAACAATTTCTGTTTTCAACTCAGGCAATCCGGACGATGCCAAATAGCGCACTTTACCATCTTGAATAGCCTTAATACATGCATCTTTAATGACTTGAGGGGTGTCAAAATCTGGCTCTCCTGCCGTCATGGATACAACATCAATCCCTTGAGCTTTAAGTTCTTTCGCTTTAGCAGAAATAGCCAGCGTAGCGGAAGGCGCCAACTGCCCAAGTAGGCTATAATTTTGTTCTAAATTTTGCATATTAATTTAATATCTCCTTTGCTTTCTTGCACAATTCATCTTTATCTTTTGCATATCCCCAACTTGCAAATGCAAAAGGACAGTTATTCATAGAACTAGCTTCATAGTCTCCCTGTGTATCCCCGATGAATAAAGTTGTTTCTGGAGTTAAATTGTTGTTTTTTAAAATTTCGGCAATCATTTCAGCCTTTGTCATAGTTTTTCCAATGTATTTATCAGGTGTATATATTTCTTCAAAACAATTTAAGGAAAAATGATTCAATAGCTTTTTTAAAGGATATAAAGGCTTATTGGTTGCAATGAAAAATTTCACCTCTTTCTTTTGTAATTCACGTAGTAGAGACTGCATTTGAGGATAAAAACGAGTTTTTTCAATTGGATTTTCATCATAAATCATTCTAAAAGTTTTGACGATATTATCTTTTTGAATTGTATCGACTTTAATTCCTAGCATATCAACAATTTCCCCAATTTTCGGACCAATTAAATTAGAAGTAATTTGACTAGGAGAAAAGTCAACATTGCACCATTTTAATGTTTTTGTAATACTGTTTAATATACAAGGAGCTGTATCTAAAATAGTTCCGTCCACATCAAAAATATAAGCCTTATACGAGTTAAGCATATGATATCCTCTATTATTTTTTTAGGGCAGCCACAGAATTATTATATCTTTCTTCAATCATAGAAATTCTTTTAATTTCCGAATTAGCTTGATATCCGAAAAATTCTTTTTTACGCTTCATCCAAGCCAATTCAAACCCCATCGCTTTGGTCAAAGCTTCTTCAATATTCGGGTCTTTTAATGAATATTGTGCATCAAATATAATATTTCTGGTTTCAAAACTGTAAAAAACGTCTTGAGGAATTTTTCTGAAAAATTCAAGAGAGGCTGCCGAAACACCTCCACCCAAAAAGAACTTTTTGTTGTTTTCTTGGGCGATTTTTGCCATATCAAGTGCCATTGATTGCATTTCTTCTGAATTTACAAAACTACGATCTTTCCCCATTGAGCCTGAAAAATCAACACGTCCCAAGGTAAAACCAAAGAGCTCATCAACCTCAGGTAAAGCCATCATTTCGCGCAAATTTTTATAACCGGTAATAGTCTCAACATTAACCATAAACTTGGTATTTTGTCTTTCGTCATCTGAATAAACTGCGTGTGTCGCCTCAATAAATTTTTTCATCGCATAAGCCGTTTCGACCATTGGAGCAACAATCTTATCCGCACCTAAAACTTTAGCATCATGCATATCCCGCTTTGCTTCACATCCTCCGATTTTAACCGAAACTGAAACTCCGACTTTAAACGCAATTGAACTTATTATTTGAGCTAGTTCTCCTGTTAACCCTTCATCTTCATAAGAAATTTTAATCCCCATAATATGATGATTTTCTTTTAAGTCTTTTAAAAAATTATACATATCTAATTCTGTCGAATTCATTTTATTTCTCCATTTCTAAATGATATTATGTTGTTTCTTGTATAAAAATTCTGCAAATTCAAAGTCAAGAATATCATCAATATCAACTGATTCTACCTTTGAAATTGGAAACAAAAATGCATTTCGCCCAATAATATCTCCAAGCCCATGCATCAAGTCTCTAGGTAAAATATGTATTACATGATTAAGTAACGCGTAATTTTCAGGCAAATCTTGACTGCGAGGTTTGTGTGCTCCATCATAATTGAGAGGTTTTCCATTAAATAATAGAAACTCTTTTAATGGGTTTACCGTAATTAAAGAATCATATTCTTTAGGCAAATTATAATACAACTGTATTGCCTTAGAATAAGTTGCATCATCTACAAGTGGAGTAGTACAATTTGTAAACAAAACATCATCCGCATCAAAATGTTCAGAAACATTAACATACAATTCATTTGGTGATATAGAATCTGTTGCAAAATATTCATCTCTTTTAACAATCTCAGCTCCAGCATTTTCAGCAACTTCTAATATTTCATCAGAATTAGAATTAACAATAACTCCATCTAATTCAGGAAGTCTTTTCAACTGGCGTATCTTAATTTCTAATAAATTAGAATTTGCAAAAGGACAAATATTTTTATTTTTAACTCTCTTAGAACCTGAACGGGCTAAAATTAAAGCCTTAATCATTTTAATTCTCCTTTCAAATCACTCATTCCACAATAGTTCAGGAAGTTCTTGTTCTATTCGACGAATAGCATTTTGATCCGCAAATTTTTTCCAAAGACCGATATTTTTCTCCGATTGTTCAGGCACAAAATAAAGTCTTTTATAAACATGCTGCTTTTCGTCTAATCCGCAAAAGTCACAAATTCTCTTCGCAACCTTATCATAATGCAAAACAAAATCTTCAAATCGAATAAGAAGAAGATTGGGATTATTTTTAAGACGAAAAAGTTGCTTTAATGTAGGTACCCATACTTCACAATAATGTTCAAAACTTTTGGCTGTCTTACAGTTAATTAATTCAACATATTGATCTCTCGGATCCCTATAAACAACTATTTCTTTAATTTTATCGCCTAAAATTTCTCTTTCAATATTAGTTACACTACCAGAAAACAAAGCAAAATGATAAATAAAATGATATTTTGTTTCTTCATGTAAAACTTTTCGTACTGTTTCCGAAGTCAGTTTAACCAATTGATCAAAATTTAAGTTTGGATTAAATTCATAAAAAACATTTTCGACCGGAAAACGATAATTACGGTCTAAAAGTTTTTCATCTACAGGTGTAGAAATAATTTGATTAATTAGTTTATTGAACCCAACAATAAACTCATCCCTTGCATATAATCTGCTTTGTAAATGAGGAAAAACGTTAGCGTTATGAAAATCATATATTTTTTTAATAAAAGATAGAATTACCGTATTTTGAGTATTTTTATCTTTAGCAAACCCACCAAACAAAGCTTCTGTATGCCTAATAAAATGTATCTCAGCTTTTTCCATCAATACATCGTCAAATTCTGATAAAAAATCCCAAACAATAGCGCCACCCGAGCGATTAAAAGCGCTCCCACCAATCACCACAGGATTTTGACATATCGGATATGATTTTTCCTGTTTAATATAAGGACATAATTCAATGCATCTGTATAATATTCCATTATCTTCCAAAGAATTTGTTTGGGAATCTTTAAGAGACAAATATTTTGTTTGAAAGGTAAGCTTAACTTCTCCTTTATTTTTTATTATCAAAGATTTTTTTACTGGAAGCTCAATAAAAGCCGGCGTATAATTCTTAAAATCAACCGTTTTAATCAAAACGTCATTTATAAAAAAATCTACAATAGGATTATCCTTCATACCGTTATACGCACCGATATGCAATTTAATCACATAATCATCGGGTTTAACCTTAAAAGTAACAAAACTCTGCTTAAAATTACTCTTAACATATTTCCCCGGTTCCGACATTCCGTTTTTGATAACATCAGTGTTCTGAAACTCAATAATATCGCCTTTTTTATAAGAATTATCGTCCACATCATCATAATAGAAAAACATTTTTTTCACCCCGATACCCAATAAGCGGTTATCTTGGTTTACCCCCAATTCTTTAGGAGAAATCGGACGAACAATTTTAAATACGATTTTGTTTCTGGCAAAGGGTTTCAAATTAACTGAAACAATCTGTGAAACACTTTGTTTCATCACAAAATCAAAGCGATTTTGTTTTTTACCATTAACATAGACTTTAACAGCAATAGACGGATGCTTTTCATGCAAAAAAGCACGAACATCAAAAGCAGCGTGTTTACAATCATAATTAAAGAAACTGATAGAACATTCCTTGCCATCAGACCACCGCCCCCAAGACTCTATTGCAGAAAATCCACTAAGTTCCAATTCAGGATTTTCCTTATTAAACTCATAGCTTGAAATTTCAGGTAAAGTTTTTTTAATTTTGCGATAAATAGGAATATTAAATAAACGAACTTGTTTAATAGCTTCATTATTTTCATATCCGCAACATAATCTGTTCATAAAACAAGAATTCCCCCAACATTTATGTTTATACAAGAACTCCATTTTTTTAACAGCCACCCCTAACAATCTTGAATCATTCCCCATATTCAATTGCTTCGGAGATATCGGATAAAACAACTTAAATAGAATAGTATTTTCCGCATATGTTTTTAAAGATATATTTGTTTGAGGCACCGGTTTATCTTTTACAAATTCCCACCGCTTTTGCTTTTTACCATTAACATAAACTTTAACCACCAAAGACGGATGTTTCTCATGCAAAAAAGCATCCATAACAAGATTTATTTCATCGCAATCATAATTAAAGAAACGAATAGAACATTCATTTCCATCAGACCACCTACCCCAAGCTTCCGCATTAGAAAAACCATTAAGCACAAATTCAGGATTTTCTTTATTAAACTCATAACTCTGAATTTTAGGCAAAGCTTTTTTAATTTTACGATAAACAGGGATATTAAATAAACGCACTTGTTTAACAAAATCATTATCAATCTTCTCAAATAACAAAGCTGTCCAATCAATTTTTTCTGAAGGAGTTTGCGCTGTTAATTTACTTTTCATAAAAGGAATACCAAACAAATAATATTGCCTTGTATTATTATTTCTTTGACAAATTTTCAACGTAGGTATTCCCAATAATTTCCACTTCTGCACACCTAAAACATTTTTATGCTTATACAATGGAATAAATCCGAAAAGAGTATATTTAATTTTCCAACGTTTCTTTACAATTTTCAGTATAGGTAGACATTTAAAGAAACTATAAATTTTAGAACCAACGCCATAATTGCATTCTTGACAATTAATATCTTCATTAGCAAAAACTTTCGCACCGCCTATTTGGTAATTTTCCCAAAGATGCATAAAATATTTCTCTCGCCAATCTTGGTTATCAATTTTCGCTCCCAGCTTGATGGCGTCACTCAAAGAAAGTTTGCAATAATTATAACCAAACAGATTAGAACAATCCAATAGAGTCAAATTATGATATTGCCCATATTCAACATAAAAGCCTTGAATTCTCTCATTTTCAGATAAAACTCTATGACTATCAGAAAACCCTCCATCATGAAAAACAACAATATTTGCATTAACATGAACAAATTTTTTATTATGTTGAATCATTTTGACCATAAAATTATTATCTGCAGACACTCTATACTGCAAATCATATAGTCCCAATTCTTTCATAACTTCCGTTTTAACCATAATTGCCTGATGACAAGGCATAGAACCAAATAGAGGATAAAACGTTAGACGTCCGTTCCAAATTTCTTTTACAGTTTCATCGTTTGCAGAAACTCTTAATGTATTTCCATATCCAACATCAGCATCCGCTTCTTCCATTTTTTGCACCAACCACTCGATAGCCTTATCAAGACAATAATAATCATCAGAATTTAAGCAAACGACATATTTTCCCCGAGCTCGCAAAATACCTTTATTCATTGCGTCATATATACCTTTATCCGGCTCAGAATAATATGTAATCACACCTTTATGTTGATATACATCTAAAAGCTTCAACGTTCCATCTGTCGAAGCACCATCAATCACCAGATGTTCTATATTTTTATACGTTTGTTTTTGTACGCTATCAATAGTTTGAGCAAAAGACTTTACCCTATTAGCTTTCAAGAGATTATAAGAAGGAGTAACAATAGTCACCAGAGGTTGGTTTTCTTTTTTATTTTGAACATATTGTATCTGTTTAATTATGATATCAACAGCTTTTTTCCAAGAAAATTGTTTAGCTCTCTCTAATCCTTTCTGCGCCATTTGCTGACGATAGTTTTCGTCAAAATAATATTTCTCATAAGCTGCCACATGCTGCTCATCACTATCATAATCTATCATAATACCAGCATCACCAACAACTTCCGGTAATGATGAATTATTAGAGGTAATAACCGCTGTTCCGCAAGCCATAGCTTCCAAGGGTGGCATGCCAAATCCTTCATACTGAGAAGTATAAACAAACCACTCGGCATTACTATATAATGTTTCCAAATCCTCATCATCAATATAACCCGCTCTAATAATTTTATTTGTATATTTACAGTAATCTGGAAATTCACGCTTTAATTTTTCTATAAATCCTTGCCAAGCACCACCGCCAAGAACATAAACTAAGTTATCAATATTATTTTTTTCAATAAATTGAATAAAAGTCTTGACCGCACGAATAAGATTTTTTCGAGGTTCCAGAGAACAAAGCGAAAATAAATATTTTTTATCTGTAGGAATATTATATTTCAGACACGCTGCTTTAAATAAATCTTTATCTTTATTGGGCGTATAGTTAAAATTAGATGACAAAGGAATAGTTTTGATTTTATTTTTATCTAAGTTTGGAAAATATTTAAGAAAATCCTTTGCAGTATAATTTGAAATGGAAAAATAATAATCATCAGTACGTAAATTATGTGTTAACTGTGTTAACCAAGATTGAGCGTTTTCTTTTGAAAAATATTGCGGAAATAACAAAAAAATAATATCATATAACACCGTATAGCAAGATACATTCGGATATTCTCTAACGAAATCAGGAATAGCCTCAAATGGTGAAAAAAAGGCATCAATTTTGGAAAAATCATCTTTATCGGATAAAACAGGTATTTCTTCTATATTTAACGAGTTAAATATGTCTTTTTTTAGCATTATTTCAGATTGAGGCAAATAGATTGAAAAATTAATTTCCTTACGTTTTGCCATTTCGATTGCCAAATTACGACCAACAAAATATATTCCGGTACGACTGGAAGTTTTCTCCAATCCACATTTTAATATTCTTCCATCAAAACATAAATTTATCTTTTCCATTGTTTATCCTCACTTATTTCAAATAACGGTAAAAGACCAAACAAAAATATTTTTTTCTTACTTTCATGCTTTTCAATTTTTATCACCGGAATAAAAGAAAACAGATAATACGTTAAAACATCTATCCGACTAGAACCAAATTTTCTCAAACACTCATCATTAATCTTAACTTTTTCTTCAATCCACTCTAAGATTTTTCCTTTTTCTTTTTCCCAACGAGCATACCCTTCTTCAATAAACTTGACGGTGTTTTGTTGTATTTTTTGTATGTCATTCAAATTGATAGGTTTAGGATTATTATAATCATACAAATAACCGGTTTCACCGTTTTTAATATATTCATTCATCGTCGGATGATTAGGGGCAATGACGCATCTTCCCATTGCCATTGCTTCTAAAAAGCTCATACCAATACCCTCATAAAGGCGAGGAGCGATATAAATCGCTGATTGTTGCTGTGTTTTCAACATTTCCTCTTTCGTATCAAACCATTCGGAATAAGTTAAATTCCAAGCCATATCAGAATCCGGTTCAACAAATTCATGCTGAGGATCTAAAGCTTTATGAATGTGTATATGTTCTATTTTATTACCCTTAAGCAATTGTTCAACCGTATGAATATTAATTGGAGTAATGCGCTGCCAAAAGAAAACTGATTTTTCATTACCCAAATTTTCGATTTTTATCGGCTTAGGAAAATATTGAATATAATGTGAAGAAAATCCCAATTTTTTTAATTCATCATGCAGCGTTTTACTAAAATTAATAATTTGAGTATTTTTATATTCAAGCCAAAGAGGATTATCCCGTTCAGGAACGCCATCATACATTGGAAAGAAAACACTTTTTTTAAACTTAATTACTTTTTCCAGCTGAGCTAAAGATGGCATAATTTGGAAAATTACCAATACATCAAACGACTTACCTGTCAATGATTGAAAATGCGTTTGAATATTATCATTGTACGGATCAAAATCAAAAATTTCAACCTCATATTTTGCCTCAAGCATATCTTTTAAAAATTGTGTTGATTTAGTTTTATTATGATATGCATGCCCAATATAAAGTAATTTTTTTTTCATACATTATTCTCCCATTGACTCAATAATTTCTTGCAGAGTTTGTTGTAATGAAAATTGCTGTTTCCACCCTAATTTAGATTTAATTTTATCATTATTACCAATAACCATAGGTATATCGTTAGTCCGTACTCTATCAGACTGAACTTCAATTTGAGGATTAATATTTAATTGTTTTGAAGCCAACTCAATTATATCACGTAATTTAACTCCCACACCGGAACAAACATTATAAACCTCACGAGTTTTTCCTTGAGTAATAATCAAGTAATAAGCTTCCACCACATCGCGAACATCCAAGAAATCTCTTATAACCTCAACATTCCCGACCATAATTTTATTTTCTTGTTTTCCTTTAGATATAGCGACCAATTGCTCAATAAATGAAGGAATAACAAATCGTGTACTTTGCCTTGGACCAATATGATTAAACGACCTCGTCATAACGATATCAAGTCCATAACGATCCACATATAATTTTGATAAATATTCCTGACTAACTCGTGCAACAGAATATGGGCTTTTAGGATGAAGAATAAAATCTTCACGAACAGCCTCATCATAAATACCATATTCTTCAGAAGAACCTACCGATAAAATACGACAAGGAAGTTTCAAATCACGAATACTGTCAGCAATATTTAAGAAAGATGTCAAATTATTAATAAAACATCCAGCCGGATCTAACCAACTCTGAGCAACAGAGCTTATCGCGGCAAGATGAATAATATAATCAGGCCGTTCCTCAAGCAAAACCCGTTGTACATCATCTTTATTCATCAAATTCAATTGATAATACTCAATATTTGGAATTTGAGTTGTTTCAACAATATCCAACCCTACAATACAAGCTTGAGGTTCGTGAGAGCGTAAACAATCAACAAAATACTTCCCCACAAACCCACACACACCGGTAACTAAATATTTTTTCATTGACAATACCACCTATAAAAATCAGTAATACCTTGTTCCAAAGATATTTTTGGTTCCCACCCCAATGCTCTGATGCGAGAAGCATCCATCATTTTACGAGGTGTACCGTTAGGTTTCGTTTTATCGTATGAAATATCTCCATTAAATCCGACAATACGTTTAACCATTTCAAATAAATCTTTTAACAAAATATCATCACCCTTAGTGATATTAACGTGTTCACCAATATCTTTATAATCTTTATTATCCATCAAATAAAAACAAGCATCCGCCAAATCATCGGAACACATCAATTCACGATACACGCTACCATCACCCCAAAGAACAACTTTATCGCGATAAGCTCCAACCGAATTTAAAGCTTTTTCAATACTGTAATTGCTATTCCAATCAATTTGCTCATCTAAATTCCACCCCAATTTATAACGTTTCAAATCGGCTTTAATCGCGTCAAAATCATTTTCAGAAAGCAACTTAGCCAAATGAAACCGACGCATAATCATCGGCAACAGATGAGCTGTTTCCATATTGAAGTTATCCCCTATTCCGTATTGATTTGTGGGCATAACGGAAATAAAGTTTGTCCCATACTGTTGATTATAGTAGCGGCAAAGTTTGATTGCGGCGATTTTAGCAAGAGCATAAGCTTCATTTGTCGGTTCCAATTCAGATGTAAGCAAGCATTCTTCTCTCATAGGCTGAGGAGCCATTCTGGGATAAATACAAGACGAGCCCAAATTAAGTAATTTTTTAACTCCTGTTTTATAAGAGGCATGAATAACATTACAAGCAATCATTAAATTAATATAAATAAAATCAGCCGGATATGTTTGATTAGCCATAATACCGCCCACCTTTGCCGCAGCCAAAATAACATAATCAGGTTTTTCCCGTTCAAAAAAAGCAAAAGTTTCAGCCTGATTTGTTAAATCCAATTCACGAGATTCTCTTGTAATAATATGCGTAAAACCTTCTTTCACCAATCGACGATATATTGCCGAGCCGACCAATCCCTTATGACCAGCTAAAAATATTTTTGCATTTCTATCCAACATAACCTATCATCCTTTTATAAATTAGGCGGCATAATTTGTATGCGTTTCAAATCCATTAGCCTTAAGAACTTTTTCTTTTTTAGCCAATTTCAAATCTTCAGCGACCATTTCTTTAGCCAAAGCTTTCAAGTCATATTGAGGCTTCCAGCCAAGCTGTGTTCTGGCTTTAGTAGAATCACCGAGCAAGAGCTCAACTTCTGCCGGACGGAAGAATTCCGGATTAACAGCCACGACAACTTTACCTGTTGCTTTGTCGATAGCTTTTTCATCCACACCTTTACCTTGCCATTCAAGTTCAAACCCAAGTTCATCAAACACCATATTAACAAAATCACGAATAGAAGTCGTTGTTCCGGTAGCAAGGACATAATCTTCAGGCTTATCGGTTTGCAACATACGCCACATACCTTCGACATAATCTTTAGCGTGTCCCCAATCGCGTTTAGCATCAAGGTTACCTAAATAAAGACAATCCTGCAGTCCTTCTTTAATGCGTGTAGCTGCCAAAGTAATTTTACGTGTAACAAAGTTTTCGCCACGGCGCGGGCTCTCGTGATTAAATAAAATACCATTGCAAGCAAAAATATTAAAACTCTCACGATAATTAACTGTAATCCAATAACCGTATAATTTAGCCACGCCATAAGGAGAGCGAGGATAAAAAGGCGTTTTCTCAGATTGTATCGGTTCTTGAATAAGCCCAAACAATTCAGACGTTGAAGCTTGATAAAAACGGGTTTTCTTCTCTAATCCATTAATACGAATAGCTTCGAGCAAACGTAAAGTCCCTAAAGCATCTGTTTCTGCCGTAAATTCCGGACAATCCCAAGAAATTTTAACATGAGATTGCGCGCCAAGATTATAAATTTCATCCGGTTCGATTTCTTTAACTAAGCGAATAAGATTAACAGAATCAGTCAAATCGCAATAGTGCAAATGCAAATTTTTATTTGTTACTAAATGTTCAATTCTTGAAGTATTATAAGATGAACTGCGACGCACCAAACCGTGCACATCATAACCTTTATCCAATAAAAGTTCTGCCAAATAAGAACCATCTTGTCCGGTAATACCTGTTATTATTGCTTTTTTCATATAAAAATCCCCTTAATTATTAAAAAATTTCATCAACGGTGCGTTTCCAACTAAATTGTTTTGCCCGTTCAAGTCCTTGAGTTTGAAGTTTTTCTTTTAATGCGTCATTAGAATATAACTCAGATAAAACCTGAGCTGTTTCATCTTCGTCGCGCCCACTGATATATTGAACAGCATTTCCCCCAACTTCCGGTAAAGAAGAATTATCACTACAAACAACCGCTGTTCCACATTGCATAGCTTCTAGCACCGGCAAACCGAAACCTTCATATAAACTTGGATATATAAAGACCTCAGCCTGACTATAAAGCGCCGCCATATCTTCATCAGCCACAAACCCCGTCAAAACAATTTTGTCTTGATGTGATTTTTGTTCAGCAACCAATTGATTAAGCGCCTCATAACCGGCTCTTTTAACCCCAATAATAGCCAGAGAAACGTCTTCGGCTTTACTATTATCTAAAAACCGCAAAAACGCTCTCACCAGATGTTCAAAATTTTTTCTTTCGGTTAATTCTGAAACTGCCAAAAAATATTTCTTGGTTTTAATCCCATACTTCTCTCGTATATCAGGAGAAGAAGTCGGCTTAAATTTTGCATCGGCCGCCAAATAAACCACTTTAACTTTACGTTCGTCATAATCGGGACGTTCCGCCAAAAAATCTCTCCGCGTAGAATGAGAAATACAAAAGACCTCATCGGCCTTCAAATTAGCCATCCACTTTTTGTATTTTAAAGCAAACTCTGCAGAAACAAATTCAGGAAACTTAATCGGAATAAGATCTTGTACAAAAATCTTTGTCCGAACGTGTGAACTGTAAACAATATCGGAAATAGGAGAAAATATGCTGATATATTCATCATATTTATCTATCTCTCGTTTATATCGCTCCCCTAAATAGCGCATCAACAAAGCGGACTTAATTTTCTGCCGCCAATTATAGCATTTTGTCGTTTTCTTAAGATAAGGCAGATACACAATACGCTCAACCAAGCTTTCCAGCCCCTTGTTTTTTAGATATTCCGCAGCGCCTTTGTTTTTAATTGTCACCAACGGATAAACCTCATAATCGGATCTTTGGCTAAGTTCTTTTAAGACTTCCAAAGACACCCGACAAATACCGGTTTCTTTCCCTTTAGCACTCAACAACTGCTCAATATCATACAAGACTTTTATCATCAGCGGTTCTTCCCGAATACTATCCGTTATTTTTCAAAAACATAAGCACATCTTCAGGAGAAGCAACCTGTACAACCTGAGTATTTTCAAGCTTCAACAAAGCCTGAGCAAGCTCATAATCATTCCCGCCTTCAAACGTTCTGTCTCCGAAAAAGATAATTTTTTCATCAGGGTAACGCTGTCTCAAATGTTGCGCGATTTGCCCTTTACCAAACCCCTTCGGCGTAATATCCATGGAGATACTGCCGCCGATACTGATATCATACTGAGGAAAAGCAGCCCGCAATTCATCCGCCAAGCGTTGTCTTTCACCGCTCACTTTATCCCAAACGCTATATTTATTGCGTTCTTCATGCGGACAGTTACGTCCCAGTACCGAAAAATTTAACATTCCGATACGTTGCTCTATATAATTAGGATACAATTCCCCGGGATAAGTTGTGTTTTGCCGATAATATTCCAATTTATCCAACAATTCCTTTTCGGGCTTAAAATCTCTTTTATAGACCAATTCATCTTTTGCGGTGAGCACATTTCCCATTGAGCTGTAAATTCCGCTGAATGATTGAATAATGCTCGGCGGCAATTGTTCTTCAACCTTTTTCAAATCGGAACCTGTGGCAATAAAGCTTTTATGATTTTTCTGCCATTCATAAAAGTGTATAGCAAACTCAGCCGTCATCGGTAAACGAGCGGGAGTAAGTGTTCCGTCCATATCAAAAACGTATACAGCCATTATTTACTCTTCCACTTATCCAAAATCCAAGATGAAGAATTGGCTTTATTATCCCCGCCAACCCCAAAAGCCAAATCAACGTGGCAAGCCTGACAAGCCGGTCCTTCGGGAATATTATCTTTTCCGCGATCGCCGCCATTAGCAAATACTAAATGAGCGTCCGGATACTTTGCTCTGGCTCTTTTAATACCATCGCATGCGGAATTATCCGTATCATCAAATTCCAACACATCCACAACACCTTTAAGGTTTTCCAAAATAGCCTTACGTGTTTTCATGGTATGGAAATTTTTACCTTTTTTACGGCATAGCCAATCGTCAGAATTAGCCAAAACAATAACGCCGTCGCTAGCCTGAGCAGAAGCCTTAATCATTTCCACATGTCCTTCATGAATAGGGTCAAATCCCCCGCTTACGATATAATAGGTTTTCATTTAAAACTCCTTTGCAATTTTCGTCCAAAGCAAGCTATACTTTGGATTTTTCAAATTTAACAACAACCACAATGATATTTTATGTTTCACCTTAAGCATTTGATAGTCGACAACGCCATGTGCATACAAATTTTTGAGTTCTCCCTGCAAAAACGAAAAAATCTTTTCGCGTTCGCCGGAATTTTTCTGTCTTCTAACGCTCTGATTAAAAATCATTTTAATTCTTTGGTTTAAGATATAACGACGTACTTCCCGACGAATTTCATCATTTTTCGTTTTAAAGAAAGCATCAACTTGACGAATAACATCCAAATAATACTGAGCTTTTTCTTGTGTAAAATCTTCTCTGACAAAAGAGCGCGCGTGTTTTCTATATCCATACAATTCATTTTCAATCATCACAAAAGAACGAGCTCCAAACATAGCAAGCGTTGTAAAATACACGTCTTCATAACGAATTCCCTCAGGAAAACTGATATTTTCGACGACATTTTTCCGATACAAGCGAGCAAAAACCTCTGTTCGGATATTTCTTTTTTTCATAAATGCATCTAAAGGATTAGCAAAAATTTTAATTTTGGGATGTAGCGCGCTTTGATTTTCAAATTCATGCGTCCGAGTAATATTTTTAACACAACACCCAACAATATCAGCTTGATTATCAACCAAAGTTTGATAAAGCAATTGCAAGAGTTCCGGATGACAAACATCATCAGCATCAACAAACATAACAAATTCGCCTTTAGCCTGAGCCTTTCCGTTATTTCTTGCAAAAGAAACACCTTTATTGACCGGATTATGAATAACTTTAATTCTTTTATCTTTAGCGGCATATTCATCAATAACAAGAGTTGTCGGTTCATTGGAGCCGTCATTAACCACAATGAGTTCAAAATCATCAAAACTCTGCGCCAAAATGCTATCCAAAGCCTGACGAAGAAAAGCCTCATCGGTATTATATACCGGCATAATAACGCTGATTTTAGGCAACACAACTCTCCTTGTTTTCAAGTCCGTTTCTCTTAACAAAGTTAAAAACTGCAATGTAGCTTACTCCAAAGCAACAAGTGACAGTTGCAAAACAAACATTTCGTACGAATAGCAAACCAGCGCAAAGCACGGCATAAAATTTAAGCACATCAACAAACAAACGACTAGATTTAACACTTTTAATCTGAAAAAGCCATATCTGATTTTCCCAAACATCGCCAAGCAAACAAAAATATATTGCCAATAAAGATTGACACCATTTCTTGACATTTCTCATAAACAATTTTATAGCCTGCGATAAAAAAACACACAAAACACCAAGAAAACGCCCCAAAGCAAACACGCACCACAAAACTGCGCCATTATCCAAACCATAAGGGCAAAGGGAGTACTGTCGGCAAACTATTTTCGTATTGTTTGCGTCATTTGGGCTATAATCTATACGCATATCCAATCCGCAATATTTAAAAACCACCCTTTATTTTTTACATTAGGTAAGCCATAGCATACCAATTTTTTTTATATTTTCAAGATAAATATTTTTTTATTTACACGCCCAAAAAAACAAGCCAAAACAATCACTAAAATCATATTATTTTTTTTATTACAAAACAAAAAAAAGAGCCGACGGCCACAAACTTCCTCCTCGCCTCGACTCTTCTCATAAATATTAGGACTTTTTTCCAATAAACATAGTCACAATGCGTCTATTAATCTCAAAATTGCAACCTAAAATATAAATAAAACGCTACGATTCTCCTAAAACAGTACTAATCTCATAGCGCCCATTTGTAACTGTATTACCCGTCGCATACCCTGTCAAAGACAATGATGAAGATTGTTCAAAGTTTTCGGCATACCATTCCGTATCATCAGGATTAGATAATTTTAGCATTTGTAACTTTCCCTCACTAGTACTTGTATCCCCATTTATAAATATTGTTGTTTTATCATCTGAAACACTAAAAGTATGACTTCTTCTATAAACCGTAAATATTTTTGAAGTATCTAAGGCAAGATTAGCGTTTACAAATTTTCCATCAACAAAATCAAACATAAAAAATTCCGTAGCATTTGAAACATACAAACGTTTTGTTCTATCGTCATACCTTGCAACACAAGCCGTACCGATAAGAGCTTGCAAATCATCAGGTAAATCATCAGCCACAATAATTCTATTATCCGTCATATAAGATTTTATCTTATAAATAATTAAACCATAGCCATAGTTTATATTAGCTGTAACCGTTGAGCTTGTTATAAGATAACTTCCCGCACAATATTTGATACAAGGTTGTGTCATTACCGCTTGCATAGCTGGGTCTGCTCCTATGGGAGCAACAATAGTTAATCCTATACTACCTCGCACAAGAGAAAAATACCTTGTATAAATAATATCATTAGAATAACCTTTCGTAATAATAAAGAAATAATTATCAGGTGTAAGAAAAGCAGAATAAATAACTTCCTTATTTTCAGTCCAATCTAATTCAATAGTATCATTAGTGCTTTTATCTTTAAATAAATACTTATAAGGAGCAGACCCTTTTGAAATCTCCCATTTATCTGATAATACTAAAGCACTGGAAAAAAACTCAAATGTTTGATTATTATCATAAATAACCGTATCAGGAAGATTAGTAGAACTATTAAATCCTCCCGTGGGTATATACCAACCATAGTATTTTCCATTAGCATAATTCATACTAAAACACTTGATACTTTGATTAGCTAAAGTTTCACTAGTAATATTCCACGTTTGCGTATCTGTTGCATAAGAGCCAACCAATTTAGTATCAGAACCATTATAAGCTACAAAATTATTATCAGCATTTGGAAAAATAAAAAAACCATTATCATAATTTGTACTATCCGTACTTATCCAATCTGAATCCATAGCTGTATCGTTATGTTTATTTAACCAAACCTTTTGCCCTGCCACAATATCAGCACCTGTATTATTAACCGCAAACACGATATTTCCCAAACCGCTTTTTGAAGAATTAGACGCGTTAGTCAACCCTTTCATCATCAATCTCCCAATAAAAAAGGACACCTATAAAAGTGTCCATATTAAACCCAATATTTCAAAAAAAAAGCAAAACCTTTTATCCGAAACATAAAAAAGCTCACACTCATAACAGATATGAAGCTAAATCAAACAACACAAACAGCCCACACTTTTTAAGACATATTTTCAATTTAAAGCCATAAAAAGCAGCATATGTATGTTCTATAAAACAAAAGGCGGAATTGCACAAACAAAACCGCCATGATAAAATAGAAATAACACACCCCTGACAGGATGTCAATAGATTTGGAAACAGTTAAAAAAATATTTTCACCTTACAATTCTTTATAACTTTACCATTAGATCTCTCCCAGAAATAGATAGATCAAAAAAATCATCTAAAGCTTCTCAATCACAAAAAAAGTACCCGAGCCCCCTCGAGTACCTTTTAGCGAACTTCATCTCCCCACCTATATTTATAAGCAGAGAAAAGATTGCTTTTTCTTCTGACTCCGCCCGCCTAAATTCCGCCGAATATCCTCAGCAGAAAAATCTCATACATAAGAAAAATACACCTTATTTAATTTCCCCACATACGGCATACATAAAAAAACAAACAAGTTCCCCCCTCCAAGCACACTCTAAATTTATAAATGTTTCAAACGCAAAATCAAGCCATTGTATTCAGAAACAAAATCAAATTCCTCTTGTGAAATATCCTTACCGATAATAGCCATACGTTCTTTTTTCAAAATTTCGATTTGAGAAACAATAGCCACAGGTAACCGCCCTTCTTCCACTTCCTTAGACAAGAAAGAGATTGTATCGTCTAAACGAACAATACGATCATAAACATCATACATTTTAAACAATCTATGGACTCTAACCAAAAACGCCTGAGGTTCCCAATTCATTCGATTAAGTTGTTCCTTAAGATAAGGAGGGCACTTACCCGGAAAAGGTTCTTGAACAAAATCCAATAACTGAGAAGAAGCCTTAGGTAATTTCAAAAGCTCCTGAGCAGTCAACAAGAGATGCATAAATTCAGTTTCATCAAACGATTCAGAAATTCTGGTAATAAGAAACCTCGGAGCCTGTACCTCAACAACTCGACGTTGTATAACTGCGTTACCGATAATAAGATAAAGCAAAAGACTCAAACCAGTAGCATAAAGCAAAGGCTTAAATAATTTCCGCCTTAGTACTCTCCAAAACTTTTTTCTTCTGGTAACTTTTGCCATTATCCAAATTCCTTGTTAGATTCGTTAGCATCTTACGGTAAAAAAATAAAATATGCAATAAAAAATAAAATAGCCCCTCTCTATAGCAATCGATTGGAATAAAAAGAAAATCAAACATTTACACACCCCAATCGATTACTTTTGCAAACCACGAAACCCCTGAGCCACCACGTAGGTTTCAGGCGATTTTTCACGACTGGCATCAGGTTTATAATGAGAAACTTTGGCAAAACATTTTTTCATATCAGTCAGAAGTTCGCCCTCTGCACCACCTTGAAATACTTTGGCAATAAAGATACCTCCCTCGTTTAAGACGGTTTTAGCAAATTCATATGCCCCTTCCACTAAAGCGATAGTGCGCAAGTGGTCGGTTTGTTGATGCCCAGTGGTATTTGCCGCCATATCGCTCATCACAATATCGGCGTGCGCCCCATCCAAAAGTTGCAACAATTTTTCATCAGCATCAGGTTCGGTAAAATCCTGACAAACAAAAGTAGCCCCCTCAAGCGGTTCAGTTGGCAAAATATCCAATCCAACGAGTTTCCCCGTCCCTTTCAAGCGCAAAGCGGCAATTTGCGACCATCCCCCCGGAGCACAACCTAAATCAACAATTACCTTATTTTTCCCCAAGAATTTATACTTTTCATCCAACTGAATAAGTTTGAAAGCCGCGCGAGAACGATAGCCCTGCCGCTTAGCCTCCGCCACATAAGGATCATTGAGTTGACGTTCCAACCAGCGATTAGAAGAAGAAGTATGATACTTAGCCTCTTTTAATTTAACGGTAAGCATTTTCCGTCCACGAACTTCCTTTGCTGATTTTGTTAATTTAGCCATTTATATGCTCCAAGCTCTTTCAATAAATTTTTTCTCTGCTACGCCGATAAGCTCATCTCAAACATACTGCATAAAATATCACAACATTTCATAAAAGTCACGTATAAATTTTATGCAACCAATTCAGCCACAATTGCTTCCTGAGCACTTTTAAGAGAAGCTGTCATTTCCTTTTGTTTAAGAGCGCGATAGATAGTCCGAAAGATAATCCCCGCAGCTACAAAAATCGGAGCACGGTTTGGTCCGATATAAGGAGATTCGGATCTTTGTTGCAAGTTCATATTCAACATTTTTTCAATAATTTCATCCACATCATCTAGCGCAACGGTCTGTCCGTCTGATGCAAATTTATCATATTTCGGATGCTGTTTAATCCAAGACACCAAACGCAACGGCATGGAAGAAGTAGCGATAAGCGCCGAATTATCACGATAATCAAACGCCTCGATTTTTTCCAAAAACGGACGAAGATAATGCAAAACTTTATCTTCCAACGCCAAAGCATTTGTTTCTTTATATTCAAAGAGGTTAAACATTTCAGAAGAGTTGCGAGCACCAAGCGGCACGGAAACAGTCGCCAAGATTTGCGGATTATCAGAGTTAGTGGCAAGCGTCACTTCTGTAGAACCGCCCCCCAAATCATAAACAAGCAAATATTTTTTATCTTCGGGAGCATTTAATTTCGCGCCCAAGAGGGTTAAGCGCGCCTCTTCAAATTCGCTGATAACGTCGATATCAATACCGGAAGCGTCTTTAACATCTTTCACAAAGGATTTGGTATTTGAGCTCATACGACAAGCGGCTGTAGCAATAGCACGATATTTTTTGACATTATAGACCTTCATCATTTCAGAAAAATCCATAAAGGAGCAAATAGCCCGTTCCATAGCTTGCGAACAGAAACAATGATTTTCCGCCAATTTTTCTCCCAGAGCCACGTGTCTGACATCACGATAAACCGGAACCCCTTTATCATCGACAATCAACAAACGATTAGAATTTGTACCCAAATCCATCGCCGCAAAATAATTTTTCCCATCCATTTTATCTTCTACCAAATCAGCCATAAGTCCCCCTGATAAACTAAAAACCAAGTTTTCACAATCCTATACCATTAAATTTTATATAACAATCTCAACTTTTCTCTTATACACTCATTAGCTAAACCTAAGCCTCATCTTGCCACCAGAGCCCCTTGCCGGCTTTAACAAAGCCTTCAGTCCAGACCAAACTAGCGGTTTTAAGTCATATCCAAGCACCATCTACCTTTGCCATGCTTTTCCCCTTTTCACAACCAAGCACCAGCTGCGACTTTTAGCACCTACCATAAAGCACACAAGTCACCCTTTGCCAAGTCCGGCTCCGAGAGCACAAAACCGCACACAACCTGTTATTGTGCCACAGATTTTTGCGAATGAAACGCTGTATTTTTATGCGCCCGACGATCATAGGGAAAACGACCACTCCGCCGATTCTTTTTACGATGATGAGAAGTATTATTTTTCTGTGCATGCATCAAGTCGAGCAAAATCCCCTCACGGATACCACGATCTGCCACGGTAATTTCAGAAATCGGCCAAAACGTCATCAGAGCTTCAATAATTGCACAGCCCGCAACAGTCAAATCGGATTTTGACTGTCCGATACACGGATGTTTACAGCGCCCTTCAACGCCCATAGTTTTGATTTTGTTAATCGTAAAATCAATATCTGGAGCGGAAATAGCGATACCGTCAACGGCAGAGCGGTTATACCGTGGCAATTTCAAATGTACCGCCCCGATAACGGTAACTGTACCGGAAGTACCGATAACTTGAATTTCCTGATTGGCAATCGCCTGATAGATTTGATGTTTATCTTCAAATTCTTGCAAAATTGCCTGAGTACGCTCCACCACAGTAGAATATTCGAGCGTACTCATTTCGTGTCCTGCAAAGGCTTCGGAAATAGTAACCACGCCATAAGGAAGCGAAACAAAACCTTCAATAAACGTCTTTCCATTATCGGTAACCCGTGCCAAAGATATTTGTGTCGAGCCCCCACCGATATCAAACACCAATACGCGTTTAATATTTCGGTTTAAGAGCGGCAAACACCCCACCACAGAAAGCCTAGCCTCTTCTTTAGAAGAAATAACCTCCAAATCAATACCGGCTTCACGCTTAGCCATTTCCACAAACTGCGCCACATTTTTAGCTCTTCGGCAAGCGGCCGTCGCCACAAAACGGCTTGCGGCAATCGGCATATATTCATCAATCACACCACGACACACTTTAAGAGCCTGAATAGTGCGACGCATTGCTTTTAAAGAAAGTTCATTATCCTGAATAATCCCCTCGCCCAAGCGAACGACCTTAGAAAAAGTTTCCACCACGCGAAAAGAAGTCGTCGTCGGCGTAGCGACCACTAACCGACAAGAGTTCGTACCCAAGTCAATAGCGGCATAATTATTTTGAGTTAAAGTGGGGTTTCTATCGCCTTTACGAATTTCCCCCCGAGTTTTATCGTGAGTTTTCACCTGAGGTAACACCACCGGCACCACGTTAGGATTTTTCAAAAAAGCGTTTTCTGCAAATTGATATATAGCTCTTTCATCAGCCCCGCCACTGCGTCCGTCGGCAATTTTTATATTTTTATCGTTAAACCGACGTTTTTTCGGTTTACCGGCATTATTTTTATTATCGTTATCCGGTCGTCCGTTAAATTTAATCATTTACACTCCAAGCACCTGCCGTAACATTTCGCCGTCGCGGATTTAGAGCTTAATCGCCACACATCTCCGCACGCACGATTTGTCTTAATTCATCAATACAAATCAGTTTATGTTTCTTCTCATCGACATAATACCAATACGCCCACCCATTACAAGTTGTAGAGTCCTGCGCCATAGCCCCCATCTGGTGGATAGAGCCGGTTTCATTTTTAAACTTGACGGTACCGTCGGAGCGTACAATAGCTTTATGCCTTTTTTTCTCATCGTATAACACATCTCCCGGAGAAATCAAGCCCCTTTCGATAACAGCGCCAAACGGCACACGCGGCAGTTTGCGTTTGCAAGTATATTCAAGGGCGGCGCTTTCCGGACTGAGTGTAATTTGCGCCAAGCGTTCACGAGCGCCTTTAATATAGGTTTCGTCTTTTTCGATACCGATAAAGTTACGTCCGAGACGTTTAGCAACTGCACCGGTCGTACCTGTTCCGAAGAACGGATCCAAGATAGTATCACCGACATTGGAAGAAGCCATAATCACACGATAGAGCAGAGCTTCCGGCTTTTGCGTCGGATGAAGTTTTTCGCCGGTTTCATTATTTTTAAGGCGTTCTTTACCGGTACAAAGCGGAATTTCCCACGTTGAGCGCATCTGCACATCATCGTTCATCGCTTTCATCGCTTCATAATTGAAAGTATATTTAGCTTTTGGATTTTTCGTAGCCCAAATGAGGGTTTCGTGTGCGTTAGTAAAACGCGTACCTTTGAAATTCGGCATCGGATTGGTCTTGTTCCAAATAATATCGTTTAATATCCAAAAGCCCAAATCCTGCATAATATAGCCGACACGAAAGATATTGTGATACGAACCAATAACCCAAATAGTCCCGTTCTCTTTCAAGATTCGTCTGGCTTCCATCATCCAAGCCTTGGTATAGCGGTCATATTCGGCAATACTTTCAAAGCTATCCCACTCTTCATAAACACCTTTAACATCGGTATTATCTGGGCGTTTCAGCGCTTCACCAAGTTGCAGATTGTATGGTGGATCGGCAAAAATCACGTCAATGGAGTTGTCGGGAATTTTCCTCATTGTCTCAACGCAATCTGCATTAATAATAGAGTTTAAAATATTTTCTAAATTATAATTACTCATCAGGCAATCCTACTAATATCTCAATGCTTGCAGTATAGTTCGGATTAGTTATCATAATCTTAACAAGCACAAACTTTTTTTTCATAAAAATCTAGCCCCCTGAAAATGAATCAAAAAAATTTTCCGCCCCCCCAAAAAGCACAAAAAAACGGAAAAGGTTCAACCACCTTTCCCGCTTTCAATAGGAGCGCATTCAGAAATTTAATCTGAAGCAGCAACAGGCTCATACCATTCATAACCAACGGGACAAACCTCTTCAGGGGCTTCATCCTCATCCGATGCGGGCTTATACCATTCATCACCAACGGTATAAAACTCTTCAGGAGCTTCCTCCTCATCTGCTGTGGGCTTATACCATTCATCACCAACGGTATAAAACTCTTCAGGAGCTTCCTCCTCATCCGATGTGGGCTTATACCATTCATCACCAACAGAACGAGCATTTTCGGGAGTTTCCGTAGAAGCGCCGTTCTGCCAGTGTTCGTTTCCGACAAAATTCTTATGACTTCCCTTTTTTCCGGATTTCACCTCAAAAGGTTGGTTAATAGATTCTTCAAATTCATAAGCAGGATTGTCAAAACCCTTAAAATTTTCCAAACCTTCCAAACTTTCAAAACCTTCAAAATTTTCCATAATTTCGGTACATTTTTTAGTTAAACATTTAAGAAAAAATTATTACCGTAGTCATTAGGTACACGCCCTAAATCCACAATAATAAACAGATTTTTATGAATACGAGACAGATAATAACACACTATTTAGACAAATTCAACAAAAAAACGCATTATAAAACAAAAAAAATACGAAATTAACCACAAGAAAAAATTTTCTTAATTGCAAAGTAAAAGAAAGAATTTATAATAAGCCAAACAAGACCGAAAGGAGCCGATTGATGAACAAGTATTTATTATTGCTAAGTCTAAGTTTAATGGCAAGCCCGACGCTGGCACAAACAAACACGCCGACACCGGAAAAACATCTCCCCACCGTAACCGCGCCCGCTCCCGAACAAGGGATAGCGGCAAAAGCATCGGAAAACAAGCGTTACGCCACTGCTCCCCTGCCGGAAAAAGAGCTTATAGATAATAAGATATACTTTTTTGCGCATGCAATGTGCACAGCATGTAAAGACGCTTTTATTTTTCTTGAAACCAATCATCGCAATTTAAATATCCCGATAACGGATATGAAATATCATGAAAATTTGCTCCTCTATAAACAGTGCGTCAAAAAGTTTAATATCAGCAACGACGATTTGCATTTACCGCTAATCTGCATGGGCGACCACTACATTATGGGTTGGGATGACGCCAAAGATGGTCAACGCTTTGATGAATATCTGAAAGATTTCCAAAAGAAACAACAAGATGCCGAACATATAGCGATATCAGACGCAGTAGACGAACGTGTCGGTAAAGATGCGCCTCAACCTAAAAACATGCTTTCCGCCTCAGGGAAATTAAGTTCCACACCACAAGATGAAGTAACCCAATCTGTCGCTACCAGCCTTGAAAAGCTAAAAGGCTCTGAACCGATAGAACCGACGGCAATCATACGCGAAGAAAAGCAATAATTCATACAAAAGAAAGGCTGCCATGTTAAGTGACATAGAAATATCGAACCAAGCAAAACCACGTGTAATCAAAACGATAGCTAAAAAGATTAATCTATTCCCTCAAGATTTGGAGAGTTACGGGCAATATAAAGCCAAAATAAGACGTACCAAATTGCAAGAATTATTAAAAGACTCAACTCGTCCCAATGGCAAGTTGATACTGGTAACCGCTCTAACCCCCACCGCAGCCGGCGAAGGCAAATCGACAGTATCAATCGGCTTGGCGGATGGCCTCCGTAGACTAAAAAAGAAAGTATGTTTATCACTGCGAGAACCATCGCTCGGTCCTTGTTTTGGAATAAAAGGAGGAGCAACAGGAGGGGGGATGTCGCAAATTATACCGATGGACGAGATAAATTTAAATTTCACCGGCGACATACATGCAATAACCGCAGCAAATAACTTACTGTGCGCATTAATAGACAATCACATAAAATTCGGCAACGAGTTGGATTTCAATATAGATAAAATCCGTTTTCGCCGCTGTGTAGATTTGAACGACCGCGCCTTAAGAGATGTCACGATAGCGCAAGGCGGCACAATAAATGGCACACCGAGAGCCGAACATTTTAATATCTCTGTTGCCTCAGAAATTATGGCGATATTATGCTTAGCCGAAAATTTAAGCGATTTAAAAGAACGATTGAATAAAATCGTGATAGGAGAAAATTCACAAGGAAAACCGATATTTGCAAGAGATTTAAAAGCCACCGGAGCGATGGCTGCCATATTAAAGGACGCAATGTTGCCTAATTTAGTACAAACCTTGGAACATACACCGGCGTTTGTTCATGGAGGACCTTTTGCCAACATCGCGCACGGCACCAGTTCGGTGATAGCAGCAAGAACAGCATTAAAATTAGCCGATTATGTAGTAACGGAAGCCGGATTTGGAGCTGATTTGGGTGCAGAAAAGTTTTTTGATATTTTTGGTCGAAAGAGCGGACTATTTCCGGATGCAGTTATACTGGTAGCCACCGTTCGCGCATTAAAGATGCACGGCGGCGTGAAGAAAGAAAATTTATCCGAAGAAAATATCGAGGCCGTAAGGAGCGGTTTCGCTAATTTAAGAAAACATATTGAAAATTTGCGTCAATTTGGAATTGAACCATTTGTAGCCATCAATCGTTTTACAAGCGATAGCCTAAAAGAACTACGCGTTGTGCAAGGATTATGTATGCAAGAAGATGTGGAAGCAGTTATAACCGAAGGCTGGGAGAAAGGCGGAGAAGGCTGCATAGATTTAGCCAAAACAACGATTAAGCGCATCAAGTTGAATCAAAAGATGAATGACAAGCAGCACGTTTTGTATGATGATTCCCTCCCCTTAAAGGCAAAAATAGAAAAAATTGCAACCACAATATACGGAGCAAAAGATGTCAGTTACACCGAAGCGTCAGAAGCGGAGTTAGCCAAATTAACCGAATGGGGATATAGCGATTTGCCGATTTGCATCGCCAAAACACAAAATTCAATTTCGCACGATAAAAATTGGTTAGGAGCACCAAGCGGCTATACATTTCCGATAACAGAAATACGCTTATCCTCAGGAGCCGGCTTTGTAGTCGCATTGTCAGGAGAAATAAACACCATGCCTGGATTACCGCGTCATCCTGCGGCCATGGATATTGATGTGGATGACAACGGTGTAATAACCGGTTTGTTTTAAGAAAAATGATAATAAGCGGTTTGATATAAAAAGGAACGCAAAAACTTAACGAAGTTTTTCACAAGCTTGCGCTACATAAAAAATTATTAAGATAATTTTAAGGCACCCGCCAATAAATAGTTTTTATATTACAAAAAAGAGGTGTCTCCACCTCTTTAACGATCTCCGATTTTTGCCACATACAACACGTACTGAAATACGATACCCCTCTTTTAAAAAAGGACAAATTCCATCCGCAAAAATCAAAACCTTATTTTTCAACTTTTACTTTTCTACACACGGTACGGCATCTTTTTACCCCGTTATCACAAGGCACATAAGTAACCTCCGGCGCCGGCACATCATAAACCTGATAAGTTGTAACCACAGTTTCCATCGCTGTTTCCGGACAACACTCGGAAGCTCCAACAAAGCAAGGGCACTTAGGACATTCCGGTTCACAAGGCACAGGTTGCAAATAAACCTCGTGAGTACAACCGCTTAAAGCCAAACCAGCCACAACCAAACCCATAAAAAATTTATTCTGCATATCAAATTCTCTCCACATATCACACATTTATTAGTCACCATAAACCTTTTTTTGACAAAAGTCAATTTTTTTTTAGGGTTGACAGAAATGGAAATGACTTTTATATTAACGTGCAGAGAGATATAATTCTAGTTTATTAATTATTAAAAATTTCTATTATGAACAATCAAGTTATCAGTCTTATCGAGCGCAACGCCGATAAGGAGCTAAAAGCTTATTTTGAATCTATGAGTCATGAAACCCCGTTGGATTGCCATGATGAAAAAGTTTTGTTGGAGCATTTTTTGCCGGCCGCAGTCGAAAGTTACATCAATCGTTTTCGCTTCAGCGAAGATGCGGAAATAATCTTCATCGACAAATCACCGTCAAACACACGCTTGCGCTACATCAACTACTACGGTTTACGACCGACAACACAACGCTACATTATAGAAAAGAACATGGTGGAAGCCATCAGAGACTTTTCGCGTATGCGTCACTTTGAAGATGTGGACTACTTGCTGGACCAAGGCTCGGACGAGGCGATACGCATATATTTGGCAAACAACCGCTTAGAACAAGATGAACAGGTCATCAAAGTTCTGCACCGCAAAAATCCGACGCTGTTTCGGGAATATGTAAACAAGCAACTCATCAGCGACAAAATAAAACAAATAGTCGTTGAAGAAAAAAACACCGATGCGTTCAAAGCAATTGTATTCAAGTTCTATCGTCTGTTTAGAACAAAATCAAACAAGGCGAAAGACTTTCAAAAACTAATGCAAAACAAGTTGGCAGCCGAAGCCCTGCCCTCGGATTTGCAGGTAGAGATTTTGCAGTCGCACAATCGAGAATTTATCATGTTGCTGTTGCAAACATGCCCGCTTAGCGAAGAAGCGCAAGAAGTTTTGTGGAAGTACAACTACGATGCGGAATGGCTAAAGTTCCACGTAGAACATCTGTATTGCATGGGCGGATATCGGTTTACCCCCAACAATGAGGCAAAACTGTTTAAGGCCTTAGCAAGTAAAAATTTGGATGATTGCTTAACGCAATTCCGCCATCAAGACGATGTGAGCTTCGTAAAATTTGCAAGTTCGGAAGCCGTTAAGAAATACCTTAAAAATTTCTGGCTGACGGATGAAGCGCAAGTCGCGTTAATAAGCCGAGGCGAACGCCCTTTAATAAAAGAATTTATTTCACGCTTCAGTCCCTCGCATGGTATGTGTTGGCAAGCGGAAGTGGAATTAGTGAAATTAGGTTCTTGGGAAGGAGTGAAAGATTACATCTCATTCCACTCCATCTGTTGGGAAGCCCTATCAATCATCAAAAAAAACAAGCCGGATTTGGCGGAAGAATATTATTCCAAACATCCGTATTGATTGATACAGTAAGCTTTAGCACAAAAAAAAACAAAAGAAATCTCTCCCCTCAAACGGAGAGATTTTTTTATGCACGTTTCTTCTCCTCTCTATTTTTATTCTCGATGTCCGCACACACTTCCCCATGCCTTTCTTTGCGCCCCTCCTTCTTCCACTCGCTTTCTCTTTTTTTGTACACTCACACTCCCAGCGTCACACATTCTCCCCCAGCCATTCCAACACTTCCGCCTCTTTCGCCTCCAAAAAGCATCACTAAAAAACATTTTTTTGAAAAAATTCCTTGACAAACAAACCAAAATGCCGAATGTTAAGGAGCATTTTGAATTATTTTGTCAGAGAGAATTATGATATCAATGAAACAAGTATTTTTATGAAAAAAGTTTTTTGGTATAAATAAAGAGCCGGATTTATTCTGAGCTTGATTTTGCGTTTCACAAGAGCCGTAAGGAACATACCGCTCAACTAAAACACAAAACTTAAAGAGACATGGTATAAACAAGTAGCTACACCATCTCAATATAAGTAAAAATCAACTCAACAAATATAAGTCCTCTCTAACTACAAACGAAAGCGTGCATCCCTTTGTGAAAAGGCAGCACGCTTATTTTATAATTGAAACAGAACATACACGCTTTTTTTATGAATAGACAGACTAAGAAAGAAGATTAGATAAGAAAAAAAGCCCTACCGCCCCTCTTTCCCAAACAACTTCCGCCAAAATGAACCACCACCACTTTTATCTTCATGCGTTGCAAGTCTGATTTCGCCAAATATTTTGTCAAAAAAGCTTGCAAATAAAAAAAATAATATTACACTCTCACCCGATAAAATAAATTTATGTCTAATTAAATCTATGTATTTATGAAAATTATTAAAATCAAATCTTTAGATGTGGAAAACGCTAAAGAAGAATTAATTCGTGTATTAACCTATGCAAACGGCACATACGCTTTGCAATATCTTTCCTCGCAAGGAAACCCAACGCTGGATTTGTATGACAACGACGGTATGCTCATAAAAAAAGGAGCCATTGCGGAAAGCGCGTATATTTTTAAGAACGGCAACTACATTTTACTGTTTCCTCCTTCAAATAATCTCAACGAAGGCAGAGAAGATGTGTATTGCAGTGAATATATAATGTACACGCGTGAAGGCAAAGTCATTTTTGATGACATCAATTACTTCACCCCGCTGGAAGATGATTGGATAGCCTTGCACCAAAAAGGACGCTTGAATCTATACAACGACAAGCTGAAACTGATTGATGGAGGTCAAAGATGCGGTTTTATAAAATTTATCAATGGCTACGCCCGCATAACACCGCGCAGCATGGCAAACACAGAAACAACATCCTTATTGCCGCAAGAAAGCAATAAAATGTATGCAAACAACAGCCTGAACAACATATTAATGCCATCCATAGCCAACAAACATAATTATTTAATGTTTGACTGGATTTTCTATAATGAGCAAGGCAAAATGCTATATCGCACTCCCAACTGTCTGACGGCGTTTGGCAGCGGTTACAGCATAACAATGTGTTATAATGGCCGTATGTTTTTCTACTATCCGGATGGAACATTGGGCACCGAAACAAATTTGTATAGTGGTTGTCGCAAAAACTTTGCCTGCCTTGTAAATTTGAGCGAAACATGGAAAACATCCAAAATTGATAACATAACGCCGCACCTGATATACCGAATGGGTTACAAAACCGAACACAACGTATGTCTGCCCGAAGAATTACAAACAGCAACTGATTTTTATGAATTCAACAATGGTAACTTCAGTTGTGTTTTAAACGGAAAACTAAGCTTTTTCAAAGAAGGTTTTGTAGAACCGCTGATAAGCGTCGATAAAAATGCAAAGATATACTTTGCTCCGGACGGTAGATATTGGGATGAGTTCAATCGAACCTTTTGCACCGCACAAGGACAAGTTATACAAAGCAATGTAGACGGTCTCATCGACTATGGAGAATGGTACGCTACCGAAAGCAACGGCAAACAAACGATTTATGATTTATCAGGCAACCTGATTATCGCGGATGTGCGCGTTATGCAAAAAGTAAACAGTATTTTGCTAGTAGAAACAGCCAGCGGAGAAGTTATGATATATCACCGAAGCGGCAAAGCAATATTACCGGCATGTAAAAAATCGGCGATAAGGGTTGAAAACAAAGCTTTTTAAGAAAGTTAGTATCAAAAGAAAGCAACAAAGATACGAACAACCCAACATCCAAGCACAATCAAAAACACGAATTTCCAAACACCGGCGTAAAGCGGGTGTTTTTTTTATGTGCTCTAAAGTTTATAATTTTTTCGTTTCAGTTTTATTTTTATCCCCAAAACAGTAATAATCTTATACTCTTTGTTTTCAGAATTTTTAACAGAAAAAACACGCTGTAAAAAGGTAAGTTTTCGCGTTGCAAAATAACGTTCCAAATCCCTAGCATCTTTAATAAGTGCTAATTCTAAAGAATCATCTAATCGACGTAAATAAGCAGATAACCATAAGAAGGCAGCAACATAACTATTTTCCTCAGAAGTTTCTTTAACAAAAGAATAAAATCCCCCAAAATAGCGAATTTTATTTTTTAAATAATACACAATACTATTCTTATCAACATGATTTTTTTCAAATAACTCCAAAATACGCTGCGTCGTCACGAATACATCTTTCCAGTCATCCCTCTTAATACTATGAACCAAAGAAGTTGATCTTTGAAAATAATAATAGCAAGGCTTATCCAATATAGCAAACTTATGCGCACAACAAAGATACTCTGTTAAAAATAAAGAATCCTCACCTAGTTTAAAGTTAGCAAATCGCAAATGGTAACTTTCAATAATACTTCTCTTATATAAAATACTCCACCATTCGCTAACAACGCCACATACAACACTCTTTCCATCATTCAAAAGCGTCTGTGTATTCTGATTTAAGCAACTTAAGACACGCCGACCATTCTGGCGAACAACAAATACGCCAGCTTTAACCCAATCCAAATTTTCATCACAAGCTTTTTGATACAAAAGTTCCAAAAAATCAGTATCCACCCAATCATCAGAATCAACAAAACAAACATACTGACCTTTTGCAACATCCAACCCTTTATTGCGACTATCCGCAGCGCCGGTATTTTCTTTATTAATCAACAAAACACGTTCATCAAGTTTTTCATATCGTTTAAGAATTTCCAAACTTTCATCAGATGAACCATCATTTACACAAATAATCTCAATTTCTTTTAAAGACTGTCCAATCAAGCAATCCAAACATTTAGGAAGATAGCGAGCAGTATTGTAAACCGGAATAATGACAGAAACTTTAAGCATTTATCTTTATTCCTCTCCAATAATACTTTTTATTTTTTTCCGATAAGAAAAAACTTTTCTACCCAACAAATAAATTTCACGTTTTCCACCAGCAAACCTAACTTTTTCATAGAACTTAAAACCACAAAGTTTCTTATACACTTTGTCATCAAAGTTTTTCAAAGCCTCACAAAACTTATGTTTATCGTCTTCATCTCGAATATTAGATAATTCATATTCAGCGCACCTCATCAGTAACTGATAAAAATCTTCACGAAATTTATCAAAAACCCCACTCTTTTGCAAATTATTTTGTAAACATCTAAATGCGTCAAATAAGCAAGTAGCATATTTTCCTCTATTAGAAGACAAAGCTTCTACATGTCCTTGACGATAAAAATAAAAAGCCTCATTAATCATCACAACTTTTTGAGCATTAGCCAATACTGTATAAGTAAAGGTCAAATCATTACATACCTTTAAGTTCTCAAAGTTTATATTATAACGAGTAACCAAATCTTTACGAACAAATTTAGTGTGCATCGAAGGTTCCGTCAAATCAAAATGGACATCACTAACTTGAAACACTTTCCCTTTATCGTTTTTTATCCCCGAAGCAAAACAAACAAGATCTGCACCATAATCTTCTGCCCCTTTCAAACATTTTTCCAAAGCATCTTGTGCAATATAATCATCGCTATCCAAAAAATATAAATACTTACCAGCACTTTGAGCAATACCTTTATTTCTAGCCATTCCCGCGCCAGTGTTTTGTTGATAAAAATATTTAATGCGTTCATCCTGATAAGAAGCAATAAGTTTCTCAATTTCCGCATTCGTTGATCCATCATTAACAATGATGAATTCAAGTTTTTGAAAACTTTGCGCTAAAATACTTTCGATAGCTTGTTTCAAATGTTCACATCTGGTATTATAAACCGGCATAATCACAGAAATAACAGGTGACATCACAACCACTCCTTATATCATCAAAACAATACAAATCATTACCGATACTTCCACATAAGATATAAATAGCGCAGATAGTGTTTAAGCTTATGTCCTCGAAACGATAATATTCCTCTATTATTAAAATCAATTAATTCTTTAGCCAAAGCCTCATTTAACATATTTTCAGCCTCAGGAGCCGCACGCTTACAACATTGTAGCTGATGCCGCAACAAACTTGGAATAACTTTAAGTTTGAAGATATGAAATTCCTTTTTGAATTCTTCCGTTTGATAAATACGACAAATCGCATTAATTCCAGCTTGATAATCAACAATATGCTTAACCGAAGTTATTTGATGTGTAATAGAATTAGGATTAGTTGTATAGAAATAAAGCTGTGTAGGAATTATCACTGTTTTCGGTTTTTTTGCTAAGAGAGAAAAAACAAAAGGATAATCTTCATAATAGATATGAGGAATAAACTCAATTCCATCAATAACTGATTTACGAAACAATTTAGTACAAGCCTGACAAAGGATTTTATTACGATTTCCACCACATACAGCCTGAAAGAAAGGATTTTCAGTTATAAAACCATCAATTGAAGCCGCATCATATTTTTTATCAGCAAAATTTTCCTTAGCATTAACCGTAAGATTAAAGCACACTAAATCTGCTTGGTGTTTTTCAGCCATATAATGAGCAATTTCCAAACATTGCGGATGGATAAAGTCATCTGAATCAAGAAACATAACATACCGCCCTTTGGCATGAGCCAACGCATTATTACGCGCCACAGAAGGTCCGGAATTTTCTTGAGTAAGCACTTTAAGCCGTATATCCTTTACCGCATACTCATTTAAAATAGCAGCACAATTATCCGTTGAACCGTCATTTACACAGATAACTTCAAAATCTGAAAAGCTCTGGTGGAATACAGAATCCAAACAATGAGGCAAATATTTTTCCACATTATAACAAGGAACAATAACAGAAATTTCGGGCATAACACAATCATCCCTACAACAAAATAAAACAAACCGATAATTATGGCTACTTCACTTTTTCACGAAATACAACAGCTTTAACAAATAAATCCACATTGAAAGCCGCATTTAGATCCTATTATTTTCGCCTTTAATTTTTGGCATCAGATAAAAGGTTCCATATCCTGCACGCGCAAAGCAAAATACGGACGTTGACGCCCTCTTTCCATCAAAAACAACACAAACGTGTCATCAAAATAAAAATACCTCGGCGTTTTCACGGGCATAAATCCATCCCCCATATACATCACCGCCTCGCTCTTTAATTTGACGCCTTCTCTATCCATTTTGAATTCGATGGTTTCCAACGCCTGCTGAATAGTAACATATCGTTCTGCATTCACAATTGTCTTGCCGGCCAATTCGTTAAAATAATGCTTCAGATAAAAATCAAAATTCGGAACCCGTAGTTCATCTATTTCATCAAAATCCTTCTCTCCGGAATATTTCTCTTTTTTATCCATCATCTCTGCAAACAACACATCAAATGGCTTATCCGCATCGGTTCGATACAAAAGCACAACATCTTTGCCCCGAGTTAGCAATTCCACGGCATAATCATTTTCACCATAAAACAGAACGTTAACTGTATCATCTAAATTTTCATCAGAATCCTCATCAATACCAAAAAACGCCGTTTTCGTTTTATTTTTCCCAAAAGTTTTTTTCCCTAAATCCGAAAATTTTTCCAAAAACTTAAATTCCTTTTTAAGCATAGCATAAATAATGAACTGCCGCCCATCGCCCAACCATTCCATATCACCAAGGACATCGCTCTTTCCATTAAATTTTTCCCGAATAGCCTTTTCAATTTCCGCTTTTCTCGCCAAAGAATTCTCCCCAAACGTTGCATAATAAGCATTAGCGGCAATATCTCTTGCATCAAAATTTCGACGATTTAAGGCCTCAATCAACGGCGAATTATAATCTTGCAAAACCACCGGTCCGTGCGTATATTCATCCATTAATTTATTCCACACGAGCTGAAATGTTCCCACCCAAACACGATTAGGCTTAGAGGGCGTATCAGACATCGTCGCCAACACTTCAACTTTTCCGTCATCAATCTGTTTCTGAGTATTAAACAGAGCAAAGTCTCTTGCACTCATATCAGAGCAAAAAAACAGCCCCACACCGCCGCATACCAACATAATACTCAACACACATATAAGATTTTTTTTTAATCTACCTTTAACCATCAACGTACCTCAAAACTCAATTTATACAAAAGGTATTTTATGGACTAGCCGTAAATATTAGCTTAATTTTTTTGTAATTATGATAAATTGTCTCCACAAAAAATCCGACATTATCTTTTCTGACAGCACAAAACCCTGCCATTTCTGACGGGATTTTAACGTGGTCGGGACTATTGGATTGACGACCAAGGTCGCCGCACGGGCGCTCATAAGCCTATGGCTTACCGGCGTTCTCCCGCCTGCCTTTCGCTTGTAGTCGAACCAACCGCCGTTGGTTCAAATCCCCTTTAAGCGAACAATGTCAAACATTACCTTTTTTCTGATAATACAAAACCCCGCCATTTCTGACGGGGTTTTTAAACGTGGTCGGGACTATTGGATTGACGACCAAGGTCCCGCACGGGCGCTCATAAGCCTATGGCTTACCGGCGTTCTCCGCCCGCCTTTCGCTGGTAGTCGAACCAACCGCCGTTGGTTCAAATCCCCTTGGAACGAACAATGTCGAACATTACCTGTTTTCTGATAACACAAAACCCCGCCATTTCTGACGGGGTTTTTAAACGTGGTCGGGACTATTGGATTCGAACCAACGGCATCTTGCTCCCAAAGCAAGCGCTCTACCAGGCTGAGCTAAGTCCCGATGCGCTACGAGTAGTAAACATAAACTAAAAATTTTTTTTTGCAAGAACTTTTTTAAAAATTTTGCACAACCAATATTTATCTCCCAATCTCCTCCGCTCAAATCAATACTTGCGTACACTTCCCTTATGAAGATTTGTGCAAAAAACATCAAAAATAATAGCTTTTAAATTCCCCTCCGTTAGCATAAAAAAAAGTTTAACCATCATAAAGGACAAAATATGATACCTAAAAAAATACACTACGTCTGGTTTGGCGATAAAGATTTCGGCGAGATAGAAAAAAAATGCATGGCAACCTGGTCAAAAGTTCTGCCGGAATACGAGATTATAGCATGGACCAACGATTGCATCCAAAAGTTTGACAATCCCTATTTTCAACAAGCCATTGCGAACAAGCAATATGCGTTTGCCTCAGACTATGTGCGCCTATGGGCCTTATACCACGAAGGCGGGATATATATGGATACCGATGAAGAAGTGATAAAACCTTTAGATAAATTTTTGAAACACGACTTTTTTATGGGATGCCAAAAATGCGGCACGGCAAAAGCACTAAATCCGGCATTAGTTGGCGCCATTCCGCATAATCAGATAGTAAAAGATTTACTCGCCGTTTATGATGACACACCATTCGTCAACAAAGACGGTAGCTTAAATTTACGCCCCAATCCGTCATATTTTGCCGATGTATTAACTGAAAAATACGGCTTAAAAGAAACATTTATTAAATCCGGTCATATTGAGTTTGCGCCAAATTCCTTTGTATATGACTACAATCATTTCGGCACAGATAACAAAAACGCCTACGCGGTTCACCGCTATTCAGCCAGTTGGCGTCCGGATTGGAAAATGCTGGATAAATTAACCTTACGTTTCAAAGGAGCAACCTACATTTTGCGCAAATACAAAAAGCGCCGCGAAGCCCCTCTGACATTAAAAGAGGGAGAAAGTTTCGTGTGGAACAAGCGTTTTTCAGACTATGTCGCTTGGGCGATTATCAAAAAAATCCCTACCCCCCTAACCAAGAAGGATAAATAGCATCTATTTTCCACAAGAAAGGACGAGAAATGAGAAAATTAAGACGATGGTTTGAAAACAAAGTACATAACTACCATTTACCGGAATTAATCAAACCACAACCATTAAAAATAAAGCCAACGGATAAAATATGCATATTAGCCCCGCATGCGGATGATGAAACGATAGGTTGCGGCGGTTTATTAGCGTTATATGGCTCACAGTGTGATGTCATTTTATTAACAGACGGTTCGCACGGAGGAGACAGAAACAAACCGGAAGAAGTCCGTCGCGAACGAGAAGCAGAGTTTGAAGAAGTGATGCAATATTTTGATGTTCACTTTTACCAATTTGTACGCGCCGAAGACGGAAATTTAATAGAGTCGTATCGTTTGTTTCAAAAGCTGGATTTAAGCGGCTACGATTATATATTCATGCCGCACCGCACCGACAGTCACAAAGACCACGTTGTTGTACCAGCCTTTTTTGATCGCCTACGCAAAGAAAACCCACGCATAACCGGCAAACCAGTTTATTATGAAATATGGAGCACAATGCCGATGCCGACACATTTCTTAGACATCAGCGATGTTGCTGAAAAAAAGAAAGAAGCAATTGGTTTATATCGTTCACAATCAAACATTGACTATGCCGATAGAATTTTGGGTTTAAATCATTACCGAGGCATCCGTCACCATGTAGAATATGAAGAAGACTTCACCATTGGCGAATAAAAGGCGAGTTTTTTATCAGAAGCCACGCCCCCTTTTTACAGGAGATAAGAAGCTGTTTCGCAGCAATCGCCGATTCAAAATCCGTAGTATCAACAAACATTTATAAGTTTTCTTTAATTCAATATGCGAGAAGAATAGCATAAAAGAGGAATTGCACAACTACAAATCTTACCTATCTACCGCCGTGATTTTTTGCGGCCATCACCAAACCTAAAGAAGAAATCTGTTGCTCATCATCAATAAACACGAGTTTCCCTTTCCAATCTTTAGGCAAACAAGCTCCGCTGTCCTCCATCTGTTGACGATTTTTAAACACTAACTTTTCCACATAAGTTAAGTTACATTCCTTTAACTTCACGTCAGAACACATAGAAACATCCAGTTGTTGAGGTAAAACTATAGCCCCTAACAAATTAACTTTAGCCTCTTTTTTAAAGCAAAGATTAAGTCGTTTGATGAGCAGACTCCAACTTAGATCCACCTCATCACATTGGGAAAAATCAAGATTGGGAGGGATTTTTTTCACCATACTCAAAACAACCTTAGCCCCTTCTTTAAAGCGAAGATGAGGTTGTTCGCTCAAATCACAAAC
>CALXTN010000014.1 GCA_944391405.1 uncultured Alphaproteobacteria bacterium | reverse complement strand
GGTTATGCTATTTGGTTAGCTTTTAGATTACTTAAAATTTTACCATCTTTTAAAGAAGAAAACTTAGGTGAAATTTGGACTGAAATTATTCAAAAAATGTTTTTATGCGTTTTTTGTGCTTGGGCTGCATCTAGTACAGAATTAATATCTTGGACACTTAAAACTTTTGTTGTTCCTATTTATAATACCATTATTGAACTTGGAGCTGAAGTTTTAAAAAATGTTAAACCTCTTGAGACTATCAGCTTAAGTGAAGAAATGGGGGCTATTACATTTTCGGGTGATTATAGTAATTGTAGTGTTTCTAAATTAAATGTAGATGATATAAGTGGTTCTATCAAGCCTATGGCATACTGTATGACTTGTATGATTAGCGATAGATTAAATGGCGGAATTCGTGTTGGGGTGGTTCTATTAGCGTCTTTGGATTTGGGGGCTATGTTTGTTGGACTATCTATGATTGCACTTTATGCTTTTGCAAAATTTGCTTTCATCTTCTTTCTTGTTGATTCTTTATTTAGGCTTAATTTCGCTGTCTTTCTTTTTCCATTACTCATCTTGGGCGTCCCTTTTAATTATACAAGAAAGTGGAGTAAATACGGATTTGAAATGTTCTTAAATTCCTCGGGAATTATGCTCTTTTTAGGAGTATTGATTTCTATTTCTGTTTCTTCTCTCGAATTTATTTTGAAAACTTTTGCCGACAAAGAATTCTTTACTGAAACTAATCTCGCAGGGCAAGGACCGATTTTGCTCTCATTGTGGTTAATTGCTGTTCTTATTATTAATATTCCCGGATTAGCTTGTACTCTTGCTGATAAATTTATTGGAGGCGGTAGAGGATTGGAATTTCAAAAACAAGTTTCTCAATTTGCTATCAATACGGCTAAACGTGCAGGTGCTGCAATTTTAGGTTCTGTTACTGCGGGTGCCACAAAAACAATTACTAACACCTTAGAAAAATATCAAGGTACCAGAGAAGCTCTTGATAGTGTTAAGACTATTAATAGTAAGGTTAACTCCAAAATTGATTCTATGGCGGGGTATAATGATGATTAGATTGATGAATAAATTACTTTGCTTCTTGTATCGTCATAAACAGCTTGTTATGATTGGTATTTTTCTTGTGGTTATGATTTATACAGACTACGCTTTTGCAGAAGATAACTGTAGTGAAAAGAGTGATGAGGAAAAGTATCTATGCTACTGTGACTCTGAGGTTATAAGAAAAAAATATGTAGAGGCCGGATGTTGGGCTTGTGATGTTATTTTTACTCTAATGATGTCTATGACGGATGTTGCTGGCTCCATCTATGAGACAACCAAAGATCTGTCTATGACTATTCTGGGATTTGGTGCCGTTATTTGGATTGCCTTATATTTCTTAAAAGCCTTAGGATCTTTTACAACTCAAGATCCAGCTAAAGTTATTGATGGCTTACTTACTTTCTGTTTTAAAGTGGCTTTGGTATATGGCTTAATTGATTTAGGTATTGAGGCTATTGTTCAGAATATTGTTAACCCCCTTTTAAGCATCGGAATTGATATAGGTAATGTTTTCTCTGGTGCTACTGGACTGTGAGGAGTGTAATATGTTAAAATATATTATTCATATTTTCCTTGTTTTATTTTTAATATGTACAGATGTTCCTAGTGCATCTGCACAGTTAGGGTTTGAAGCAGCTCCAGATGTATCTATTAAAGGGCAGCAAATTACCGCTATGGATAATCTTATTGACGCTATTACCCAAATGACCAGAACAATTAATGATGCTTCCAAAGAAATGATGAAAATTGGTGATATGCTTATTTGTAATTCCTTACATGGTGAAGCGGCTACAGTTAAAATTGGTATAGAAGGTTTTAATGTTACTCTTTATTTAGTTGCGCTTGATATCTTTATTAGTGGTTGCGTTTTGTATGTCTTGGGATTCTTCATTGCCATTATTGCCTCTTTTTATATGTTTGACATTGCTTTTAACCTGTCTTTATCTATTGTGCTTTTACCTATTGTTTTAGCGTTATGGCCCTTTGCTTGGACAAGGGGAAAACTAAAAGTCGTTGTAGAATCTATTGCTTATTACACAGGATTATTTATTTTCTTACCTCTTGGAATTCTAATTGGTGCGGAACTCATCGTTACAATTATTCAAGATGCTTTTATTGATTCCGTTGGTGCTGATGTTTCTATTCAGGAAATTTTTGATCAGGATAAGTCTGATGTTATTCGCGATAATTTAGGTGTTTTCACTTTAACTTTTCTCAAAGTCTTAGTTTCTTATATTATAGCCATGCGCATTATTCCTCTTATGGCTAATGAATTTTGCTCACACTTTTTTAGCGGTTCACTGGTCGGAAGTCCAATGAACGAAAAAATGACACAAGTTATTGCTTTAGTTAACCAAAAAACTATTGGAAAGGTCGCTAAATTTGGTAAAGATGTCGCAAAACATAAAATCGGCAAAGCCATAGAAAGAAAAGGAAATAAGAGTAGCGGTTTTATGGGACGTGTTATGGCTCGTTATGGTAAACAACTTGCAAAAACGAGAAGGTAAAAGGAGTAAAGGCCATGAATAAAGTATTAAGATATATTTATCGAGGTTTACCTCTCTTTATTTTTCTTTTTATTTGCTTGTTTGCTTTTTCTGCAAATGCTTCTTGGTGGGATACTCTTAAAGATGCAGCGCTTAATGCTGCCGGAGAAACTGCTGCTAGAGTTTTAGGTATTGATACCGAAGATAATTGTACCCCTCCCAGCATGGATTCAACTACTTGTCTTTTTTGCCCTCTATTCAAGACTATATTTAATGCAAGCAGTATTGTTGCCGCAAAATCTTATAAAGCATTTTCTTCTGATTTAGGAGAACTTGTATTGGTTTTCCTGGCTGTTTCTCTTGCTTTGATTATTTTACGCAATATTGCAACATTGGGCTCAAAAGATCCTAGTGCGCTAGTAAATGATATTTTCAAAAAAACATTTGTTTGTGTTGCCATTTATATTATTATTTCCAAAGATTATTACAATGTTCTAAATATAACATTAACCCCGATTTTCGAATCTGGTCTTAACTTTGTTAAAACAGCTAGTGATAATACGAGTTGTGCAAACGCAGGAAATATAATCGGTTACTCTGCTGATATTGGTTCTGGAAGCGAAGGAGGTTTACCTATGGCTGTTGGTACTTCCATTGTTTGTGCTGTTGAAGATATAGAACGAAAAATTAACACCTTATTTGAATTCGGCGGATGGGCCTTATGTTTAGGAAATGGTCCTAATCGTGTTTTTCATCTTATCCCAAACCCTATTTTTATTCTTGATGGTATTTTTCTTTATATTGCAGGTATCTTCTTTATGTTTACTTACCCATGGATTATGGGAGATGCTGTTTTACAATTTGGTGTTGCCACCGCTATTTTACCCTTTGCTGTTTGTGGATATGCTTTTAGTGGCACAAAAAGTTATCTGTCAAAAGTCTTTTCTTGGCTGTTGAACTCTTTATTCGTTTTTATGTTTATGGCTATTTTGATTTTATGCATTCTAGGATATATCGGAGATCTTTTAGGTGCCGCTCTTACTAATGGGTTAGCTGATCCGGAAATTGTTTTCTCCGATCCGAATCAGGGAATTGCGTTTTATGGTCCCAATATGCTTAAAATCATTTTTATCTTAGTAATTGGCTGGGCCTATATGCCGGTTGTCGCTGATTTAGCTGAAAAATTTGCCGCTGGTTCAGGATTAAGTGCTGCTGGAAAAATTGGCGATACCGTTCGCAATACTATTGATGCTAAAACTCGTAAAGTTGCTGACTGGAGTGTTGGAGTTGCTGGTAATGCTGCTAAGACTACCGGAAGAGTCACTAAACGACGTGTTCAGGCTGGTGTGCGTCAAGGAATTACAGCAGGTATTAACACCTTTGGTAATGCAAATTCCTCTGGGGGAAAGACGATTAGTTTTGCCGGCATGAAATTTCAAACCCAACGAAATGCAGATGGTTCCCAAGTTTTACGTAGAGAATTTACTTCAATTACAGGACGCCGCCATGTTATGATCTCTGATAAATATTCTACCATTAAGAAAGAATACGCTCGTGGCTCTGGACGAGAAATTAAAAGTGAAGTTCAATTTAAACATGGATTTTTACAAAATTATTTGATTGATGAATCTACTGGAAAGATTAATGTCGGAGCTGTGCAAACGCTCTTAAATTCTCCTTTGGCTCAGAAACCTGAATATAAAAAAGCTCTTATGTCGCAACTTGCTGTCGAAATTATTAAGAAAAAAACTGGTAGGGATATTGGAGCTTATTACTATGCTCGTAATGTACAATTTGATCCTGACGATCCATATAATTTGCATATTGAACAAAAAGATAATACAGGAAAGACTACAAGTTTTGGTATGAAAATTGATCCAGCGACTGGGCAAGTTGCCGTACAATTCCACCGTGAACGCGATAGAAATAGATTTGAAAAATTCGGCCGTTCCCCAAATGGTCTCAATAATAAATATAATGCGTCTTATGAAACTATTTTTGATAATGGACTTGTTAATATTTCTACATCTGGTTATAAAACAGAGGGCGATTTGCGAAAAGGTGCTGCACAAACTGTTGGTGAAAGAACTGTTTATAAATTTTCAGAATTTGCTCAACAGGGGCATGATCATTTTACAGATAAAATTGATGGTAATCAAATTATTGAAAACGATGGAACAATTGCTCGAGATTTGAATCCTGCTTTTGATGGTCTTGACGGATATAAAGGTGATTTACTTTTTGGACTTGATGATTTAGCAGGTATTCAAAATATTAACGGACAAAACGTTAAGGACTATGTGCGTGATAATATATTGAAAAAAGGTAGAAATAAAAAAACTAATAAATTAAATTCCAATTTTGATTGGACAATGGATAGCTTCTATGTTGCAGATGACAATGGTAATATTATCGGAAGAGTTGATTCTAGTGGAGCTATTACTGGAAAGAATGGTGTGAATATTGGAAATGTTTCTGGCGGAATCGCTTATGATTACAGCGGTCACCCTATTGGTCGCGTTATTTAATTCGCTTATTCTATAATTAAACAAAACTGACGTTGTTTTTATCATATAACGTCGGTTTTGTCTTTTTCTATTTTATATTTTGTTTAAATTTAAGCATTTAAACTTATTTTTTGTTTTTTCTCCATATTTTCCCCCTTATCTTCTTTGACAAAAGTTATACATATTTGAGGAATTTTAACTTTTTTGACTTGCATATTTCTTTGGCAATATTATTATTAAATAAAATTATTTTCATGTGAGGTGTATTGCTATGGAAGAAATCGTATTCCCTAACCAAATTAGAATTAATCGTAAAATGCGTGGCGTTTCTATGCAGGATTTAGCTGATAGATTGGGTATTAGCCTTTCCGCTATTTCTAAAATTGAAAAAGGCTATAGAAGACTTAATCAAGAACAGCTTATTCTTGTTGCTGAGGTTTTAGATTGCTCTTTACAAGATTTGTATGTTAATGAACAAAACTCTCAGCATGATGTTGTTATGGCTTGGAAAAAAGAACAAGAACGTCGTCAAGAGATCAACAAAAGTAGTGGTCTTAAAGTTTTGGGTGCTGCTCTTAGATATATTAGAAATGAAAAATCTTTAACCTTAATTGAAGTTGCTGAAAATGCTGATATGACTTTATCTGTTTATCACCGTATTGAAATGGGACAACGTGAAGTTTCTGATAAAGAATATAAAAGCATTGCAAAAGCTTTGGGGATGGAAGTTGATACACTAAAAGAGGAAATAAAAAAACTTGATGCAGCTGGTGCTTTAGAAGAAATTATTGCTCATAATGACACAAAATATAAAGTTCAAAATATTGTTCGAGCTGCTAATGACCATAGTAACTCCTATATTGATTTAGAGACTCTAAAAGTTCCAGTGTTTGGGTCTTCTGGAGTAGATGGCTCTATCGTTGTTGATAAATCTCTGGTGTCTAAGGAAGCTATTAAGCCCGCAAATTTATCTGACAAACGAGATGTCTACGGAGTTAGTTTGTGCACAAGAAGATTAGGATCTATTTTATCTAATCGTGCCGTAATGTTTGTGGCTCCTAGCGAAGTTGCAAGTGTTGGAGATATTGCTCTTTACTATAAAACTGAGCAAGAGGCCTTTGTTGTTAGTATGCGTGAAGACGAAACTGGGCAACTTTATGGACTAATGTGGAATCCTGAAGAAAGAATCTATTTTAATAATGATGACTTTAAAAAGATACATAAAGTAGTGGATATTGCTTTGTAACGTTGATATTATCTGTCGTATTTCTTTTCGTTAATCATTTTGAATAAAGGTTGGGATTGTGGAAAATTTAAATGATGTAGAATTCGGTAGTGATAAAAGTGGGGAAGAAGCACCGATTTTGGTTGCTCAGCGCTATCTGAATATCTTTAGGCAAGTGCATATTTTTAATAAAGCCAAAAGAGACGAATTTGACGATGAACTTTTAGCTTTACCGCAAAATATTACCGACTTCTTTAAAAGAATGCCAGGTGGTCGTCTTCTTGTTGAACATATTGAGCAAGTAAAAACTGATCGTGGTATTGCTTTTGTTAAAGCAAATAAAGAAGATTTTGATGAAGGTGCCGGAAAAACAGATAATCCTAAAGTAACTTCTGGAGATGCAGTTCAGACTGTATCTGGAAATATTACTATAGATGCCTCTTTTGCTGATGCTTTAGCTCAGGCTCTTGCAAATGCTTTCAAACAATTACCTCAATCTCCAATATCCTCATCGGGTACGGTGTCTACCATCACCGCTGACTTCGGCAATGCTTTTGATGTTATTGCTGAGGAAATCCGAACTTCTAGAGCATCTTTGCTAGATGTACTAAAAGAAACTCGTAGTATTACAGACTCAGTTATAGCTTCTCAAGTATCTATATCTCGTATTTTGGAAGGTATTTTGGCAACAAGAGACAGAGACGATACGGATATTGCTGATTTGAATAATAGGATTATAGCTTCACAGGCTTCAATTACTAAATTATTGGAAGGACTTTATACTGCAAGTAACAAAAAAAATGCAGAAATTTCTGAATATTTAAATGTAGAGAATCGTTTAAGACGTTTTAGAGAAGAGATTACTAGTGATTTAGATATTTCTTTACAAAAAATGCAAGAATTGTTTAGATTATGCGCGCAAAGCTTGCAAGATAGAAAAGTTATTATTGATAATACTCCATCTGGATCCGATAGTTCCATCTCTGTAAACATCCCAGATAAGAACATAAATGAAGATCACGAATCCATAACTTCAGCTAATATTTCTAATACAAGCGAAATTGCTGAAAATTTATCTCAAGAAAAACATTCTCCTCATGTTGAACCAGAGAATCTGGATAATATTGAATTTACATCGCCTCTAGTAACAAATCAAAGTACTTTAGAGCAAAAAGATAGTAATTATCCCGAATTTCAAGAGCACAAGAAAAAAAAGAAAAAAAAGAAAAAGAAAAACAGAAGTGAAGAACTATCTGATGAACATTTGAAACAACAAATCGATACAGATTTTGTTACGAACGAATCTGTTGCAGAAAGGGGATTGTCTTCTGTTTCTGATTTATCATCTACAACTCAAGGTAAAAATTCATCAGTTGCCCAAAGTAGCATCCCTGCTTTTGACGGAATTATTCGAAATGATACATTTAAACACGAAGATAATTTTGATAATGTACGTTTAGATGTTCCGCCTCTTGATTCTGATGGTTCTATCGAAGATTCAAATGTATCTAGTTCTCATTATTCTAGCACCCTAGAAAAACAAAGTAATGTTGCAATTTCTGATAATATTGATGTTTCAACTAAAAAACATCAACCTGAAAAAAATTTAAGCATTGAAAACGATACTTTTGAAGACTTAGATTTTATGTTGCCAGATATTAGTGATGATCATCATGATAATACTGAAAAATTTTCAAATATCGGTCATATTAGTAATCTTGATAACTCCGATGACTCTGATGATGATTTAGACTTTGTTCTTCCTGATAAATCTTTTTCCGATGATACTGAAGCAATTAACGAAAGTTCGGCTTCTTTGGGCTTTGAAAATATTAGTAATCCAGATGAAGAAAAAAGTGATATTGAAACATCTATAGATGGATTTGATGATGATCTGGACTTTGTATTACCTGATATCGAATCTAACTTAAGTGATAAAAATATTGTTCCAGAAAATCAAGATTTACCGATTTCGGATATTTCCGCAAAAGCAGATTTTTCTTTGCAGGATAAAGATTTATTGTCTGAACACGAAAGTCGTCATTCCGAAGCGTCTAAATCTGAGCAAAAAATAACACACGCCTCATTTGATATAGATAATCAGTTAGCCTCAGGTAATGTTTCCGCACCTTCTGATAGAATAATATCTGATACAGATAATATTTCAGATCATGTATCTATGGCAGAGACAAAAATGAATGAAGCACAAAAATCATCTTTTTCTCTTGATGAGTTTCTAACAGAGAATTCAAAACAATCAGATATATATACTGAACAATTAAATACAACAGCAAGCACTCCCAATATTGTTAGTAATATATCTCAACCTGTGTCCAATGATGTCAATAACGAGCCGAGTGACAATGATATAGAGCAATCTACTCGAAATTTTGAGGATTACAAATTGTCAAATTTTAATGAAATAATGGGTAACAGTAGTAATATTTCAATGGATCAGGATAGTTCTTCAGAGCATCTTTCTGGTGCTAGCACCGATATTTCTCCTCTTGATGCTTTTATGACTGAGCAAAATGATGAAGCAGCCCTTGCTGAGGGAGACAATAATGTTTTATCTAATATTTCGACTGTAAATAATATTATGTCATCAGATAATATACAGATTGAATCTAATACTAATACTGATACTGATACTGATACTAATTCTGAGCCCAAACACCCTCAAAGCCGTTACAGTAAAGAACTTGATAAAATTCGTGAAGCATTAACTTCTGATAATATTGACATTTCATCCTTAGATCAACCTATTGAACTTGATGACTATAGTGATGATGAAAATGTTGGAAACAATGATTATGATGACATCATTTCTAATGTTTCAACCGATAATAATAAAATTGAAATGAATACTCAACAAGAAATTTCGACATCTCAAAATGCTTCAGAAAATTCTGATGATGAAGATTGGGAATGGGAGTATGTTGATGAAGACGGAAATCCAGTTTCAGAAAATGGAAATGATGAGGATTGGGAATGGGAATATGTTGAGGATAACGAAGATACTTCTAATGTAGATGATCATAAAAAATAAAAAACATTTTACATTATATTATGTTTTTTTTATTTTATAAATATAGGGAGGTATTATGCTTAATAATGATGAGCTAAACGTTACGAAGGAATCTCTTTGGTACATAGATAATTATGTACTTATTAGAGATTATTACGATCGGACTGTTTCTCGAATTGCCGCAAGATGTATTCGTCAGGGAAATATAGCTGTTGAGGATTATCCTTTTTATCCATATATTATTGATGTTTTAAAAGAGCTGTGTGAAACTGGAGATTATATTATAGAACACCGTGAGTTACATCCTTTTGTTGAGAAAAAAATTAAAGGCGGAATAGCTGCCCTTGAAAGAAATTTAGATTTATATAAACAAGAACTGGAAAGGAATGCCTCTGTTGATATGGCTGCAAAGAAAGATGAAGATTTAAGTGCTGCTAAAGATGCATTTGGAGGTTTCACTAATCAGGCAGATGATCCTACTAAAGGTGCTGGAGAAAGTATAGACGATGTTGTGGCTAAGTTGGTTGCAGAGCAAGAAAAACTTATTGAAAATGAAGAAAATAATGAAAGTAAAGGTGAATAGCGTGAAATTTGGTCTAAGAAAAAAAAATCTTTTAATTCTATTTTCTTTACTGTCCTTTGTTGCATGTAATGCTTATCAGAGTGATGAAGAGACTATTGTAACCAATACTACTGTCGATGGAAATACTACTGATAATTTTATTATTTTACCTCAAGAAAATCCATATATGCTTAGAACGACGTTTCGCGCAAATGATTTAGATTTGGAAACGCCTTTACGTTGCAATGTAAATTGGAAAACGCAGGAGATGGTACAAATTTTGCCTCATAATAATGTATCTTTTAGAATTGAGCGCAATGATGTAAATGATCCTCTTCCAGATTTTGAGGTCAGAGATTTTACTTTTGATAATATTCCTGCGGAACAAGCTTTGCTTAAGCTTACTCAAGAGGCTAATATTGTTCTTGTTGCAAAAGATGCTCCTTATCCGAATCTTTATGGGAAAAATCTCAATGGAAGTTTCAAAGAAGTTATTGAGAGAATTACACGCTCTGCCGATTTATTTTATAGATATGACGCTAAAACAAATTCCCTCATTTTAAGTCGCCGTGCAAGCTTTACATTGTATGCTCCCAGTTCTAGAACTTTATTACTCGGTTTTTTGGACATTTTGAGAGGTGCTGGTATTACTGATGTCATAACAAATTGGCGTGACTATACAGTTTCTTTTGAAACTAATTTGGAAACAATGAATAAAATAAATGAATTAGTTGCCGATTTTGAAAATAATCCGGCTATGATTATGTATGACGTAAGCATTTTTAGAGTTATTCCCAATGAACCTTGCGGAGTTGTTTGGAATGATTTATTGAAGGATTTTAAATTTGGCACTATAGCTACTGCACAAACAGGTGTTATTGGTAGAATTTTAACGGTTACTAATGATTTATCTATTGATCAATTAAGAAAATTTGTTAGCAAATATGCCTCAATAGAAGATATTTCTGAAGGGCGTTTTGTTGTTCCAGCTAGGTGGTTTTCGCGATTTGATGTTGGACGTTGTGGCAAGTTAGATAATATGGAATATTCGTTATCTGTTTTAGCAAGAGCTTCTTTAGAGAAAAATAATCGTATTTACTCTGAAATAACTCTTGATACAACAGAAGGAGAGATTACCAAATTTAAAGTTAGAAATAAATTGGGCGAAAACTTCTTAATTATTGGTTTGCCTAGTGAAATTTTTGGTCCGGCTTTTCAAGGAACAGAAACAATTGTGTTTATTGTTCCGAGATTAGTCAGAATGCTTAAAACAGATGAGAAAATAAAAAACAGAATTTAGAGAGTTTGTAAATGAGTGAAGACAATTTAGATAATTTTCTATTACAGAATTCAGAAGATAATTCTTCTCAAAATACTGTTTCAAATGTACCTCAATTTTCGCAAAATAATACTTTACCGAATCGTCCCAAGCTGAAGAAGATAAAAAGGCCTAAGATTCGACCAGCGGTTGATATTCCTCAGGCCCCGGAAAAAGTTATGCCTTCTTTTCAAGCAACCTCTGTAGAAAAACAGAATATTTTAGAGGGAGAAAATAAAGTTCACTTTGATAGAGCTCCTTCTCAAAAGCAAGAAGAGGATATATTATATAATAATTTATCAGCCCCACAAGATTCATCGTTTCAAGTGTCTAGTAGTTCGTCCTTAGAACAAACAGACGAGGACAGCTCTGCGTATAATGAAGATAGTAATGCTTTGGTTAGAGTCAGAGACACTCAAAATATGACTCCTAATACTAACAATTCTAATTTATCTTTTTCTTTAGATGATTTAGATGCAGATTTAGCTGACGAATTTGTGTATGATGAAGATGATGGGGGCGAAATTTTTCAAAATGATTCAGCCTTTGTCAAAAAAAATATTGCGTATATTGTTGCTGGTATTTGTCTTTTTGTTGGATTGTTTATTGGAAAAACTCTTTTTTCTTCCCAAACAATTGAAAATCATGGATTAGAGGGTGTTGTAGTTAATTCAGATGTTCCTGCTGGTCGTCCTCGTTGCGGATTAACTGATAAAAGTCAAGCCTGTGTTTTTTATTTAATGAATTGGGAAAGACAGGAACTTAACGGAAGAGATTTTTACAAATTAGCAGCTTATTTTACTGGACGTGAAGAGTATATGATTGAAACAGAGAATTTGAGATATGCTACAGTTAAAATAAAACCTGGAGCTTTTGCTCAGTTAAATATTCCGGCGCTTAAGTAATTTGCTTTATATACACTGTTTCTGTAAAATTTGACTGTGTATGTTTTATCTTTTTTTTACAAAATAAAATCTTGTCAACTGACAAGATTTTATTTTGTAATGAATATTTTAAATTATTTTTCCGCAGTCTTTTTATCTTTTGTTTCTGAAATATTTTTCTTTTCCTGTTTTTTTTCTTGATGCGCTGCCTGAGCCTTTTCTTGTATTTCTTTTGAAGCTTTTTTACCGGCTTCTACAATATGAGGTACTTCTGTTTTTATTTTATCCATAATTTGTGGCATTTTTTCTGCATTATATATTACAATTACAACAATTATAACTAAAATCCAAATCATAAATTTTCTCCTTTCTTGAGCATTTGATGTAATACTTCTGTTGCATCATAAGAATATTTCTCATTAAAACTTTCTTTTAATGCATTTTCGTAGCATACTTGAATCTTGCTTAAATCAATTTTCTTGGGTTTATTATGAATGACTTTTTCTATTTTGGCAAATCTTATTAGTGATTTTTCAGTTAAGAAACGCTTTGTTTTGCATATTTCTGTTAGATCTTCAATTTTTCCTGAACAATAACATATAGCATCTATTCCTGCATTTAAACTTTTTTCCATCCTTTCCGTAACGTTTCCACTTAATGCATGCATATCAATTGCATCACTTAATATAAACCCATCAAAACCCAAGTATTTACGGACAATTTCATTAACGACTTTAGGCGATTGTGTCGTTGGATTTATTTTATCAATATTTTTTAATAAAATATGAGAACTCATTCCTAAAGGAAACTTATTAAATTTTCGCAAATAATTTATTTCTGCGTATAATTCTTCTTGTTTGAGCGAACTCTCAGGTAAAGATAAGTGAGGATCTATCAATGACGAAAAATGTCCTGGAATGTGTTTTATACATGGGCATATTCCCATTTCAATATAAGCAGTAGCCATGTTTCTCCCACACTCAATTATTTTACTTATATTTTCGCTAAAACACCGTCTCTCTAATACTTTATTTTGAGGAATTATTTTTTTATCAATTACTGGTGCATAATTTATATTTATACCCAACTCTCTCATATCAGAGGCTATTAAGTATGCATGATATTTACTATATTTTGTATCGACTTTTCCTAGTGCTTCAGCTGAGGCATATTGTCTTTTTTTTATTTTTTCTAAGCGACATACTCTTCCTCCCTCCTCATCTATTGCGATGAGAATACTATCTCGATTGATTGTTTCTTTTATCTCATTAACTAAATTTTTGACTTGTTGTTGAGATTGAATATTCCTAGAGAAAAGACTTATTCCTAGTGGGTTATACTCAGAAAATAATTTTTTTTCTTCATCTGTTAGCGAAGTCCCTTTACAAGAAAGTATTGCTGCAAGTATCGGTTTTGTCATTGCATTAATTCTGTTTTATTATACTACTAATTTGTTTTTTCTTAAGTAAATTGCTTAGTTCAACAGCTTCTTCACGACTATTAAATGATCCTACTTTTAATCTATATAAAGAGGTACCTTGTGCCGTCTTTATTTCTTCTATCTCATGAGGATATTTTTTGATGAAACTATGACGTTCTGTTAAATTAGTCCATAGTGATTGAACTGCTTGACGACTCGATGATGCTATAATTTGTGTATACCATGTACCTTTGGCAAAATTATTATTTTTTATGCTTTCTTTAACTGTGGCATTTGTTTTTTCTTCAATATCTTTCGTCTTTTGAGCCTGTGCGTTAATTGTTTTTTGTAATTTAACTTTTATATCGTCTATTTTTTCAGGTATAATTATCTTATCTTTGCTATTCGTTTTAATGCCTGATAATTCTACTGATGCATTTTTTATTTCTTTAATACTATTTTTTTCAAATTCGGAGTCTTGAATATTCAGACTATCATCCTCATTAATGCTTTCTACTAAACTTTGCATTTCATCTGAAGTTGATATTTTTTTATCTATATCTATTTTAGGCATATCTGGCGTTGGACGTATTTTTATTTCTTCTTGTATTTTAGGAGTATTATCAACAATATGATATATTTCTCTGTCTTGATTATCTATTTCCATACCTCCTGGATCATTAGGCAGAACCTTTGCCGCTACTATAGGTGCCCTAATTACAGGAATCTCTTTTTCTTTATTCATATGGTCTGCAGGACCCAAGAATAGCCACCCTACGACTCCGCCAACAACTATTCCGGCTAACATTCCTATAAAACCGTTTTTAGCATGTCTTAATTCTTCCTGTCTATCTTCTATACTTTGTATATTCTGGTCTGCCACTCTTTGATGAATGTCATTTGTTTCATTGTTTTGATTTGTGAAACCTTGTAGCATTTGTTTTTCCTCTGTTTTTCCATATCTGGCGTGACTATACATTAAATATGTTTACAATCATTTAATATTCTATCAATTAAAGTTTAATCGTAAAAAATTTATTTTGAGGTAAATATGAAAATCGCAACTTATAATATTAACTCTATTAAGGCTAGGTGTGGTAACCTTTGTCAATGGTTGTGCAAAGAGAACCCTGATATTGTATTTTTGCAAGAAATTAAATGTGAAACTGAAAACTTCATCTATTTTGAGTGTGAAAGTTTGGGATACCACGTTGCTGTTCTGGGACAAAAAGGATATAATGGTGTTGCCATCTTATCTAAATTTGATTTTACTATTTCTGCTCAAAATTTACCTAATTTTCAAGAAGATATATCTGCGCGATACATTGAAATTTTAGTCCAACATCCGCAAATTCCTTTTTACGTTGCCTCTATCTATGCTCCCAATGGTTGCGCTCCAACTAAAGATGTTGAGCAAATTAAGTTTACCGGAAAATTAACTTGGTTTAATAAATTTTATCTGCATGCATCAGAACTACTACAATCAGGTCATCCTATTATATTTGCTGGTGATTTTAATGTTATGATGAATGCTATTGACGTTTTTGATGAAGAGCGATTTGTCGGAAGCCCTCTCTACCGTACTGAGGTAAAAAACAAGCTTAAAGCTTTATCCTTTTTAGGCTTTCATGATGCTTTCAGACTTTTACATCCAGATGCGGAAGGATATACGTTTTGGGATTATTCTGCTAACTCTTTTGTAACTAATTCTGGTTTAAGAATAGACTATATTTTTGTAACAGCTTTCTTTGCTGAACGGTTAACGGATTGTTTTGTTGATAAATCCTTAAGAACAATGAATAAACCTTCTGACCATACTGCATTGATGGCAAATTTTGAGTTTTAGAAATGCTTAAAAGATTTTGGAGTATTTTATTTTGTTTATTCTCATTCACTCATCAGGCTTATGCTTATGAGTTTACTAAGGTTTCCGAATTTTTTAACATGCTACAAAATAAATATGTCTCTGAGTTAGATTTAGAGGATGTTTCCTTAAATGGGCTTAAAGCTCTATCGCAGTTTGATAATTCTTTTATGCTCTATCACAGTGATACTAAAGTTTTTTTGTATCATCAAAATAATCTTGTAGCAACTTTCCTAATACCTCAAGAAAAAAATAATTCTATTTTATGGAGAGATTTGATATTCGAAATTTTGAATACCTGTTTGTACTACTCTCCTGACTTAGAGAAAAACTCACAATCTCTTGAAACTAACGTTTTAGCGGCAATGGTGCGTCATCTGGATGCTTTTTCAAGAGTTGACAACATTCCTTCTGCGCATATTGTTTCTAAATATGATAACCTAAATAATATTGTGTATTTAAAACCTACTTTGTTCTTTTCGGGTATTTCTGATGATATTCAAAAAATTATTGCCAATCATGCCAACCTAGATGGTGTTATCTTAGACTTAAGAGGTTGCAAAGGTGGTAACTTCAATGAAGCTTTGAAAACCGCTGATTTATTTTTAGATGGAACAATTATTGCTTATAGTTCAAATAATAAAAAACAACAAAAATATTATAATGCGACACCTGGTGATATTCTTGAGGGAAAGCCTATCGCTATTTTAACCGATTCCTATACAGCTTCTGCGGCTGAATTAATTGCAGCGGCTCTTAGTGAACAAAGTCGAGCTACTATTATTGGTACTAAAACCTATGGTAAAAACAGTATTCAGGATTTGTATCAATTTAATGATAAAATTTTATTTTTAACGAGTGGATATTTTTATACCCCTTCAGGAAAATCTATTCACCAAGTTGGTCTTATGCCGCAAATATGTACCGGCATTAATAATAGTTGTCTTTTTCCTGATACTAAGGACAGTTTAAAGGATATTAAAATAGCTACTAAATTAATAAAAAAGAATTTCAGTTAAAATTGTTGTTGACATTAGCGATTATAATTGTATATTGCACGTAAAGTTTTTTGTGTTTAACCTTAATTTATAAGAGTAAAATAATGGCAAAAGCAGTAAAAGTAAAAGTAAAATTAGAGAGCAGTGCTGGTACAGGTACTTTTTATCTTGCTGAAAAGAATCCGAGAACTCATCCAGAGAAATTGGTTATGAAAAAGTATGATAAAAAATCTAAAAAGCATGAAGAATTTGTTGAAAAGAAGTTAAAGTAATTTCATTTCATTTAATAAAAGCGCCTTTATGGCGCTTTTTTTTTATAAATATCTAACAAATACTATATCTTCTTATAGAAAATATGGCAAAACTGTAAAGCCGTTTTGTATTTATAATTATCAAAAACTTAGCTTTGCTGTTTTTTAATGTTTAATGTCTTTATGTATTGAAACTTATTTTATTGTTTTTTATTTATCTGGAAAAGCTTTTTTATATTCTTTTTTTATTTTTTCCAAATTTACATCTGTATATCGCTGCGTTGAACTCAGTGATGCGTGTCCTAATAATTCTTGTATAGATCTTAAATCTGCTCCTTGTGCTAGTAAATGTGTTGCAAAAGAATGACGTAATGCATGAGGTGTAATGTTATCTGCTAAATTTAATTTAACTCTGATTTGCTGTAACTTTCTTTGAATAATTCTAGGACTTACTCTTTCACCTTTTGCCCCTAGAAACAATGCCTCCCCTTCTCTTAATTTATATGGACATATTTTTTTATAGGCTTCTATACGCTCTATTACGATTGGTAAAATAGGAACATATCTATCTTTATTACCCTTTCCTTTTATTTTTACAAATTCTGTATGATTGATATCTTCTACATTAAGAGACAATGCTTCTGAGATACGTAACCCGCAACCATATAATAAAGTTAAAATCGCTTTATCTCTGATTCCTATCCATGGTTCACTGCAATCTTGCGTAGCTTGATCTATGACATCAAACATCGTATTTACATCTAGCGAACGTGGTAATACTTTTGGCAATTTAGGGGTTGATATTTGAAAAATCGCTGTATTTTTGATTATATCATTATTATCTAACCATTTAAAAAAATTTCTAACAGATGATTCTTCGCGGGCTATTGATGTATGGCTCAAACCTTTTTGTGCTCGTGAGCTAAAGAACTTTCTAAATCCTCTTATATCTATTTTTTGTAGATCATTTAGCGAAACTTTTTCTTTATCCTGATATTTTATAAATATTTCTAGGTCACTGACATAGCTTTGTATGGTGTGAGGAGAATAATTTCTCTGACTTTTCAACCATTCTATCCAGCGTTGTATTTCTTTTTTTAATTCTCTATCCAATTTATCGCCCATTTTATTAACCTCTTAATTTATGATAAGATTAAGAGGTTAATAATCAGTTATAGAGATATTCTAATAATATTTAAAATCTGTCAAAAAATCTTCCATTTCTTGCTCATGTTCAAGTTCTTCCTTTAATATTTTCTCTGATATACGAAATGTTTCGATGTCTTTGTCTTTGCATTTTTCACAGATTTGTTGATATCTTGCTATTGCACATCTTTCTCCAACTAAATTTTGTGATACAAGTATTTCAGTATTACCATCTTTGGGTGCTTCATATTTACATTGGGCTTTTTCTTTCCATTCTGAAGGATCTAGTATAGGAGTTCCTCCCAACTGTATAATCCTATCTGCTAGCCAATCCGCATGCTTTAATTCTTCTTCTCCATGCTCTTTTAATTCTTTAGCTATCCCAACTCTTTCGATGCCTTTGGCTACTTTCGCGCCTAGCCAATATTGATAATATGCTAACCATTCTTCTGCATAGGCTATATTTAATAAATTGATTATTTCATCTTTTTCTAATTTACAAATTTTTTGTGCTAATTCTCCCATTTTATTCTCCTTTGTTAAATTTAAGAACGTTTCTTACATAATCTTTATTCCTGTTTTATCAACGTCTCTTTTAATATATTTACTTCACTTTAAGTTTTATTATATATTTTGATTATAGTTTTTTTTATAAGGAGTTACTTATGGTAAAAATTGCTCCCAGTTTACTTGCTGCAAATAGTGCTTGTTTAGGAATGGTTGTTTCTGATCTTGAGGCTTCCGGTGCTGATTTTATTCATTTTGACGTGATGGACGGACATTTTGTACCTAATCTTACCTTTGGCCCTAAAATCCTTCGTGAATTAAAAAAATATACAACCCTACCCTTTGATGTACATCTTATGGTTACTAATCCAGATGATTGTATTTCTTGGTACGCTGACGCTGGTGCAGATTTAATTACCTTTCATCTGGAAACAACACAAAATCCAAAACAAACACTAAAACTAATTAAAGATTATCATCTCAAAGCTGGTATTACATTAAAGCCAACATCTCATATTGAGAAAATTATTCCTTTTATAAATGATATTGATTTAGTTTTAGTTATGGGGGTTCAACCTGGATTTGGGGGACAAAAATTTTATCCTGATACTCCTGAACGCATTAAGCAAACTAAAGATATTATAGCTCATCGCTCTGTTTTATTGGAAGTTGATGGGGGAATTAATTTTGAAAATGCTTCTTTATGTATTGATGCCGGTGCCGATATTTTAGTTGCAGGAACAGCTGTTTTTCAGAATGCTACTTTATCTGAAAATATAGCAACTTTGAAAGGAATGTTTCTATGAGTTTGGTTATGATTATTGAAGATGAAGAACCTTTAGTCATGCTTTTAAGTTACAATCTTGAAAAAGAAGGATATGAGGTTGCCTCTGTTGCAAATGGCTTGAATGCTGTTAGTGAAGTTGAACGACTTATGCCTTCTGTTATCTTATTAGATTGGATGCTTCCAGAAATATCTGGCGTTGAGATTTGTAAAATGATACGTTCAAAACCTGACATAAAAAATATTCCAATTATTATGCTTACAGCCAAAGGGCAAGAAGAAGATAAAATTAGGGGTTTAAGTGCTGGTGCTGATGATTATGTTACGAAACCCTTTTCAGTTCCTGAGTTGATGGCTCGTGTTAAAACTAATATGCGACGAGCTCCTTTGTTTGAAGAAAAAGATAAAATAATTGTATTTGATGATATTACTATGGATTTATCTGAACGAAAAGTCTTTCGTAATGGTCATCAACTTCACCTTAGCCCTACTGAATTTCGCTTATTGAAAATGCTTATTAAAGAACCAGGAAAGGTGTTTTCGCGGGAAGTTTTATTAAAGTCTGTCTGGGGCGAAAATATTTTTGTAGAATCGAGAACTGTTGATGTTCACATTAGAAGATTGCGCAAATCCCTTAACCAATATGGACCAGACTATATTCGCACTGTCCGCGCCAATGGATATTCTATTGATAAAAATTCTTTACCTGATACGATTGAAGAAAAAGAGGATGAGCTTTAAGCCATCCTTTTTTCTTATATTTGTTTACGTAAATCTAAGGCAAGTTTTATTGTGCCATCATCCATGTAGTCTAATTCTCCGCCTACAGGAATACCTTGCGCCAAAGTTGAAACTTTCACATGTTTATCTTTCAACATAGATGAAATATAGTGCATCGTTATTTGCCCATCTACTGTCGCTGGCAATGCTAAAATTATTTCACTTATTTCTTCTGCATCTATTCTTTGTATAAGCTTATCCATATTCAAATCTTCAGGTGTAACACCTTCTATCGCTGATAGTACCCCTCCCAGAATATGATATTTTCCCTTATACAATCCCCCCCTTTCCAATGCCCATAAATCGCTTATATCTTGAACAACGCACAATAAGGTGTTTTCTCTTGCCGTTGAACTGCATATAGAGCATGGCGATTGTATATCATAGTTACCGCATATCTCGCACACTTTGATATTATCATGTACATCTTGTAGCGATTTTATTAATTGCGGTATTTCTGTTTCTTTCTTTTTGAGCAAGTGTAATACTATTCTTCGCGCAGAACGAGTGCCCAACGACGGAAACTTTGCAATTATCTTGATAAGCTCTTCTATATATTGCCCAGACATTTATATTCCTAGAATGGAAGTTTTAAACCACCCAAATTTACTCCACCGGTCGCTTCTTTCATGCCTTCTTCTGCAAGAGCTTCAACCTGTGCATGTGCATTATTGTAAGCAACAACTATCAAATCTTCCAACATTTCCATATCATCTGATGCTAAACTTTTATCAATGGAAATTTTCTTCATTTCAGACTTCCCGTTTAGGACAATACTAACCATTCCATTTCCAGATGTTCCAGTAATTTCCGTTCCAGCTAGTTTTTCTTGCGTTTCTTGCATTTTTCTTTGCATCATTTGCGCTTGTTTCATTAGTCCTTGTATGTTTAACATCAGTCTATTCCTCTTCTTCAAAATAAGTTGAATTGTTATTCTCTTCAGAAATTTCCGGTTCATCTTCAGCTAGGTTATCTAAGTTCTTACGGATAACCGTTTCTATTTTTGAACCTTTAAACTCTTCTAATATTTTCTTTACTAATGGATATTCTGCAACATTTTTTTTCTTTGCTTCCACCGCTGATTTTTCTTTTTCTGCGATAGTTTCTCCCAACTCACCTTTTACAATTTCTATTTCCCATTGTTTGCCGGTTGCATCACTTAGTAATTTATGCAAATTCATTATGAAATCTTGATGAATTGTCGGTGCAATATTCATCGCTATATGTCCATCTGAAAATTCTCTAATGCAGACATCATTTTTTATGGAATATTCAATAAGCGCCTTTTTTGCACCTTCAAGATAATGTAAAAAATCTTCTATTGTATTAAAAACAGTAGCACTCTTGTCATTAGAAATTGAAGTTGCTGTCAGATTTTTTTTTTCACTTCCAACTGAAGGGGATGAATTTGTGCTATATCCACTCAAATTAGAGTTTTTTTTTACCTCATTTAATATCTCATAAGGTGTCGGTAAAGACGCCGAATAAGCGATACGAAGCAAAATCATTTCTAACGCTTCCACCGCCGATGGTGCCATATTAATTTCGCTAATTCCTTTTATCAACATTTGCCAGATTTTAGATAATATCGCTAATGAGCATTTTCCACTCAAATCTGTAAATGTTGTCTTTTCTATCTCACTTAAACTTGTAGAATTCAGCAAAGCCGGAACGATTTTAATTTTTGCTAAGTCATGAGTGATATTTATCAAATCTTGCAATATTATAATTGGTGTCGCGCCATTGGTATATTGTTCTGAAATATCTTTCAAAACCGCTTCCATATCACCTTTTACTAGTTTCTCAAACAATGCTAAAGTTTGACTTCTATCTGCCAGCCCCAACATTTTTTTTACGGTTTCGGTATTGATATTGCCGTTGCTTAATACAATTGCTTGATCTAATAGTGATAGTCCATCTCTTGCTGAACCATCTGCTGCTTTAGCTATAATATCTAAGCATTCATTTTCGGCCGGGATATTTTCTTGCGATAATATCTTAGTAAACAGTTTTGTTAATGTTTCTACAGACAAGCGTTGTAAATCAAATCTTTGGCATCTTGAGAGAATCGTAACAGGAACTTTTCTGATTTCTGTTGTTGCAAAAATGAATTTTACATGAGCCGGTGGCTCTTCCAATGTCTTTAACAAAGCATTGAACGCACCTTTGGACAACATGTGAACTTCGTCGATGATATATACTTTATAGCGAGCATTGGTTGGAGCATAGCGTACACTATCCAACAATTCTCGTATATCATCAACACCTGTATGTGATGCAGCATCAAGTTCCATCACATCCATATGACGTCCTGCCGCAATAGCTTTGCAATTATCACATACACCACATGGGTGAATTGTCGGACCGCCTTTTCCATCTGGACCAACACAATTCAATGCTCTTGCAATTAAACGTGCCGTTGTTGTTTTCCCGACACCACGTATCCCTGTTAAAATATATGCATGATGTAATCTGTTATTTTGAATGGCATTTGTTAATGTCTGCACAAGTGCATCTTGCCCCAATAAATCTTCAAAATTTTGAGGACGATATTTGCGTGCTAGCACGACATATTGATTTTCATTCGTATTTTCTTCTGCCATTTCTTTTATCTTTTGAGGAGAAGGGTAACAGACCTTATTTTAACTGTTACGGCTGCTTCCTTCCGAACCTGACCGAGTTGGCAGCAAAACAACCCTGCACCCTTCATTTTTGCACCTATTCTTTATGGATTATATCCTGTTATTTTGCAAGTCAAAAAGCAACTATTAACATTAATTATTATACAACCACTTCAAGACTTCAGAACTGCTCTTTCCATAAAATTTCGGTAATTTTTCATATGGAACATAGCGAATATCTATTTCACTATCTATGTAATCCGAATCCTTATTGTCCGCTTTAGATACAACTTTGGGACCTTCTTTGGTTACTTCCACCATTTCAAGGCTATGGTAACTTTGTCCTGTCGATAATATCTTAAAGAATCCATTTACACCGATAAAACCACTATTTTGTGTTAATGTGCTTTCTATATTTTCATCACTTTTTCCTGCCACTACTGATGCCAACAAGACACTATCATAGGCAAAGGAATATATGCTCTTCGGTTGTTCTCCAAAAGTTTCTTTATATTTATCTGTGAAATACGTTCCGTAGCTTTTCGAAACCATCGGATATACACCATGGTACAAAATTGTTTCTTTACTCAAATTGGTATTATCCCATGCCGATGTTCCCATAAACAAGACATCTGGGTACATTAGGTCATTATACGCAAACATTGATGCTAATGATTTTAATCTATTTCCGCTATCCGCAATCATAACCGTATCAAAATCCGCTTGTTCAGATATTTCTTTTACCAGCATTGAAAAATCAACATTTCCGGCACTATAAAATCCAACCTTATCCAAAGATACATCTTTTGCAATTGCAGACATTATTGCAGCTTTTACAATATTCAATCCGCTATTTGTATCCGGAACAAGCAATACCATTTTACTACGGCCTTGTGAAGCTGCATAAGAAATTGCTCTATCTACTTGCTCGCCATTTAGTAATCCGATGCTGTAAACTCCTTTTTGCAACACTTGCGGAGATGTTGTGAACGAAACCATTGGAATATTAGCCGATAAAGCTTCCGATGCAGCGCCTTCGACCTCTTCACCCATTAATGGCCCTAGTATCAACTGAGCACCTTCATCTATCGCTTTTTCCGCAGCCATCTCTGCGCCTACTTTACTACTCTTTGTATCATAGAATTTCAAGGTCAAGCGATTGCTTTGTAAATCATCCAAAGCCATAAACATAGCATTCTGCATTCCTAAACCAATATTAGAGGCCTTTCCGGTCAATGGTAGAAGTACACCAACATTGAGTTGTCCTTCAATAGGCATTGGTTGATTGATTGCATCATAATCTATAATATCATAACGCTGGTCTGACAATTCTATCCGATTATTTGTCAGTTGACTGTTACATCCAAAAATTCCAAAACACAGAAAAAATATAGCGATTTTTTTTAACACTTGCTTTTATTCCCAAAATATTAAACAATTATGTTATTCTATTTAAATCAAAAATACTTTTTTGTAAAGAGCTATAACATGTTAGATGCAGGTTTATATATTGTTGCAACACCTATTGGTAATTTGAAAGATATTTCACAAAGAGCTGTTGACATTCTTAGCGAAGCAACCATTATTGCCGCTGAGGATACTCGCGTTAGCAAGAAACTATTTTCTTTGCTTAATATCCCCTCTAATAAAACATTTATCACCTATGAGGATCATTCTGAGCAGGATAAGTTTCAGTACATCATCAATCTTATCTTAGAAGGAAATAGTGTAGCCCTTATCAGCGACGCCGGTTCTCCTCTTATTTCTGACCCTGGATATAAACTTGTCAGAGAATGTCGAAAATTGGATATAAAAGTCACTACTTTGCCTGGACCTTGTGCTGTTATTTGTGCTTTGCAACTTTCCGGACTTCCAACGAATCGGTTTATGTTTGCCGGTTTTATTCCTAACAAAGATAAAGCGCGACTTGATTTATTTAATGAATTGAAAAACATTAACTCTACTTTGGTTTTGTATGAAACTGCTCAGCGCATAGAAAAAACACTTATGGCTCTGATGCAAATTATGCCTTTACGTGAAATCGCCGTTGTTCGTGAAATAAGCAAGCTTTTTGAAGAGTGTATTCAAGGAACAGTTGAGGATGTCATGGAAAAAATTTCTGCCATGCCGATTAAAGGGGAAATTGTTTTGGTTATAGCACCTCCATCTGAGACGGAATCTGGAAAAAGCTCATTAGATATTGAGGCCCTTTTGATTGAGGAAATGAAACATTTCTCACTCAAAGAATCGGTTAAAAATATTTCGCAAAAATACAATCTCAAGAAAAATGATGTTTATGATAAAGCTTTGCTCCTTAAAAATAACCTCAAATAATGCCGGAAAATTAGCTGAACTTATGTGCCGCTGCTATATGCGATTACTCGGCTATAGAATTGTTGCGAAAGATTATCGCTGCGGTAGAGGAAAAAACACTCCTTACGGAGAGTTAGATTTTGTAGCATTAAAGAACAAAACACTTATTTTTTGTGAAGTAAAAAAACGTAAAAGAAATTCTGATTTTTTATTTGCTCTATCTCCTCGTCAACAAAAGCGTATACTAAATGGTGCTCAATATTTTATCCGTAAGAATCCGCAATATTCTTCTTTTTCACAGAGATTTGATGTATTCTTTGTTAGATTTCCACTCCACATAAAGCATATCAAGAATGCTTTACATCAAGATCTTGTAGCATAATTAATACATTACTTTACTCAAATATAACCCACATGCCGGTGCTGTTGCTCCGGCGCATGCGCGATTTTTCTTTTCCAGTATTATCTTCACATCTTCAGGCTTAAGTTTTCCATCCCCTACTGATTTTAGGGTTCCTACCATATTACGTACTTGATGATATAAAAATGAGCGAGCTTCCACTATAAAATCAATTTCGTCACCTTGAGTAATTATTTCTAATTTATCTAATGTTTTAAGTGGAGATAATGCCTGACAACCGGCTCCTCTAAATGAGCTAAAATCATGATGTCCCAGCAAATATTTTGCTCCCTCTTTCATTCTATCAACATCTAGAGGAAAACTGACATTCCATACTCTATTTGCTAACAAAACCGTCGGTGCTCTGCGATTTAATATGCGATATATATATCCTCTTCCTTTAGCGGAAAAACGTGCATGAAAATCTGAAGAAACATTTTCTACTTCTAGCACAGAGACAGGTGCTCTAAGCTCTCTCAACCACGCATTGAAAGCCTCTCTGATATGAAATAAATCCATTTTGGTTTCTAAATCAAAATGTGCCACTTGTCCCAGCGCATGCACTCCAGCATCGGTTCTCCCCGCTCCAAATATATCTATTTCTTGATGAGAGAATCCATGCAATGCTTTTTCCAGATAATATTGAACACTAACCCCCTCGTCTTGTTTTTGCCAGCCGAGGAGGTTAGTACCATCATATTCTATCGTTATTTTATAACGCATTTCTTATTATGCTACTTTAAGCATTGTATCTGATGAAGCGATTGTTCTGGATAAGCCCAATACATCTTGTATTTTCCAGATTACGCGGAGAGCATTCAAAGCATCTTCTCCACTAATTCTCGGAGTTGCTTCGCCTTTAACACAGCTAATGAAGTGTGACAATTCTGCTTGTAACGGCTGATTTGTCGGAATAAACAACTGTTCAACACTACCTTTTAAGCCGTAATTCATCCATTCTGGAATATTTTCTTGATTTACATAAGGCATACGTCCTTGTGAGTGAACGTTAATGCTTTGATTAATAAAGTCCATATCAATGTAGTTTGTATCAGTTGTTACAGTCAATGTACGAACTCTAGCTTGTGTAATACGGCTTGCTGTAATATTTGCAGTTGCTCCATTTTCAAATTCAAGCAGTGCGGTAATGTAGTCTTTTCCGCTTTCGTTTCCAGGTGTTCTAACAGCTGCAGCTTGTACATTTACTACAGGGGACTTCACTAAGGATTGAATTACTTCAACATCGTGTATCATCAAATCCATGGCAACGTCTACGTCTGTGATTCTACCGCTGGCTGCAGACATTCTTTGTGCTGTCAATGAGCGTATTTTGCTTGTATCGGATAAAATTTTACCCATTTGTTCTACAGCTGGATTAAAGCGTTCAATATGGCCTACGAGCAATGTTACATTATTTTTTTTAGCTGCACTAATTAATCTCTGGCATTCTTCTTCCGTTGTAGCCAAAGGTTTTTCCATCATGCAGTGAATGCCTTGATTTAAGAAAAATTCGCCAACTTCGCAGTGCGCAACAGATGTTGTTACAACACTTACTGCATCAACATTTTTTGCAACTTCTTGCAAAGATGAAAATGCTTTAATTCCGAACATTTCTGCAGCTTTCTTTGCACTTTCCGGGAAGATATCATATACACCAACTAGTTCAACTCCCGGTAATGTTTTATATGTTTTCAGATGGTTTCTGCCCATCATGCCTGCGCCAATTACTGCAACTTTAATTAAATTAGACATATTAAACCCCTTTTAAAGTTCCTTTTGAGGTCTATATAACATTATTTATTTTAAAATGCTTTTAAAAATATGTTACAATTTGTTACAATATCTAATCAATCTCAGCCAGTCTTTGTGCTTGATCTTCCGTAATTAAAGCATCAATTATTTCATCAAGAGCTTCACCGGATACAACGTCATCTAATTTATACAAAGTCAAATTAATGCGATGGTCTGTTACTCGTCCTTGAGGATAGTTGTAGGTACGAATTCGCTCGCTTCTATCGCCACTACCTACTTGTAATTTACGTTTTTCTGAATACGTTGCATCAATATTGGCTTTTTGTGTATCGTACAATTTAGCGCGCAAGTGATTCATTGCCTTCTCTTTATTCTTATATTGAGAACGATCATCTTGGCATTGTACAACTATTCCGGTTGGAATATGGGTAATTCTAACAGCAGACTCGGTTCTGTTAACGTGCTGTCCGCCGGCGCCAGATGCTCTATACACATCAATTTTCAAATCTGCCGGATTAATATACAAATCAACTTCTTCTATCTCAGGCAATACGGCAACAGTTGCAGCAGAAGTGTGAACACGACCTTGAGATTCAGTTACTGGAACACGTTGCACTCTATGAGCTCCAGATTCAAATTTTAGTTTTGCAAACACATCTTTGCCAGTGATTTTGGCTGATGCCTCTTTATAACCACCTAAACCATTTTCATTTGCGTCTAAAACTTCAAATTTCCACCCTTGTTTTTGAGAATAACGTTGATACATTTCAAACAACACTGCTGCAAACAAAGCAGCTTCATCTCCACCTGTACCCGCTCTTACTTCAAGAATAGCATTCTTTTCATCATCTTCCTCCTTGGGCAATAAAAGTATTTTTATTTCCTTTTCCAATTCAGGAAGTTTATCTTTTAGTTCGTAATACTCCATTTCCGCCAAGTCGCGCATTTCTTTATCAAGACTAGCGTCTTCCATCAATTCCTTTGCTTCATTAAAGCTTTTTTCTTGTGTTTGATAGTTATGAATTGCGGTTACGACAGGTTCTAATACCGATATTTCTTTATTCAATTTTACAAGTTCTTCCGCATTGATGTTTGGAGATGATACTAATGCTTGAACTTCTTCATAACGATTTACAACGCCTGCCAGCTTTTCTTGAAAATTCATTAATTTTTCCTTATTTTATATTGTTATTTATTAATCCAAAGAATCTAGAGGAATATTCATCTTTCTCTTTTTAGCCAAAATATCCTTTTCAGCTCCCTTTATATATATTTTTACATTTTCGGGTCTACCTACTGATAAAAACAAATTTCCTATATAGTCAATCTCTTTTTTATCTCCTTCGTGGTAAACGCCTTGAAAATATACTTTTTTCTTATCTTTTAATTCTACCCAACTTTCTCCGATAAATTCTACTATCACTTTATTATTTTCAACCTTTTCTTCTATCATAACAGGCTCTTCTGGAATCGGCGTCTGTTCAATAGTTTCCATAACTTCTGCTTCTTCCACTTCTGCTTTAGGTTGCGTTTCAGCTGTTGTTTCAGAAGAACCATCATTCGGATTTACTATTTTCTCAACCACATTTTCATCAACTTTTGTATTTTTTTCTTCAATATTTTGTGCTGGTAATGTTGAAATTGTATTCATATTGGAATAAAAAGACCATACTGCATAAATTGCCAATAACGACACTATCCCTATTGCAATGTGTTTACTACTGATTTTATTCACTTCCATACTTTCTTGCGTTCCCTCTTCAGTATTTTGCTCGTCTGTTTTAGAAGCGTTTTTATACAATTTAACCGCACGTTCTGGGTTTAATCCTAAATAACGAGCATATGTTCTCACATACCCAACGCCATATGGAATCGGCGGAAGAGTTTCGTAATCTCCCTCCTCTAATGCTATCAGATATATTTTTCTGATACAAAGTTCACTGGAAATTTCCTCCAGACTTTTTTTACTTTTCAATCGGCTACTCTTTAGAATTGTACCGATATCATCAATATCTATATCTAATTCTTCCGTATTTTCCATTGTATTCTCTTCCTTATATTGTTACAATGTTGATATTAAAACATACTTTTTAATATATTTCAATAGCGTGATCTGCCGCATAGGATTTTAGTTGAGAACGAAGTGTCTTTCTGGATGAAGATAGAATATTATTTAAATAATCACAAATTCCCTGAGCTGGCAAACTCCTTATCATTGCTTTTACCTTTCCATAAGACGCACTTGATACTGATAAATTTCTAAACCCTAAACCTATTAATGCCATTGCATCTATTGGAGAACTCGCCATTTCTCCACAAACTGAGCATGGAACACCTGCGTTATTTGCCTCTTTTATTATTTTTTTCATTAAATTTAAAAATGGAGCTGACAATACATCGTATCGCCCATTTAAACGAGGATTTCCTCTGTCACTTGCAAAGAAAAACTGAAATAAATCATTTGTTCCGACCGAGATGAAATCACAATATTTTAATATTTCTCTTAATTGAAATACAACTGATGGAACTTCAATCATCATTCCTAAATTTACTTTTATCGGCAACTCATATCCTTCTCTTTTTTCTCGTTCGTAGGCAAACATAAATGTTTCTTTTGCTTCCAAAAATTCATCTAAATTAGAAATCATTGGAAACATTACATTTAGTTCTTTTCCTGATGCTGCTCGTATGAACGCCCTCATTTGCTTGCGAAGCAAAGCTCTTCTATCTAGTGTAATTCGTATTGAACGCCATCCAATAGCTGGATTATCTTCTGTTATACTATTCCAATAAGGTAATAGTTTATCTGAACCAACATCTAAACTTCTGAAAATAATTTTCTTACCATCAGCCGCCTGATATAGTTTTTTGTAACACTCTACCTGTTTTTCTATATCTGGCATTTTTTCTGATGACATAAATAGTATTTCAGTTCGGTACAAACCAACACCATCGCAATTTGTACTTTTTATATAGTCAAAGTCAAAATCCATACCTATATTTAAATATAAGTTTACTCTTTCACCATCTTTTGTACGACTTTTGTAATTGCGGAGTTTTTGAATTTGTTTGTACTCTTGCTTTTTCTCTTCCATTTTGGTGCTTATTTTTTCAACAATGGATTTTGAAGGATTAACATAGACAGCTCCCTCTGCTCCATCCATCGCAATTAACGAGCCATCTTTTATATCCTTAAACAGCCCATCTATTCCAGCAATTACCGGAACATTTAATGCTTTTGCAACAATAGCAACATGCATTGTGGGGGTACACTCTTCTATTATTAAGCCTCTAATTTTTTTGTAATCATAATCCATCAAATCCGCTGGACCCATTGATGTTGCTACAATAATGATATCTGTATAATCATTATTCATGCCGGAATTACAATCTTCTCCACTTAAATATAAACGTAATCTATCGGCAATATCGCGCAAGTCATGCAATCTTTCTTTTAAATAATCATCAGCTGCTCCTGACAATCTATTCCACATTTCCGTATACGCTTGTTCTACTGCTGCTTCCGCTGTTAGACCCAAATTTATATGATTTATAATACGATTATACCATCCTTTATCATTCGCTATCATTCGGTATGCATCTAATATTTCAATATGCTCACCTTTTTGCATTCCTTCTTGACTCATTTTAGCATTCAAATCTTCATTCATTTTCTGGCGAGCTAAATCTAAATTTTGCAATTCTTTATCTTTATCTTTTGCAAATATTTGCGTCACAGCTTTTCTGCGTCTATGTACTACAACATTTCCCAAACCATAACCTGAATTAATTATTGTTCCTTTCAATCTGTCTTTTGCAACAATACCGCGGCTTTTTATGTACTTTCTAATGTATTGAGATAATTCTTCCGAAGATAAGAATTCACTTAAAAACATACAAATTGTCTCAAGTGTTTCCGCTTCAATCTCATCATAGTCATGAGGTAGCGGATATGATATTAATAAAACGCCAATAGGCTTATTCCACCGTCTCAGAGGTGTTGCAACTTGGAAAATTTCTTTCGTCTTTACAAAAGATGTTCGGTTATCTGCTCCAGCCTTACCTACAACACCTTCTCCTATTCTTTCTGCCTTTTTTTCTTCTCCTAATGGATATCCAGCTATGTGTTCTAATGTTACATCATCTGCTTTTATATATATATCAGCCCAAAGTGCTTTACCTTCTTCCGCAATTATTTTAATAACTTGGTTTAGTTTGTCGGCACTACTTTCCATATTTAATTCGTGATGTATTCTTTTTATCACTTCTAATGCAAAATTTTTCGTTTCCGACATTTTTCCCTCTCTCTATTTCTTACTTGTTTTTTTCTTTATATATCTTATTATTCTTTTATTCCAGATTATTTTTTAAGAAAAGGATAAAATATTATGACAACAAATTACATCAAAGGAGACCGAGACACTAGACCTTGGGGAACTTGGGAAGTGCTTGATGCTGATGAGCATTTTTGCGTTAAAAGAATTACCGTTAATCCAAATGCTATTCTTTCATTACAATTGCATAACTTTAGAGCGGAACATTGGATTATTGTTGAAGGCGAAGCCATGATTGTTTTAGGTGATGATACTTTATACAGACATCAAAATGATTCCGTTTATATTCCTGAAAAAACAAAGCATCGTATTAAAAACACGTCATCTTCTCAACCGCTGATTTTTATTGAAATTCAAACCGGCTCAGCTTTGGATGAAAATGATATTGTTCGTTTTGAGGACAGCTATGGCAGAGTCATGTAATCTCTGTTGAAAAAACATAGATTCATTTTTACAGTTCCCTTAAAGTCGTCTATTAGTATTTGCATAAGATAACTTTGAGGGATTTTTTATGTATTCGACTCAAGACTTTGAAACTACTCAACAAGCTGGAATTGTTATTTCCGCTTATAATGAGCTTTTGCAGGAAAAAGTTGCCGGTGATGAATTTTGCTGGGGATTTTATCTCCGTATTGAAAATAATTCACATAGTAAAATTAGTTTGCTTGGAAAAAATATTTCTATTACTGACATTAAAGGACGTTCAATATCACTTAATACTGAGGGATTTGGTGGGCAATTACCAGAGCTTGAACCTGGAGAAGTATTTGAGTTTGAAGATTACGCAACTTCCAAGTTTAGTGCTGTACTTTATGGTAGTTGCAAGATTGCAGACAGTTCTCATAAAGTTATGGACGTTGAAATCCCCATGCAAAGTTTGATTGCCAATGACAACTTACAACGAATCCTAAATTAAATTTAATCCCCCTTGGTGGAGGGGGGATTTTTCTAGTCTTGATATTCTTTAATAGAGTAGTTATTTTTAACGTACATATTTAAGTATTCATTTATGTTTTTTTCCATACGCTGATTGAACTCATCAAACAATTTGTAAACCATATCATTCCAATATTTTTCTTTATCTGCAATTTTTGTATCCACCGGAATACGCAATTCACGCCATGCATTAATTGTGGTTTCTGCTGCAGCTAAATTTGATTTGTCTGTTATTTTTAACACAACAGATAAATTTGCACGATATTTTAATCTATCTTTCTGCAATAACTCTTCTGACTTTTCTATTTCTTCTGTCACAGAAGCGTCCTTAATAATATATTCAGCAACACGATTTGATGAAAAACCATCCGCTTTTAATCTATCTTCCGCCCATAATTTAGCTGACTTTTCTATTGATACGGGGAAAAGATGTTCTACATTCGGCCGAGTGAAAGATGGAATAAATTCAGAAATAATTTCTACTTTTTCAACTTCTAACTCAATTGGAGCCACTGTTTGAAATCTCGGTTCATTATACTTCAAAGGAACAGCGTCAATATCACTTGTACTTGAGCATGCAAACATTAATAAACTACTAAACATTAATATAAAGTTTTTTATTTTTTTCATAGATTTATTCCATTCTTTTATCTTAGTCCACTCCTACTTTCACTATTCATTCTAGAGTATAATGTTTAATACTTATTTAATGTTAATTAAGTTTTTCCATTATTTCAGGAATTGTAAACTCATATACCTCTGAACAGAATCCACATTTTGCGGTTATTTTTGAGTTTTCATCCAGCATAGATGCTAATTCATTTTCAGAGAATCCACGTAATGTCTTTAATAATTTTTCTCTGCTACACCTGCATTTGAATTCGTAGTGATTACTCTTGGTTATGATGAGATTATTACTATGATATAAACGGTGCAGAATTTCATGTAAACTTAAATTCTCATCAAATAATTCTTCTTTAGTCAATGAATTCATCAATATTTCAGCTTCATTACGAAGTTCCGGTATTTCTGCCATATCAACATTTTTTCCACCTAATTCTGGTATTTTTTGTAGCATAATACCACCAGCTTTCCATGCCCCCTCATCTGTTTGCGGAATATCTACATATAACCTCAGCATGGTTTCAATTTGTTCAGATTGTTTAAAGTATCTTAGAGCACATTCTTCTAAAGTTTTACCCTGCAAATCAACTACACCTTGATGGTAATTATTCTTGCCATCATCTATGGTAAAAGCTAAAGTTCCTTCTCCTAATAAATGTGGAGTTGCTTCTATTTCTCCTTCATTTTTGCGCAATGTAAAAGCTTTTTCTAATCTTTCTCTATTATAATTTGCGCAAGAACGGAGTTTTCCTTCTGAGGTCACATCAACTACAACGGTTGAAACAGGGCCATTTCCTTGAAGTTGCAGTGTAAATAAGCCTTCAAATTTTAAAGCATTGGCGAAAAGAACCGCCAAGGCTGTTGTTTCACTCAATGCTGCTGATACATTTTTCATGTAACCGTGTTTTTCTATTATTGTTTTTAATACATTTTCCAAACGACATATGCGGCCTACAAATATGCCATTATCAATTAAGAATGATGCACATTCATCAAAACTTTTGTTAGACAATTCTTTATCTCCTATTATATAAAGGTATATACATTTATGTTGAAGTTAGTATATTTAAAGGTAATTTTCAAGTGTTTACAGAAAAAACGAAAAAATCGCAACCTAAAATACCTACAAAAGTTCGTTTACGTAATATTGCTCTATATTATTTAGAGCGCTACGAGACTTCTGTTGACAATCTTCGCAACGTTTTGAGAAAACGTATTGATAAATATGCATTTGTTAACAAAGATTATTCTCCTGAACAAGCTTATCAATGGGTCGAAGAGATTATTAAGGAATGTGTCTCTCATAATTTTGTTAGCGATGAGCGTTTTACAGAGTTCAAAATTAATAGTTATCTTCGTTCTGGTAAATCTCGACGTTATATTGAGCAAAAACTTAAAGCTAAAGGAATCGAAGAGCAAATTGTTCATCGCGCTTTTGATAATACTGAATACTCTGAATATGATACAGCTCTGAATTTTGCTCGTAAAAAGAAAATAGCATGCTTTCGAGCTAATGAATCTGAACGTAAAGAGATGCGTCAAAAGGATCTTGCTGCTTTTCTCCGTGCCGGTTTTGGTTATGATATTGCTTTAGAATTTTTAAATAAGGATGTTTTTGATGAGTAATGATAATAATATTTATTTAACAAAAATTCAGTCTCTTGTCTTAAAAGGAATTGCAATTTTTTGTATTATCTCACATAATTTCTTTCATCTTTTTCCTCCTATTACTTATCAAAATGAAATGTCGCTTAATCCGGCTAATATTTCTAATTTTGTTAGAGATTTCAGCTGGACAGAAATTATTAATTGCCTTTTCTCCTTTTTAGGATTTTATGGTGTTTATATCTTTGTTCTACTTAGTGGTTATGGTATCTCTAAGGCTTTTATGAATACTGATAAAAAAACGCTCTATTTTATAGCTGAGCATATTTTCAAAATCTATAAATTGTTTCTTATCAGTGCATTAGTTTATTGTATTATTGTTCCGGATATTAACTTTAAAGCTTTGGGAAAAGTTTTATCTCTAACTTCTAATTTTTCTCCTGAAACATTATTTATAGTATGTGGTCCTTGGTGGTTCTTTTCTTTAATTATTCAACTTTATCTCTGTTTTTTCTTTTTATACAAATTGATTGCCAAAGATATTTCTAACATTATTTTTATATGGTTTATTTATATTATCATTGCTTTCTATTGGGTAACTTTTAATGGCCCAACCATTGATTTATATGCCAATGCCGTCGGACATATTCCTGAATTTTCTCTGGGTATTTTTCTTGCTTTATATGAAAAACAGCTATCTTTTCTTTATATGCATAGATTTAATCTGACAGCCTTATTAGTATCTCTTGTTGTACTTGTTTTGGCACAGGTTTATTTCTATGCCTTTGTTTTAAGTTTCTTTTTTAGTGCTGTTATCTTTTTGAGTGCCTACAGATTATTCCCTACGCAAAATCAATTTTGGATTTTTACCGGAAAAATAAGTCCATATCTTTTTGGTTTTAATGGTTTTCTATATCGAGGTTTCTTTATTAAATATGCAGCTGAAGCTCAATCTTCTATTTGGCAAATTGCTTGCTGGTTAGGGTGGTTAATTGTAAATTATGCCTTTGCCTATACAGCTTATCATTTTCTTAAATTCAAAAAATAATAGAGACCATTCAAACTCATTTATTTTTTACATTAACCATTTTAGAATTTTTATTACACCCATCTTAGCTACGGAATTATGTGCAGAGACGTTTTTACGATGCAGAATTTCATCCTTATTTTTATGATAAAATTCATAAGCGCGTAACAACATTTCTTCATTAGTCAACGTTGGTTCGAATCCTAATTTCTGTTTTATTTTTTTTGTATCGAAAATAAAGTTTGAGGCAATCATCTTATATTGATATGGTCCCAATGGAGATATACCTAGCCAGAAACAGATTTTCATTGCCCAAATCATCGGTAATTTCGGAAAATGGAACAAACGAGATTTTGAATCGGATTTTTTAATTACATATTCATAAACCTCATTAAAACTTTTAACATCATCGGCGCCTATATTAAATACGTCTGAATAATCTGCGTCTAATGCTAATTCACAAGCTCTTACCAAATCTTTAGCATAAATAAATTGATAGCGATTTGTTCCATCTCCAACCATCGGTAATTTTCTTCCCTCATCAATAAACTCAAAAAGAATCCCCAATAGTCCTAACCGCCCCTCATCCATTATTGTAGGACTACGAAAGATAATGCTATTTATTTTATCTGGTTGCGATAATAAGATTTTTTCTCCTTCTAATTTTGACTTACCATATATTTCTATCGGATTTGGTGTTTCATCTTCGCTTACTTCCGTATCGAAATTTTTCGCCCATAAGCAATTGCTTGAAATAAACACAATCTTTTTTACATCATACCGGAGAGCAAACTTATAGACATTTTGAGTACCATCTACGTTAGCATGCCATAATTTCTTTAAATCTTTTTTTACATGTGCTAGTAATGCCGCACAGTGAAATATTGCCTCAATTTTATGGGTAGAGAAAATTTTTTCCATTAATTCATTATCATTAATGTCGCCTTGATATGCTGTAAAATTTCTATGCGTAAAAGCATCCGGTTCTAAATCGATACTGACGCACTCGTTTCCTTTATCAAGTAAATATTGTTTTAATATTGTTCCGAAAAATCCAGCACCACCGGTTATTAAATAGCAAGACATTCTAGTTCTCCCTCTGTTTGAGGAAAGCATAAGTGAAAATGGTAAAATATTTGCTAATGTTCTGGCTTACCCATTTAAAGCAATATTTAATACTTTGTATGATAGTTATAAAAATAAAGTATACTAAATAGTTTATCAGGAGTGTATTTATGAATAAAATCAAAAAAAGTCTTATTCTTTATTATAATTCATTTAAACGTTCGTTTGACTTAAATGGAAAACCGACAGATGGAGAGTTTGGTAATTTTATAGCAATTTCAGCAATCATTCTGATTGGTTTATCTTTGGGACTATTTCCTTGGTATGATGAAACGTTAATTGATTTTTATGGAAAAACTTTTATTGTTCCGCTTTTCTTGGGCACATCCTTATTTGCTTGCTATTTAACACTCGCAATGTTTCCACTAGTCGGAATAATTTCTCGGCGTTTTCATCAAGCTGAACTTGATTATAAGTGTATTATAATAACACTTAATATGGCGACACAAAAAGTTTTCTTGCTACCTATATTGTTTGTTTTGTTTAGCATAATTTTTTCTATTTTTTCCTCTCACAATATTGACTATGTAGACTTAATTGCTATTGGATTTATACAGTATTCAATAGCAATTTTGTATGTGGTCATTAATGCCATTCCTATGTACTTTGCCCTTATTATTCTGGTGCTATGGCTATTTATTCTTCGCAATATGGATAATCTTAAAATACGCTTATTAAAATTTGCGCAAAAGAGAGAAATGAAGGCAAAACTCCCTATAAAGAAACGCTTTTGGTGGATTAAATATCTTGTTATTTCTTTAGGCCTTATTGTACTGATGGTTACTTTTAATCTGACAATATATACACCTTTTGCTGCACTCGCTGCATTGTGTATAATACTGGATGTTGGTATTATTCTTTATTTGTTTGTTCGGGGACTTTTAAGTTTTTCTTTGCTTATTCTCCTTTTCTTGAGTATTGGGGCTTGTTTATTACAAGTTTCCCCTTCTTTAAGACTTGTTATTTATGTTGTAGCTATCGTCGCTCCCATTTTCTATTTTGAACAATACTTTAGTAAAAAGCATAATCAATTTATCGTTGTTTTTCTTCCCATTGCGCTCATTTGTTTCGGGCTTTCTCTTCAAGGATGGAGAGTTTCTTTTAATATTTTAGGGCAAACAAACTATGTGGAACAAAAACCTGAAAGTATCGAAGATAAACAGCTTAATGCTCTTACTATTCCTCTCCTAAAGGCTGCCGCTGCAGAGAATCCGCAAAAAAATATCCTTATTTCTGCTCATAATGTATATCAGGGATTAGGAATCTTAGCCAACGGAGCTAAAGGTCAAATGCTTGAAAAACTTAAAGCTATTTTGGGAAGTGATTCTCTTGAGCAGATTAATACTAAAAGTCGTGATGTTATTGAACATCACTCATCTGCCCTGAAATTTAAAAACAAAATAGAAGTTGCACGACAACATCTGGATAAAAATTTCAAAAAAGCAATTGATGAAAACTATTCAATTAGTTTTGATTCAGCGCGTGATGCTTGTTCCATTGCACAAACATCCGTTATTACTTTTGCTTCAACTTGGAAAACTCAGTTTGATACAGTTTCCATGGAGACCTTCCATGCACCACATGGTGATATTAAAGTTCCGATGATGCAAAGTATGCGTGAAGTTTACATTGCTAACGGTAGTAATTTCCGTGTTATAGCTCTTCCATATAAATCGGGCGACATCTTTTATATCATTTTACCGGATAGCGAGGAATCGTTAAATGGATATGGAACACCCATGCATGAAAATAATGCAACAACAACAACGTTGGACGAAGTTTTACAGTCTCTTTCTGCTGAGGCACTAGATATTCCGTTTGAAAAACACGAAATAGACATCGCTATTCCTCTCTTTGAAGTGGAACAGAATGTGAACCTCCAAAATATTTTCAATCGTTTGGGATTGGGTAATCTGTTTGTTCGTGGACAGTCTGGTCTTGATAACATTTTGAGTCCAAATGCCGTGAAAGATGCTACGACTTTGTGCGAACCGCAAAATATTCACATTCAAGATTTTACTCAAAAGAATAAAATCAAAGTTGATGAAAAGGGGACTATTGCAGTATCTGTACAGGTAAACTTTGTCAATTATGCAACAGGTGGCTATATAAGTCTTCCTTTTATTGTGGACCGTCCGTTTATTTTTATGATTAACAATGGGGCTTTTGCCGGAATTATCTATAATCCACTGGAAAAATAATTTTTGGCAGAAGTTATATATAAAATAAAGGCACCAAACTCTTTACTAGGTGCCTTTATTCTTGTGCATGAATGATTAAAACATATAACGAAGACCTAAGGATAATTCTGTCATACTTTTAATATATTCATCATCTGTCATGTGAATGTAGCGAGCCATTGCTCTTAAAGCTATATGGTCTGTAATATTGTATTGTCCTCCAATTCCTAAACGTACACCTAGTGAATCAAAATCTTTATTTCCGTCTCCTACTCTCTCTGGTCCTGACGGGGTATCCATATAATATTGTTCAGATGTTTCAAAATCATATTGGGCTATACCTAAAGAAGCAAGTATTTCAAACTCTTGACTAAGAGGGATATATCCTTGAAAATCTAAACCGTATGTAGTGTACTCTATATTGCTTATATCGTATCCGAACCCATAATCTTCAACTTTATTTTCTTCTTCACCTGATTTTTGATAAAATGCTTCTATTCCAAAATTTTTATTGAATTTTGCACCACCTACTATACTAAAAGCATTCAGATTATCCTTGAAGTAATTATCCCTACCTTCATAATCTTTAACAACATCATTTTCTCCAAAATCCATAGTTGTGGTCATCACATCTAATCCAATATAGGGGCGGATTTTATTTGTTTCAGCTGATTGATAAGTGTTCATGTTTTGAGAACGGGTGTATTGACGTTCTTGGTATCTTCTACTTGCAGATGATGGTAGTTGTTGATAGCGCGGTTGTTTAGAATAATAATCCTGATTATTGTATTGTTGTCTTGCTTCATATCGGTTATATCCATCATCTTCATAATACCATCCTGATGCTTGCGCATTTCCGGTTAAGACAGTGAATATACCTGCTAACATTAAATATTTTTTCATATCAAACTTCCTTCTTTTCTAATTGGTTAAAGAAAAAGTCGCTTGACGAAGCGACTGGAAGTTGAAAGCTATATACAGATAGTGCGGTATATTCACCGCATAGGCTTATTTTACCGCCTTCCAGTCCTAGACTGAAGGCTTGTAAATGTTTCGTCTTTACATATAGACGCTGTATAAGAGGCTTTCAAACCTCAGAATGTTTGTCTGACATTCCGTAATTAGGCTATATGATAGATATTTAAGATAGAGTTAAAAAGTTTCTTTTACAAATGATTTTTCTTTTGTTCAATTGGTATGGTATTGTTTTTACTTTGCAAAAATATTTTTCGTTTCATTTGCCGATGTATTGACAAGGGTGTCAGGGCGGTATAAATATTGTCATAATGGGTTAGTGTGTTTGTATATCCCAAATTTGGCTCTCGGTTTGAGGGCTTTTTTTGTGGGTAATTTACAAATGGACAATCCTATTTTTAACCAAGAGCTACGACGTTTTTTTCGTGGCTCTTTTTTGTTTTAATTTTT
>CALXTN010000013.1 GCA_944391405.1 uncultured Alphaproteobacteria bacterium | reverse complement strand
AAACGTGCGTGAGTGGACGAAATTTAATTAAGTATGTCAGGTACTGTTGGAAATTTTATAAAGGGCATATTCTATATGCCTTTTTTGCTTTTTAATTCAGTTGGTTAGATGAAATATAAAATTTTTTTCAAAAAAAGTTTGAACTTTTTTAAGGGGCGGTCGTTATACTACTGTGTAAGTTAAATGAATTTAGCTGAGGATTTTTAAGATGGATAAAATTTCCGGACTTTTAGCTGAAGCCAAACCGCTTTATAAGCAGCGCAAAAAGGAACGCCAGATTTTGGCCGGTACTCTTGGCTCGTTTGTTATCGGGGTTTGGGTTGGTGTGCAGGTGATGCTTCCGGCTCCGACTTTGAGTGAAGGACAGTTTAGCGATTATATGGCGATGCTTTATGATGGCGACAGTTACTTTGCTTATGAGGTTGAAAGTGATGATATGCTTCCGTTGGACGGTTATGGCTTTTATGAGGTCAGTTAATGGAAAACTTAAATTGGTTTCAGAAACGTTTGGTTAAAAACGTGGTCAGAAAAATGCTTAATCGTTCTGATGAAGATGTTGAACAGGAAATTTATATTCGCTTATGGCAGAAATTTCCGACTTATCGGGAACAAGAAAAACTTGGCGCTTGGATACGCGTGGTGGCGGAAAACTTTTGTAAAGATTATCTTAAAAGCAAAAGTCAAAAGCTCTTAAACGCTTCGGTTGATGAGGAAAGCGCCGGTTTGGAAAATGTTTCAGCTCCCGATAATCCGGAAAGAGAGTGGCTTTTGAAATGTCGGCGGAAACTTATCTTAAACGCAGTGGATGAACTGCCTAAAGATATGCGTAAGGCGATTGTTTTGGTTGAGTTTGAAGGGCTGAACTATGATGATGCGGCGAAACGATTGAAAATTAATGTCGGTACGCTGAAGTCTAGACTGCATAATGCTAAAGCTAAGTTGCACGAGAAGTTGGCTTATTTGGAATTGTAAAATTTTTAGAGCAAAATTGTCGTGCTTTTTTTGAGGAAAGGATTTGATTATGGAACAGGAAAGAAAAAGATTATTGATTACCGGTGGTTTGGCTTTTATTGGAGGTATTGCCGTTACTTTAACCGCATTCGCAATAGCTTTTTGTCCGGCAAAAAGATATGGTCATTGGCGCGGTGCTTGGCATGACAGAGCTCCTTATATGATGCATATGGATAGACCGATGCCACCTCATCACGATGCACGCTTTGACGACCGTCGCCCGATGCCACCTCATCATGACGCACGCTTTGATGACCGTCGCCCAATGTCACGTCCTCATGCTTTGAAAGATTTAAGACGTCCTGGGAAAGATGGATTTCATCCAGATGAAATGCTTAAAGATCGTTTTGCTAAAAAACTAAACTTAACAGAGGAACAAAAAGCTCAAATTGAAGAATTTCGTAAAGAAGATATGAAACAAATGAAGCCACTTTTTGAACAGATGGATGAACTTCGTAAACAAGCTGATGAACTGCGCGAACAAAACAAAGCTCGTTTTGAAAGTGTTTTGACGCCAGAGCAAAAAGAAATCTTGAAAGCTATGCATGACAAAAAAATGGCACGCAAGGCAGAGAAGAAAAAAATGATGAAAGATGAGCCTCTTCTCGTTCAAGATAAAACAGCGCCTGCAGCTGTTGACAAAGCAGGAAAATAACTCTCATATCTACTAAAAAAAAGCCGCTGACTGTTGAAGTCAGGGGCTTTTTTATTTTTTTAATTTTTTAAGCTGTTAAATACCGGAATTTAATACCGGAAAACTTCAAATCTTCGGCGAGCAGCGGCTTGGCTGGCTTCTTGCTGAAGTTTGGCTTGTTTTTTCTTTAGACCCATACGTATCGTTAGTACAACAGCACTAATCGCAATTGCGCATCCTTGAAGAATGGGCGTTGCATTTAAAAGTAGATCTTTCATAACATAAAAATTTAAAGTTCCTAAAAATCTTTTTACGTTTGTGCGGTATATCACAGTTTTTCTTTTTGTCAATAGTTTTTTGGCAATTTTTTTTGAAATGATAAGAGAGTGAAAAGGGAAGGTGTGTGGATATGTCGATTTTTAAAGCTTTTTAAACGTCTTGTGACTATATTTTCTTTTATTGAAAAAATTTTATTTGTTTGCAGGAGAGCTTGATTATGGCTAGAGCGATTATTTTAATGATGGACTCATTTGGTGTCGGTGGAGCTAAAGATGCCCATGCTTTTGGTGATGAGGGGGCGGATACATTTGTGCATATTGCTGAAAATTATCCGTGTTTTTCTGTGCCGAATTTGGAGGCTTTGGGACTTAATCACGCAAGTCTTTTGGCGACCGGTAAAGAAGCGCCGCTAACGCCTGGTGAAGCAAAAATGAGTGTGGCGGCGGCGTATGGATGTATGGAGGAAATCAGTGCCGGTAAAGATACAATTTCCGGACACTGGGAAATGGCTGGAGCTCCTGTAAAAGTTGATTTTGGGCATTTTCCGCTCGAGTATCCATCTTTTCCTCAGGAACTTGTTGAGAGAATTTGTCAACGCGCAGGTTTGAGCGGGATTTTGGGGAATAAAGCTGCTTCAGGTACGGTCATTATTCAAGAACTCGGAGAAGAACATTTGGCAACGGGGAAACCTATCTTTTATACTTCTGCCGACAGTAATCTGCAAATTGCCGCTCATGAAGAAAAATTCGGCTTGGAGCGTTTGTATAAACTTTGCGAAATCGCTTTTGAAGAAGTAAAACCTTATCATATCGCACGGGTTATCGCCAGACCTTTTGTGGGTGAGAAAAACGGCGAGTTTGTCAGAACCAAAAATCGTCATGATTATGCACTTTCTCCTCTTGCGCCAACACTTTTGGATAAGGCGAAGGAGAAAGGTTTGCAAGTGGTGGCTATTGGGAAAATATCCGATATTTACGCAGGCTCGGGCGTGACGAAAAAAGTGCTTGCCAGCGGTTTGGAAGAGCTGTGGGATAAAACTCTTGAAGAAATTAAAAATCTTGATACCGACGGTATTGTCTTTACTAATTTTGTTGATTTTGATATGACATGGGGGCATCGTCGTGATGTTAAAGGTTATGCTGAAGGATTGATGTATTTTGATTCTCGTTTGCCTGAAATTCTGCCGTTGCTTCAAGATGACGATGTTGTCTTTATTACCGCTGACCATGGGTGCGACCCAACTTGGACGGGGACGGACCACACGCGCGAATGTGTGCCGGTGTTGATGTTTGGACCACAGGTTAAAACACAATCTCTCGGACGACGTAAAACTTATGCCGATATTGCTGAAACGATTGCTCAGAAATTCGGGTTGGCACCGTTTCATATCGGTACGCCGTTTTAGAATTTTAATTTATACATTCCAGATTGTTGGGGTATTTGGGGAAAAAGCTAAAATTTTCTTGGCGCTTTCAAAAGTTGTGCTATATATTCCTCAAATATGTGAAAAGATTTATGGTTGTAGAATAAAGGAGCAGGCGTGTTTATTGGGTTGATGACGGCGTTGGTGGCTTTTGTTTTGGATCAAGCTTCCAAAATGTTGGTGTTTTCATTTTTGGCGAATAGTCGTCCGGTTTTTGAATTGACGCCTTTCTTTAATCTGGTTATGGCGTGGAATACCGGCGTTAGCTTTTCTATGTTTGATAATCTTGGTGGGGCTGGTGTTTATGTTCTTTCCGCTTTCTCGCTTATTGTTGTCGGGTTCTTGCTCTATTGGCTCAGAGATGAAAAGTCTTTGCTTATTCAGATGGCTCTAGGTATGATTATCGGCGGGGCTATCGGTAATGTCGCTGACAGAGTGCGTATGGGGGCGGTGTTTGACTTTTTGGATATTCATGCTTTTGGATATCATTGGCCGGCTTTTAATTTGGCGGATAGTTTTATTTGTGTTGGAGCGGCGCTCGTTATTTGTAATGGTTTGTTCTTTAATAAAGAATGGGACGAAACTGATGAAGCTACGGATGTTGAAACTAAAAAGACAGATGTTGAAGCTTCTGATGTGGCTCAAAAATAATGGTTGTGATACGATTTAATTCGGTGTGACGGCTAATTTGCTTGGAAAAGATGAAAGTAAAGGAGATTTTATGATGAAAAAAATATTGGTGGTCGTGTTTGCTTTGGGAATTATGGCCGGACTTTCTTCTTGCGGTTTGACTAAGGAAGATTTGGGTATGGCTAAATCTAAACCTGATGAAACTCAAGTTTCGCGCCGTAATCAACTTTTATTGCCTCCTGATTTTGATGTGCGTCCGGTTGTGGCGCAAAATCAAGTCGCTGAAACGCAAGAATAATCGCATGTTTTTATCTGTGCGGTGTCCTTGAAGGGAAAGCAGTGTCCTTGAAGGAGAGAGAGGTGTCCTTGAACGGGAAACTTTAACAGAAGCATCATTTTTTGAGGGATATTCAGTCAGTATCAAAACGGTGAATTCAATGCGGGAACGGAAGTATGCACCTATTTAGTTTTATATCAAAAAATATCAAGTTGTCTCGTTGGTCTTTGTTGTTATTGGGAACGACGGCGTTGTGGAGCGCAAATGCTCAGGCAAAGTTGATGAACCTTTCTGCTTTTCAGCTTGATAACGGCTTGCAGGTGGCGGTGGTCGAAAATCATAAGGCTCCGGTGGTTTTGCAACAGGTGCTCTATAAAACCGGTTCGCTCTACGACCCGAAAGGGAAGGGCGGTATTGCTCATCTGTTGGAACATATGATGTTTCGTGGGACGGATAAACTTCCAGGGAAAATGTTTGATAACCTTACTCAAAAGTATGGGGCGCAATCTAATGCCTATACTACCTACGATGAAACCGGCTATTACGAATTTTCCGATATTTCAAAGCTTGAATTGATGATGGCATTGGAAGCCGAACGTATGGCGCATCTTAAGATGAACGAGGCGGATTTTTTGAAAGAGCGTGGTGTCGTTTTGCAAGAACGAAAGCAACGTTTTGAATCTAATCCCGTGCCTCTTTTTTATGAGACCTTGAATAAAGTTTTGTGGCAGGATCATCCGTTTGCTTCGTCTGTGGGCGGGTCTGAGCCGGAGATTTTGAGCTTGACTCAACAAGACGCTACGGATTTTTATCAGGCTTATTATCGCCCCGATAACGCTATTTTGATTTTGGCGGGGGATATTACTAAAAATGAAGCGCAAGTTTTAGCTAAAAAATATTATGGCACGGTTGAAAATCCTGAGCGCTCGTTTATACGTCCGGTGTTTGCTGAGCCGAAGAATATTGATGCCGACATGGTGGTTAAATTAGATGGGGTGCAGAAACCTCGCTTTGTGCAATATATTCGCTTAGACAGTCAGACATTATCTAAAAAGGATGTTGAGGCGCTTAGCTTGTTGGCTACGTTTTTGACCGGCGATGATACATCGTATGTCTATGATAAATTGATTTATCGTGATAAAAAATTGTTGGGTGTTGATGTGGGGTTTTCTTATTGCTTTAATATTGGTGGAACAGTTAGTTTTTATGCTATACCGGCACCTGAATGGCTTAAAGGAGAAAAGCCTGAAAAACAACTGGCGGAGATTAAAACAGTATTGTGGCAAACCGTTGATGACGGCGTTAAGGCTTTAACTCAGAAGGATTTGGATAAAATAAAAAATCGTATGCTTTCTGATGCTGTCTATATGCAGGAAAATCCGCAAGCTGCCGGACGCTTTGTCGGCTCTATGTTCATTAATAACTACACTCCTGATGAAATTATGAATTATGATGAGCGGATTATGGCGATTACGCTTGATGATGTTTTTGAAGCTTGGCATAAAGTAAAAAAATCCAAAGCAAAAGTTGCCGGTTATTTGGTCGGTCAATGAAATTTTTGAGGTGCGGTGATGCGGAATGGTTGGAAAATTGGCTTGAGTTGCGCGGTGCTGCTATTGGGCGGTGCGGTAGGTTATATCTTATGGCATGACGCACAGACGCCGATTGATGCAGAACGTATTTTGACAAATTCTAAGTTGAAAGGGCGGACTTTTAAGGGGGAAGTTGTTGAAATTAGAGCTGACAATAATTCTTTACATGCGTATTTGATGGAAGAGCATAGCGTGCCTTTAGTGGCGATTTCTTTTGGGTTTGATAAAGCCGGAACAGCTTATGAGTCCAAAGATGGTGTGGCTTTGTTAACCGAAAGTGTTTTGTTGGATGGTGCGGGACGTTTTTCTCGTAAAGAATTACGGGAAATGATGAAAGAAAAAGGTATTAAGCTTTCGGTTTCTGCCGGAAACGACCGTTTGACTTTTTCGCTTAGTTTTGTGAAAAAATTTGAAAAAGACGCTTTAGAAATCTTAAAAGCCGTTTTGTATGATGCGCATTTTGATAAAGAAGATATTGAGTTGGCGCGGCGTCAGTTGGCTATGCTTAAGCAGCAACAAAAGGAAAGCCCGCAATATCAACTTAATCGACTGATTGATAGAAGTTTCTATGGACAGCATCCGTATGCAAAAGAAGGTATTCCCGACGATACGGTTTTAGCTAAAATTTCAGTGCAGGATATGCGGGATTATCTTAAACAATTTATGGCGAAAGATACGTTAAATATCGGTATTGCCGGTGATATGGATAAAGCTGAGAGCGAGGCTTTTTTAACCCAAGCGTTTGCGGGGCTTAATGAAAAATCTAAAGCGAAGGATTTGCCAGAATTTAAACCTGATTGGAATGCTAAAAAAGCGGTTGAAGTTTCAGATGTTTCCGCGCAAAGTTTAGTTACGCTTAAATCTTTTGGGGTGCCTCGATTGGATGCGGATTTTTATCCTTTGTTTGTGGCTGATTATGTTTTGGGCGGTGCGGGACTTTCTTCACGCTTAAGCTTGGCGGTGCGCGAAAACGAGGGGCTGACTTATGGTATTTACAGTTACTTATATAGTGATGATTCCGGGGATTATTGGCAGATTTATTTTTCAACTACGCCAGATAATACAGAGCGGATTTTTGAATTGCTTAATAGGGAATATGAAAATTTTTATAAAAAGGGGATAACGGAACAAGAATTGGAAGTGGCTAAAAGCAGTTTGCTATCTTCGTTTAATTTACGTTTTTCTTCGGTGGCGGTGATTGCTGAAATGTTGGAACAAATGCAGGTACAAAATTTGGGAATAGACTTTTTGAAAAATCGTCAGGAACAAGTGCAATCTGTTACGTTGGAGCAGGTTAATGAGGCTATTCGCAGACGTTTGCCTGAGACTCTGAAAGAGGGAAACGGCGCTCGTGTGTTTGAAATTGTCGGGGGAGCGGGAAAAGGTGAATGAGTGAGGTGCTTAAATCTTCTAGTTTCTGATGATTGTTTGTTAATATGTTGTTTTTACGCCTTTTTATTTTTATTCAAAAAGGCGTTTTTCTTTTTTTTATAACGATTTTTTAACTCTCTTTCGGGTATTATTTGTCTTAATGAGGGGGAGAGATTTTTTTTGGTTTTATCTTTATAAGCAATTTTTTTGGCGTGGGTGACGTAAACGATTATGAATGCATTAAACGATATTTTTGATAGATTAAAAAAGTCTGGCTTGTTAATTGTTTTAGGTATTTTTTCGGTTTATTTTGCCGTTAATGCTATTAAAGGTGATCGGGGGTTTTTTAGGTATCTCTATTTGAAAGGTAAAGTGGAGGCTGCTCAACAAGAAAAAGATAGGTATGCTGCTATTAAACGTGATTTGGAACATAAAGTGGCTATGCTTTCTGAAAGTTCGCTTGATTTAGATTATTTGGAAGAAAGAGCGCGAATCGTTCTTAATATGGTGGGCGAAGGCGAATACGTTATTTTGGATAAAGATATTGATAAAAATTAAAAAGTGTTTGAAATTTTCAAAAAATGTTGTTATACCGACCGTAATTGCCGTTGATATTACTTGTTTTTGCGGCGAAAGGTATGTTCTGGAATGGTTCATTTGAGGTATAAACGGAAATATAAAAAAGCTAAAACTCTTAATTTTCAAGCTTCGGAAAGTAAAAACTTCTTTTCCGAAAAGGAGCTTATTATCCGTTCTAATGGACAAATGAAGGTTTTTAAAATTTCTCCCAGATTGCAATGGTGCGTCTTTGTTTTTATGATTGTATTGGGGGTTTGGGGAGCTCGTTCTTATCAATTGTATAGCGATTCTGATAGAATTATCTCTTATCAAGAACGTAAATTGGGAGAAACGCGAAATGCTTATGTTGATTTGATGAGCGATTTTGTTACTATTCATAAAAATATTTCTGCTCTGGTGCAGAATTTTGGACAGGTTTCTTCTAATCAGAAAAAAGATGATTTGGATGAATACTTAAAACGTGCGGAGGTTATTGAAGAAAAAATTAAGCGTATTACCGCTAAAGAAGATTGGATTAATGAGCAGGATTTGTCTCAAAAAAGCGCTTTGAAAGATGCTCTTATTCATCGAGATGTTGCTATTGAGGAAAAAAAACAATTAGAAGAAAAGGTTGCTCATTTGCAAGAAATGGTCGTGTCTTTGCAAGCTTTTGAAATGGATATTTTGAAAAAAATCGAAACTCTGTCTAGTAAAGATATTGATAAAATTAAAACGACTATCTCTACCGTTAATGCAGAACTTAAAAAAAGAGGAAAGTATTATAACCCGCTCGCTAACTCAAAAAAGAACAATAAGGGCGGGCTTTATGTTCCTGATAGTATCGCTTTAGGCCAAAATCAGGAATTGATGGCGCAGGTTAATAAAACTTTTAATTCAATTGATGATAATTCATATTATCAACAGGCTCTTAAACGTATTCCTATTGGTAAGCCCGTATGGTCGTATTGGCTCTCTTCTCCTTTTGGAAAACGTACGGATCCGTTTAATGCTAAGAGTGCCAGACATAAAGGTGTGGATTTAGCTTCTAATAAAGGTAATAAAATTAAAACTATGGCTGATGGTAAGGTTACTCGTGCAGGTACTGCTTCGGGATATGGTAAAATGGTTGAAATTGACCATGGTAATGGGTTTAAAACTAAATATGCGCATATGAACGCTATTTATGTTCAGAAGGGAGAAGATGTTGTTTTGGGACAGGCTATCGGTGAAGTTGGTAATACAGGACGTTCTACCGGGCCGCATTTGCATTATGAGGTTTTATATGACGGTGTTAATGTGGATCCGATGGTCTTTATTAAAGCTAAATAAAGTTTTTTATTTGCAAAATTGAAAAAAGTTATTGTGATTTTTATCTTGTTTTTTAGAGGAGAGGTTTGATTATGAGGAAGTTTAGACGGGTGTTGTTCTTAAAGTTGGCTCGCATGATGAGAGGTGAAAAAAGTATTGTACCTTGCATTATTAGCGCCGGTACGCATATTGTTGGTAATATTACTGATGGTGATGTTATTCATATTGATGGCAGACTTGATGGCGATGTCATTTGTCATGAGTTGGTTATTGGTGCAACAGGGGCTGTCAACGGTAAAATTCAGGCGAAAAGTTTGGAGCTTTATGGGGAGTTAAATGGCTCTTTGGCTGTGGAAAATTTGTTTATTGCTGGTACAGCTAAGTTTGTTGGGGATTCTGTTTATAAAACTATTGCAATTGAACCAGGGGCTATTTTGGAAGGGAAATGTGCTATTTCTAAAGTTGCAGCTAAAAATGATAATGAAGGAAATGTGATTGAGTAAAAGTCACTTATTGTGATTATTTTTTCTCTATAAAATAAAGGCGGTAGTTTATTGAACTATCGCCTTTTTACTTTTGTTTTTTGCTAGTTAGTAACGTGCTTTGGAACTTGTTCTTAGTCCCTGATATCTATCCCCTTGATGTTTTGGTTCGGTGCATTATTATCAGCCCGAGGGTATATGCACTCAAACTGCCACATATAACGGCGGTTAATAAGAACCGATTGTTTTCGATTCTTATTATGCAGAGGGCATTGACAATACTTATGGCAATACATCCTACTGTATATGCCAAAATATATGTATCAGGGATTACTTTCTGTTTCTGCTTAATGCAGTTACAGAAAGTTATGTAAATCAACAATATTGCGGCGCAGATCATTGTTGCCGGTAATAAGTTGTTTACATAATTACTTACGCAGCAGTGGGCAGCTATAAGCACACAACTGCAAATTAACAAAAGCATTTCTTGCCGGTTTGTTTTTAACCAGCGATTTGATTTTTTTTTCATAATGATAAATTTATGAGGGTTAATAATAAGCATAGTTATTTAAAATTCGTTGTATAGTATAGTTCATTTTAGGAATAATGTCAAGGACTTATCCGATGAAAATATTTTTAGTTTATCCGTTTTTAGTTTATCGATTATGGAAAAAATGCTCGTGTTAAATACGATGATAGGGGTGGTGGTTGATGATGGTTTCCGCGCGATATATTTGTTCTGCCAATACGGCTCGCATTAAAATATGCGGTAAAGTCAATTTGCCGAAAGATAGCAATAAATCAGCCTTTTGTCGGGTGCTTTCCAGATGACCATCCGCTCCGCCGATTAAAAAGCAAATTTCAGAGCAACCTTCCAACATCCAATTTTCTATAATGCCGGCAAATTCGGGACTACTTATGTTTTTGCCCCGTTCATCCAATACGACTACTTTGGCATGTGGAGCAATGCATGATTGCAGAAATTTTGCTTCATCTTCTTGAGTGCTGTTATCTTTTTCTTTGATGCTGAAATTCCATTTCATTCTTTCGGCATAGCGCTTAATAATCTCACCTTCCGGTGAGTTGTCTTTGCATTTGCCGATGACGCCTAAGGTTATTTTCATTTTTTTTCTCGCTTAATCTATGGAAGGGGTTTGGTCGGTTATGATTTGTTTGGCGGTTGCGCGTCCAGAGGCTATTGCTTCTACAATTGTACCACAGCGTCCGGTCATATCGCCGGCATACGGAATATCTTGCGGTAAATCCTCTTTCGGAAAATATGAGCCCAAAGCCATAATGACTTTATCATAGCCGGTTAAATTATACGAGGTATTTGGAATGGCTTCCGCTTTGCCTTGTTCATTAATGCGATTGTTTATGACGGTTAAGTTGTATAGATTGTCGTTAGGGTGAATTTCTGTAATGGAACTTAGGGCGCGTATTATAACTTGGTGTTGTGCTAATTCTGCAAAATCTTTTGCCATAATCCGCATATCTTCTTGACGACGGCGAACGAACATCTCCACAACTTCCGTGCCTTGTTTTTTTAAGGTTATGGCGCAATCCAAGGCTACTTCCCCCCCTCCGATGACAGCTACTTTTTGATATTGATAAGTTTGGGGGGCGCTTAAGTAACGTCGGTAATCTAAACTTTGTTCTTCACCCAATATCCCTAACGTGCGGCGTTTGATTTCTCCAAGAGCGATAACAATGGCGTCATATTTTTGTTGTAGGCTGGTATAATCTGTTATTTCTTTATTCAGATACACTGTAACACGTTCGTTTGTTATCAGGCGGTTGATTTCTCTATCTAAAACTTTCGGAGGAAGACGATAGGGAGGAATTAGTCTTGCCGCACCGCCTAATTGATTTTCTTTTTCATAAATATCCACGCTCCAACCATTTTGCAGAAATTCAAACAAAGCTCCTAATCCAGCAGGTCCTCCACCGATAACGCAGGCTCGCTTGTTATTGCTTGTTGGAAGGTCTAATTCCGGTAAACCGCCTTTGGATATTATGTTAGCTTGAAGGCAGGGGATTTCTATGGCGGTATCTATTTTCTTTCTTATACAAGCGCTTTGGCAAAATCTATCAGGACAAACTAAACCACAAGTTTGCGGTAGAGGATTGTTTTTGGCAATATTTGCTGCGGCGGACTTAAAATCTCCTTCTTTCGCAAGGGCGATAAAATCATGCGGGGAGACACTTAATGGACAGGCTTTTTCACAAGGTTTCACTTTGCAACCTAAGCAGCGGTTTAGTTCTTTTTGTAATTCTTCAAGCGTCATATTCATATCCTTTTATTGATTTAGACCGATTGTAAGCACTTCTCCTTTGTTCGGCAAGCGGAAAAAACTCTTGTGGATAACGATGTAGACTTTGGGTGTTGACAAAATTGTAGCGCTATCTTATATTGCTGTTGTGTTTGTTATTTTTATGTTTTACTTAAAATTTCTTATTATGGAACTTAGTATGCGAGAAGTTGTTAAGAAACGTATGGAGCGTCTCTTATCTTCTGGACGGAAAGAAGAAGTTATTGCTTGTTTGGCTGATAGTCCATGGGATCAGCAGATTTTGTTTGTGCCTGAATATAAAGCTTGGCTTGAGGCTTATTTGGACAGTGGTTGCGAATTTTATGATACCAATGTAGTGTTGTTTGTTAAAATTGCAACGGTGGAACAATTGCGTCGATATTTGCAGAACAAGAATTTCTTGACACAAGATGCTGAAATTGAATTGATTTGTCATCTCAGAACAGAGGGGGTGAAAACGGTGTATCTGTGCAATATGGAACTTGATGAAATGGCTAAAATCTTTTTGATGGCTTATTTCAATAATGAAGAGTTATTGCAGGTTTTGCCGTTTTTGGCTCATAATGGTTTGAGTGATGTGGGGCAAAAACAGTTATTCTGTAAAAATCGTTTGGGACTGATTAAGGCCTATATTGAAAATGGCGGAATATTGTTGCCGGAATTTCAATGTCAGTTGGTTAAACTGGGTGTGCAGGATTTGATTGATGCTTATTTTGTTAGGCATCCGATGTCGCCAGAGGCTGAAAAACTGTTAAATGATTAAACTAACTTTCTCGTTGTTAAGCGTGGTTCTTCGAAACCGCGCTTTTTTTGTACGAAAAGTAACAGTGTTGGGGTATGAAGATTATTGTTGACAAAAATACTTCCTGACGGTACACTTTTATTAAAGTGAAATTATTGTTTAATTTAAAATTTTTGTGTATGAGTGATTGGAAATTGCCGTTGCCACAAGTTTTTGTGCCGACGGAGGAAGAAGCACAAATTCTTATAAAAATAAAAGAAGAGTTGAAAAACTCTCTTTCTCAATCTATTCAGGACAGAAATGAGGAGAGAATTTTTCTTTGTTATGCGACCGTGGCTGAAGTTGCTGAATATATTCAACATGATCATTTGTGGTCTTGTAACAGCAAGTATATTTTGTTGCGGGGGGAACAGGAATTAATTAAAGCTTATATTAACAAGCACAGTCTTGATGAAAGCGTTTTAATGGCTGAGCGTTGTTCTGATGAGGTGGTTTTGGCTTATTTTAAAAAATGGCTGGTTCCTGTTAATGTGATGGAAAAATTGCTTCAGTTGAAACGTTTTGAATTGATTAAAAAAATTCAAGAATGTGTTTCCCTTAATGCTTCCAACAATTTTTGTGGTGTGTATAGGCATGTCGCACTGATTCTTGAAAAAGGTTATGCTGAGCTTTTAAAAGTTCAAATTCAAAAGTATGATGATTGGTTGGTTGATGACGTTATTGCTCTTATTCAAACCCAAAATGAGGAAATGATAAGGCATTATTTGACATATCATTCATTGGATGAAAAGGCTCAGAATGAATTAGTGGAACAGGGACATCAGCAGTTGATTTATCTTTATCATGAACGATATGGGTTTGATAAAGATGTTTATCTCGTGGTTCGGAAAAAAGGTTGGCTATGAGTATTTTAAAAAAGGCTTTCTCTTTGTGAGAGAGCCTTTTTTGTGCTTAATTTTATGGGGAGGAAGGGGAAGTTTTCCTGATATTTTTTATTGACAAAAAGTGAATTGCGTTTTAGAGTTTTGGCAAAATAAAATTATTGTATAACTTAAAATTTTTAGGTGATGAAAAATACTATTTTAAAACAAGTCAACGACGTGGGCGCAGTACTTGGTTATCCGTTCTATGTGTATCCTGACGGAACGTGTGGTAAATCTATCGTTTCGGGCAAGATGAATGCTGTCGGTATTGTGAAAATGGAATTTCCGGTTAAAGAGCTTAAATCGGAGTTTTTGTGTGATGCTTTTGAAAATGAGGAGATTTTAGCACATCTTTCTCATATCGGTGAAAATATCGGTTTTCCGTTTTATGTGTATATTGACGGAGGCTGCGGAATAACGGCTAGATCTTTGCCTGATAGGCATCCGTTTGTGATGTTTATTAAGAAACCATTTCAGGTTGAAAAATTGGCTTTCGGTGCCAATGAAACATCTCCAAAGCCTATGAAAAATCATCAGCCATGTGCTAATGACGAGGGCAAAAAGATGGCAACAAATACCGGAAGTGTTTCAGCAACACCTGCGCCAAAGGCTTCTCCTGCTGTTACTAAAAAAACTATCGTGGCTGGAAGTGGCATCGGAAGTGCTTCTGCAACATCTGTTCCGAGGGCTGGTTCCGGTCGTTTCAAAGTGCGGCCGGTGATTGAGAAAAGCTCCGAAGCGGTTGATAAACTGTATATCGGAGACCGAGGGTTTGATGAAGCAACGGAAAAGCTGATAATTGAACAAGGAAGCGATGCTTTTGTTATATGCTATATTAATAAGATTGGGCTTTACGATGAGGCTATAAAGTTGATGCTTGAAACACGCAGCGATGATGTTATTAAAGCGTATTTTGAAATGCTGTATTTGGAAAAAGGTAAGGTTTCTGAATCTGTGGAAAAGTTTATACTTGAGAACTGTAGCGATGACATCATTGAAGCCTATTTTGAAAAGAATTCGCTTTGCTTGGACGTGGAATGTTGGATGGTTGAAAAATGCTCGGATGATATTTTTAAAATGTATTTTAAAAAGCATTATCTTAAAAGTAGTGACGCAGAAAAGTTGATGCTTCAAAAACGAAGTGATGACCTCATTAAAGCGTATTTTGAACAGTATCCGTTGGGGCGTTTTGTTGCAGAAGGGTGGATGATTGAACATTGCAAGGATAATATTCTTAAAGCGTATTTTGAAAAGCATTGGATTCATAATTCTTCACAAGAGTTGATGGTGATGGGGCGTAGCTATGATGTTATTGGTGCGTATATTAAAAAGTATCCGCTTTGCGATTATGCACAGTGTCTTTTGGTTAAAAAGGGTGATAAGGATATTATTAAAACTTATATGAAACTTTATAAGCTTTGTGATGATGCGAGAAAATTGCTTCCTACTGGGTGTATATATGAAGACGGTCGTTTGTCTATCTGTTGACTTGATTAAAAAGGCTTTCTCTTTGTGAGAGAGCCTTTTTTGTGCTTAATTTTATGGGGCGGAAGGGGAAGTTTTTCTGATATTTTTTGTTGACAAAAAGTGAATTGCGTTTTAGAGTTTTGGCAAAATAAAATTATTGTATAACTTAAAATTCTTATGTGAGATGAAAAATACTATTTTAAAACAAGTCAACGACGTAGGGGCGAAACTTGGTTATCCATTCTATATCTATTCCGATGGGACGTGTGGTAAATCTATTGTTTCGGGCAAGATGAATGCCGCAATCATGGTTAAAAAGAAATTTCCGGTTAAAGAGCTTAAATCGGAGTTTTTAAATTGTTCTGCAGAAAATGAGGAAGATGTGTTAGCTCATCTTTCGCAAATTGGCGATAATATCGGTTTCCCGTTTTATGTTTATGCAAATGGAACTTGCGGAACAACTGCCAGATCTCAAACTGACAATCTTCCTTTTGTGATGTTTATTAAGGAGCCGTTTCAGATTGAACAGTTGGTGCTTGATCCGGAATTACTCCAAACAATTCAGGCAAAAGAAAAGCCTTATCAAAGCAGTTCAACGACATCATCTTGTGGTATAACCGTCAGTGCTAAAATTTCGGCATCATCTGTGCCAACAAAAAAACTCTCTCCAAGAGAGTTGGTTTCTCAAATGGGTACTTGGAGTGATGATGTCATTAAAGTGTATTTTGAAAAGTATTGGCTTTATCAAGAAGTGCAAAAGTTAATGTTTGAAATGCATTGCGATGGAAACTATGAGCTTTCTGAAACTGCAGAACAGTTGATGATTGAGAAATGCAGTGATGATGTCATTAAAGCGTATTTTAAAAAGCATTCACTTTTTAGAGCTTCTGAAAAGTTGATGATTGAGAAATGCAGTGATGATGTCATTAAAGCGTATTTTGAAAAGCATTCGCTTTGGCCTGAAACTGAAAAGTTGATGTTTGAGATACGTAGCGATGATGTCAATAAAGCGTATGTTGGAAAATATAAGTTTACTGAAACTACAGAACAGTTGATGATTGAGAAATGCAGTGATGATGTCATTAAAGCGTATATTAAAACGAGTTGCCTTACTGAAGCAGCGGAAAAATTGGTGCTTGAGAAATGTAGTGATGATATCATTAAAGCGTATATTGGAAAATATGAGCTTTTTGATGATGCGCAATGCTTGATGATTGAAAAGTATCGTGATGATATCATTAAAGCGTATATTGGAAAGTATTCGCTTTGCGATGAGGCGCAGGAGAGGATGATTGAAAAATGTAGTGATGATGTTGTTATGACGTATATTGAGAAATATCAACTTTGCAATATGGCACAGAGGGCGATGGTTAAGAAATGCAGTGATGATATGGTGAAGACATATCGACAAAAATATTCTATATCGGTTTCAACTTGGGGCGCAATGCGCAAAAGATACGGCTTCTTCTGGTTCTGGCGTGTTTAAAACGTTTTTTTCCGTTGGTTGACTTGATTAAAAAAAGGCTTTCTCTTTGTGAGAGAGCCTTTTTTGTGCTTAATTTTATGGGGCGGAAGGGGAAGTTTTTCTGATATTTTTTGTTGACAAAAAGTGAATTGCGTTTTAGAGTTTTGGCAAAATAAAATTATTGTATAACTTAAAATTCTTATGTGAGATGAAAAATACTATTTTAAAACAAGTCAACGACGTAGGGGCGAAACTTGGTTATCCATTCTATATCTATTCCGATGGGACGTGTGGTAAATCTATTGTTTCGGGCAAGATGAATGCCGCAATCATGGTTAAAAAGAAATTTCCGGTTAAAGAGCTTAAATCGGAGTTTTTAAATTGTTCTGCAGAAAATGAGGAAGATGTGTTAGCTCATCTTTCGCAAATTGGCGATAATATCGGTTTCCCGTTTTATGTTTATGCTAATGGAACTTGCGGTTCTACTCCTGTTTCTGTTACTAATAAATTTCCATTTACGATGGTGGTTAAACAGAAATTTGAGGTTGAAAAATTGGTGCTTGATCCGGAATTATTCCAAACAATTCATGCGAAAAGAGCAGATAAAAAGTCTTATCATGATGGTTCTAATCAAAGCAGTTCAACGACTTCATTTGAGCCTATAATAGAGCTCTCTCCAAGTGAGTTAGTCTCTCAAATGGGGACATGGAGTGATGATATTCTCAAAGCGTATTTTGAAAAATATGAGCTTTGTAAAGAGGCTCAGCTTATTATGCTTGAAACGCGCAGCGACGATATTATTAAGGCGTATATTGATAAATATGAGCTTTGTTATGACGCAGAATTGTTAATGATAGAGAAGTGCAGTAATGATGTTATTAAGGCGTATATTAGTCAATATCAACTTTACCTTGCAGCTGAGATGTTGATAATTCATGTATGTAATGAAGATATCATTAAAATGTATGTCGGAAGGTATGATTTTTCTAACACTGCTGAGTGTTTGATGGTTGAAAAATGTGGCGATGATATTGTTAAAGTGTATATTGAAAAGCGTTCGCTTGGTGGTGATGCTCAGTGCTTGATGGTTGAGAAATGCAGTGATGATATTATTAAAGCGTATTTTCATAAGTATTTGATTCATTCTGACGCAGAACAGTTGATGGTTGAAAAATGCAGTGATGATGTTATTAAAGCGTATTTTGAAAAGCATACGCTTTGTAAAAAAGTGCAAAAGTTGATGATTGAAAAGCGTAGTGATGATGTCATTAAAGCGTATTTAAAAAAGTATTCGCTTGATGATGAGGCTCAGTGTTTGATGATTGAGACATGCAGCGATGAGGTCATTAAAGCGTATGTTAAGAATAAGCGTTGGCTTTGTAATGAAGCGAAAAATTTGATTGATAAAAAATACAGTAATTATGTCGTTAAATTATGTCGTTAAATTATGTCGGTAAAAATATGACATAGCTTAATTCATAAGGGGAATTGTGGATGTACAGGTTGTATTTCTTCTTCAATTAAATTGTTTCTTGGTCCGTTGATTTGATTAAAAAGGCTTTCTCTTTGTGAGAGAGCCTTTTTTGTGCTTAATTTTATGGGGAGGGAGGGGAATTTCTATTTGATACAAATGATAAAAAATTGCGCTTTTTAGGGTGGAATAGTGCAAAAACTTATTTACTTTATTGGATTGCTGTGCTAAAGCCTTGATTAGATTGTTTGAGGGAATTGTTTTGAGCACAAAAAGCAAAAAATTACGTTTTCTTTCTCTGTTTTGGGATTACGCCAGCGCTTTATCTTTGATTGCGTTGCTCGTTTTGTTATGGCATTTGGGGAAAGGGCCAATTAAAGTTAATTTCTTGCGCCCCTATATTATCCAAGCACTTACAAATGAAACCGCTGATTATGATTTGCAGGTGGGCGGGGTTAATTTGGAACTCGTTCATTCGGTGCAACCGGTCAAAATTATTGCTAAAGATGTGGAATTTAAAGATAAAGAAGGCGAATATTTGGTGCAGGCGCCGAGGCTCTCTCTTTCTTTTTCCGCTAGGGCTCTCCTTAAAGGCATGCTTGCGCCGAGCTCTATTACCATTGAGGGACCATCGGTGCAGATTATTGCTTCTTATGGACTTAAAAATGAAGAGAAAATAGAACGTAAAATCGCACAAATTCAAGATGCTGATAAAAAGGAGAAAATTCAAAAGTTTCGCGAGAAAATTGCAGCTCTTCCACAAGAAGAACGTGAAAAAAGACGTGCCGCACATCAGATTAAAAAATTAGAGTTTTATTTTGAACAGTTTGAAGATTTTATGGAGCGTTTTAATTCTCCTGAACATCTCTATTTGGAGAGTTTTATTAATACCATTAATGTTACGGATGCTACTCTTAATATGACTGAGGCTGATACTGGCCAGATGTTTACATTTACAGATATGGATTTTTCGTTTGAGCGTGGGGTTGCCGATATCTTGATTAAAACCGATAGCGCGGTTAAGTTTGAAGATAGAACTTCGGCGCTCGATATGGCGCTTAAATATCGCTTACTTAACGATGAAGTGCAGTACACACTTAATTTTTCTGACCTCGTTATTAATGATTTGTACGATATTCTGGTGCCGGAAAAAGGTGATATTCGCGCGGTGGATATTCCGGTTAACGGCAAGTTTTCCGCAGTGATTGATTTTGGAAATGTGCTTAAAGATAAAGAGCATTTTGCCGATAATCTCGGAAATAATATTAAAAATGTCAGCTTTGCGATTGAAGGAGGACGTGGTAAAATCGGGTTTGGCGATAGTGAAGATTTTGACTACAACGTGTCTTCGTTTAATCTTGAGGGACGTTTGCACGGTGGCTTGGACAAGGTTAAAATTGAAAACGCCGCATTTGATTTTGACGGGAAAACGGCTGAACTCAGCTTGTCGGCTTCCGGCTTTAAAGATTATTTCTTTAAAGGGAATTTAGAGAACTTCAAAGTTACTTTTGGGGCAAAGGTTGGAGCGTTCCAAATGGACGAACTTTCTCTCTTATGGCCTCGCTATTTGGGTGAAAAGGCTTGGGCTTGGTGTAAGGAAAGTCTTTATGGCGGTTCTATTTCCAATGGTGATTTTGTTTTTGATTTCGGGTGGGATAAAAATACGAAAAAATTCGGTTTGCTCAAACTTTCCGGTAAAGCCGAATTTGCCGACGCTAATCTTCATTATCTTGAAGGTATGCCGGTGGTGCGTAATGTGTATGGAACGGCTTTCTTTGAACATGATAAAATTGATATTAAAGTTGATAAAGGAGTTTCCGATGGCGTGATTTTGACCGGTGGTCATGTGTTATTGTATGATTTGGATAAATATGATAACTTTATCAAAATTGATTTGACCGGAAATTCTACTATTACCGACGCGCTTAAATTAATTGATAATGAACCGCTCGGGTTTACGAAGGAAATGGGGGTTAATCCCGAATTGGTGGCCGGTGATGTTGATATTGATTTGAAACTTGATTTTGAGCTTAAAACTAACTTGAAACCTGAAGAGATTAAAGTTGAAGTTAATGGGAATTTGAAACAGGTTGAATATTTGGGGTTGGATGAGGGAAAAACGTTTGTGGCGGATGCTCTTCAATTGCATGTTACTGAAAAAGGCTTTACTCTTTCCGGTGTGGCTAAATATCAGGGTATTCCGCTTAATCTGGCGCTTAATGAAAACTTTAGCGAGAAAAAGCACAAGAGCCGTATTATTGCCGATGTTAAAATTGATGATAATGTGTTGAAAACGCTTGGTATTCATAGTGAGATTTTGGAGGCTCCTTATTTTACAGGAAGTTCTGATGTTAAGGCAATTGTGACTTTCTTAAATGACGGACGGATTGAGCTTACAATTGACGGTTCGCTTAAGGATACGGCTATAGACTATGCTTTTTTGGGGTTTGTGAAAGAAAAAGGATTGCCGTGCCGAGCGAAGGCTACGATTTTAATTAATGATGGAAAATTAGAAAAAGTTACACAGTTTCAACTTGTTAAAGCTCTCTTTTCGGCTAAGGGAAGTATGTCGGCTGATAATGAGGGACGGTTGAAAACAGTTGATGTTAATGAGATTAAAGCTCCGAAAACTTTTGCTAAAGCAAGGGTGGACTTTAATTATCAGCCTAAACTCGCTCTTAAAGTTACAGTTTCCGGTGATGCTTATGATTTGACGGACTTTTTTGATAAGCGTAAGAAGGATAGAGCTGAAGAGAAAAAACAAAAAGTTAAAAGCTTAAAAGATCCTCTGGAAGATGTTATGGATACGGATATTGTTATTGGGGTGAATAAGCTTTGGACTAATGATAATGTGCCCGTTACTAATTTTGCAGGCAAGGCAGAGCTTCGCAATGGGATTGGTGTTCATAGAATCAATATGGTTGGAAACTATGGTAACAGCCGTGATGTGAAAATGAAACTTGATTTTGAACCAAGAGGCGATGAATATATGCTGACGGTTGATTCTAATAACGCCGGAAGTACGCTTAAAGTTTTACGTTTATATGAAAATATGAAGGGCGGTAATTTGCAAATTGAAGCGAAACGCGATAAATATAAAAACTTCAAAGGGCATGCTAAGATGAGAGATTTTGCCTTGGTTAATACGCCAGTTTTTGCTAAAATTTTGAGCTTGGCATCGCTTACGGGTATTGTGGATATGCTACGTGGGGAAGGCTTGACTTTTACACATCTTAATGCGCCATTTACTTATACGTTTTCTACTAAAAATTTGGAGACAACTGATGCTCGTATGTTTGGCTCGGTGGTTGGTGTGACGGTTAGTGGTAGTTATAATTTGGCTGATGATGGTTTGGATGCTAAGGGGATGATTATTCCGGCATATGGCTTAAATACATTTATCGGGAATATTCCACTGGTTGGAAAGGTATTGGCTGGTAAAGACGGTACGGTTTTTGCGACGAATTATAGTGTATCTGGAGATATGACAGAGCCGAAAATTTCTATAAATCCATTGTCGACATTGGCTCCAAATTCACTCAAAGAATTGTTTTCTTCGGATTAATGGTTGGTAAATAGGCGTTTATGTGATTTTAAGGAGGTGGGTATGGTTGATAAGATAGGAATTGATTTTCATGGGGTGATTTCCGCTGCACCGGATTTGTTTGCTAAATTTTGTCATGAAATTCGTAAAAAAGGGGTGGCTGTCTATATTATCAGCGGTGGGCCAAAGCGTGATATAGTTCATTTTCTCAGTGAACATAAAGTTGAATATGATGAGGTTTGGGCTATTTTGGATTTTTATGAAAAACAAGGAAAAGTTGAGTTTTTTGATGATGGTAGTTTTAAGGTCGATACAAAACTTTGGAATGAGGCTAAAGCTAAATATTGTGCAGAACAAAATATCTTGTTTCATATTGATGATTCTTCTGTTTATGGGAGATATTTCGTTACCCCTTATTGCAAATATGATATTTGTCATGGCGCATGTGAATTAAACGGGCTTAAAATTGATTTTAATGATGCCGGACGTGCGGCTCAGGATGTGGCAGAATATATTCGCCAGCATGCAATTGTGTAAAAAAAAATCCTATTATATTTTTTGTTTTGTGGAAGAGGAGTTAAAGGCTCTCTTTTTTGTGGATTTGTTTGTTTTATTGAATGTTTTAAGATTTAAATATAAAAAAACAGCCCCCCATGGCTGTTTGTTTCGCGGCGCCAAAAAGGCTGTCGTGCGAAACGGTGTTTTCGTACTTATTTTATGATTTTTATTGTGGGGGATAAAAAATCCTCTGAATGGCAACTTATTTTTTTCTTATAGTGTTGCCTACTATATTTTGTTTAGTTTTATCTATGTCTTCTTCAGATGAAGAAAATGTTATTGGAGCGTTACTACATACTCTCTCAGAATAGGTGTCTTATTTAAGTTACTATATCCCTTGGGAGTAGGTGGTGGACCGTAGAGGTAACGTCTTGCTTCGTAAGGGCATAAATGCCTAACTGTGCTTCGGTCAAGCCAGATGTAACGTTCGCTTCCTACGCCTTTCGGCTTGTCGCTCGCTAACATCTGCTATAGCTCTCGGTAAAAAACGTTCCCCAAACGTTTTTTACTCTGCGAGCCCTCTGCTACGCATCGGAGCGTTACTACATACTCTCTCAGAATAGGTGTCTTATTTAAGTTACTATATCCCTTGGGAGTAGGTGGTGGACCGTAGAGGTAACGCTCCTCTGCTACATCCATGTCAAGGATGCGTTCTACTTTTAAACTAACGGTCCTAGTTCTTAGAGCTCTCTAGAGCATATCGCTTTTAGCATATTTTTTTCTCTTTGCAAGTCTTTTTTGCTTATGAATGAAAAATTATTGAAAAGTTAACTTTTTATGTGTATAGTTTTTCACGTATAATAAGTTTAACTATAAATGATTTTTAAAGAGATAATATGAGCGATAATTTGGATTTTAGAGTGGATTATAATAAAATCAAAGTGTTAGATGTCTTTAATGGTGATGAGATTAAGTATCCGCTGATTCTTTCTATTCCTCATTGCGGGACGGTATTCCCTGAAGAGTTCTTAAAAGCGGTTAAACCTGATGTCTTTACTTTGCGCAAAAATGAAGATATTTTTGTTTATGATTTGTTGAAGCCCGCTATTGATGATGCTAAAATTACCGCGGTTAAGCTCAATCTTAATCGCGCTTTTATTGATGTGAATCGGGCTAAAGTTGAACTTGACCCAAATATGTTTTTTGATTATCCTCGTGAAGATATCGGACTTAATCAACAACGCTCTCGTTATGGACTTGGTATTATTCATAAAATTACAGCCGATAGTCAGCCTATTTATGCGGGGAAAATATCTTATAAAGAAGCGGAAAAACGTATTGAAAATGTTTATGATGTCTATCACCAAACGTTGAAAAATCTTATTGAACGTACTATTGCTAAATTTGGATTCTGTTTGGTGCTTGATTGTCACTCTATGCCTTCTAAAATCTGTTCAATTATTTCTGAAAGCCCTCGTATTGATTATTGCTTGGGTAACCTTTTTGAACAAAGTTGTCCTAATAAAATTAGCTTCTATGTTGAAAATGAACTCGCTAAACGTGAATATTATGTTTCTAAAAATCGTCCTTATTCGGGTGCCTTTATCACCTTTAATTATTGCGAACCTCGTAAACAATCCTATACACTTCAGCTCGAAATTAACAGGGTAATTTATGCAGATGAAAATACATTGGAAAAAAATGATAATTTTCAACGTGTTAGCTATGATTTGAGTAAGGTCGTTACCCAGCTGGCGAATTTTTTGCTGGATTTTTAAAAAAAATGTGATATCTATTCCTCTTGTGCGATGTCGGAATTTGACTTTTTTCTTCCGACACTTTGTTAATTTACCCGTGTTGGGGGATAGTCGTTTTTTAACGCTAACCGGGCTGAAAGTTTAAAGACAGGGATGCCCTTTGCCCTTAAGACGGTTTTGAGGATTTTTTTATCGTGCTAAAAAGCATCTTATTCCTGTTGGTCTTGATTAGTTTCATTACCACACCAACCAGAGCTTATGAAGCATATAATTTTTCCACAGCAGATTTATTGAAAGAACAGCAAGAGCTTGAGGCGGCTAAATTACATCAGCCGAGAGTCTTTGAGCTTTGTCAGATTGCTGTTGATAAAGTGGAAAAAAATTATCAAATTAAAACTAATCTTTTGCAAACTATAGCTTCTGTTGAAAGCGGTCGTTGGAATGCTCAGGCAGGGCGGCGCGTTGCTTGGCCTTGGACTGTACATGCTAACGGTAAAGGTAAATATTTTAAGTCTAAAGAAGAGGCTATTGCCGCGGTCAAAGATATGCAACAACGGGGTATTACCAATATTGATGTCGGTTGTATGCAGATAAATCTGAAATATCATGGTGAGGCTTTTGCTAATCTTGAAGAAGCTTTTGATCCAGAAAAAAATGTAACTTACAGCGCTCAATTCTTGCGTAAACTCTATAAACGTAATAAGCAGAATTGGACTAAGACCGCTATGCATTACCACTCTCGTAATTTGAGAAAAGGGACTAATTATAAAAATCGTTTGGAGAAACATTATGCACAATATGTGCGTGAAGACGGTGAGCAGGCTCAGTTGTTTTAAGCGTTTGTTTCTTTTGTAAATTTATGGGTGAAGAAGTCTTTTCATAAGCTAAGACTTCTTCTTTTTTATAGGTTGGAATTTTTGCTTGCATTTATTAAATTTAGTGCTTATTCTGGCTTGAGTTTGGGATATATGTAGAGATTTGAGATGATTATGGAAAATATTGAAGAAAAGAAAAAGGAAGAGTCTTGGGGGGAAACTTTTAGAACGGTTATTTATGCAATTGCTATTGCCGGATGTATCCGTACTTTTTTGTTTGAGCCGTTTAAAATTCCATCAGGTTCAATGTATCCAACACTTGAAATTGGTGACTTCTTGTTTGTTTCTAAATATACTTACGGGTATTCGCGTTATTCGTTTCCGTTTGGCAAACCGGCGTTTGAGGGGCGGATTTGGCAAGATTTGCCTGAACGAGGTGATGTGGTAGTTTTTAAATATCCAGGGGATAATAAAACCGATTATATCAAGCGAGTTATTGGTTTGCCGGGGGATACCGTGCAGATGAGAAATGGACGTCTTTTTATTAATGGTGAAATGGCACCAAGAGAAGAAGTCGGTAAGTATGTGATTGACGAATATACTATTTTGCCTACAACTTATACAGAATATGTGGAAACGCTTCCTAATGGTCGCAAACATCGTATTTTGGAAGCTTCTGACGACAAGGCTACCGATAATACAATTGAATTTGTTGTTCCTGAAAAAAATTACTTTATGATGGGGGATAATCGCGATAATTCTAATGACTCTCGTAAAGATGTCGGATTTGTTCCTCTGGATAATATTGAAGGAAAGGCAAGATTTTTATTTTATTCTCATGATGACAGAGTGGTTTGGTATAATCCTCTCAGTTGGATTATGGCTATTCGTTGGGAAAGATTGTTTAATAAAATTAAATAATCGGTTTTTGATGATGAAAGACTATGGGTGTTGTGTGGGTTGCGCAACGCCTTTTTTTATATCGGGAAAAAGTTGGGGTTGGTGGTGCAAATGTATGAAATTCATTGTAAGTTTGCAATTGATTCATAAAAAAAGGCTTTCTCTTTACGAGAGAGCCTTTTTTGTTGTGGAAATTTGAGGCTTATGCAGCACTCTTAATTTCCTTTTTGATGCGAGCGCGGTTGCGCCAGCGTTTTGCGAAAAAGCCCGTACCGGCCGCTTGGGTTGCTTCAAAGAACTGTTTCCACGTTAGGTTCTTGCATTCAATTTCTTGCTTGAACCATTTTTTGTGCTTCTGCCACTGCTCAGGTTGTGCAAAGTGGCGGAACAGTTCGTCCCAGGTTGCATAGCTGATTACCCAGCTTAATGCTGCTTCATATAGCGCTTTGCCGTCGGGTTTGAAGCAGGTTGTACCGAACATATAGCCGTCAGCAACTTCGCCCTCGGGGGTTAGGTGCTTCAAGATGCCGAACGCGATAGCCAGCGCATGATTGAACAACTTTTCGTGTTTTAGGCATACAGGCAGAGCTTGCATGATAAATGCGTACTCTTCTTCACCCATTAACCCCGGTTCTCCGCCTAAACAATAGTTTTGTGAGGCGTATTCACGATAGGCTTCTGGGAGAGCCTCAAAGGTTGGTGTCTTGTCATCTTCATGCAGGACAGCACCGTTGCTGATGCGTTGCATGGCGATTTCCAGTAAAATTTCTCCCAGATAGTTGTCTTTTCGGCACACTGTATCGGCATAGAGGGCCAAAAATTTCATAAATTCGGGATAAATTCTACTGCGGTACTCAGCCCTTCCTGCCAATTTAGGCAAGATTACGTTGTTAACCACTTCTGCCCAAGGTCTTTCAGACAGGTTATTGACACCGGTTGCTTTTTCAATATAAGAAATCATTTCCATAATAGTAAAAAAAATTATTGTTAATAAATATAATTTGTCACCTTTTAGTGTAGCATGATTTGAAGGGGATTGCAATAGTTTTTGTCTAAAATGTGCATGTGTGAGGGAGGGGATAACTGTGTGGCAAAGATGTGTTATAACTAGGCGTGAGGTGTGGCGATAAAGGGGAAAAAATTGCTTGCATTTCCGCAGATTTTGGCGTATTTTAGGGGTAATCGTGTAAATGAAATCTTTTGAGCGAAATTGATGATACAAAAAATTGAAAAAAAATTAGGGTACACTTTTCATAATCCCAAACTCTTACAGCAGGCTTTGACTCATTCAAGCTTTACTGCCGATATTCATGAAAATTATGAGCGATTGGAGTTTTTGGGCGATAGAATTTTAGGCGTGACAGTGGCTGAAATGCTTTGTCGCACGTTTCCGAACGAACCCGAGGGCAACCTTTCACAACGCTTTGTCGGGCTCGTTTGTAAAGATGCTGTGGCGGAGGTTGTGCGTGAACTTGGCGTTGAGCGGGCTATTGTTGCGGCAAATGTTGATGTGCGAGATAGTTTGAACGTGCTTTGCGATGTCGGGGAAGCGTTGATTGCGGCGATTTATCTTGATAGCGGGGATATGACCGTGGCTCAAGATTTTATTCGGCAGCATTGGACGCCACTGATTGATCGGAAATCTCGTCCGCATAAAGATTTTAAAACCAAATTGCAGGAAGAAGCCCATCATTTTAATCTTAATCCGCCGCTCTATCGGATGTTGAAAAAAACAGGCTCTGAGCATGAGCCGATGTTTCAGGTCGAGGTTTCTTTTGATAATGGGCAGAGCGCAATTGGACTTGGAAAAAGCAAAAAATTAGCCGAACAAGAGGCTGCGCATAAAATGTTGGAAATTTTGGGTGTTGCCGATGACTGAGAATAAACAAAATATGATGGTTAATGAGGTAAATGTTGAAGATATGGATGCTCCGACACGTTGCGGTTTTGTGGCGTTGCTTGGTGCGCCAAACGCAGGAAAATCCACTATTACCAATAACTTTGTCGGCTCTAAGGTTAGTATTGTTTCTCCAAAAGCGCAGACGACGCGCACCACGGTTAAAGGTATCGGAATTTGGGGAAATTCACAAATTATCTTTTTAGACACGCCGGGGATTTTTAAGCCCAAACGTCGGCTTGATCGTGCGATGGTCGCTTCCGCTTGGGGTGGAGTGAGCGACGCTGATATGACGGTTTTGGTGGTGGATGCCAAGCGGGGATTTGATGACGAAACTAAAGCCATTATTCAAAAACTTTCCGAAAATCATATCGACGCCGTTTTGGTGCTTAATAAAATCGACCTTGTTAATGAAGAAAAATTGTTGAAACTTTGCGCGGAACTCAATGAGGCGTATCCGTTCAAAGAAACGTTTATGATTTCGGCAATGGATGGCAAAGGGACGGATGATTTTTATCAATATTTGGCGGACCATCTGCCGGTAAGCCCATGGTTTTATCCGGAAGAGCAGATGTCTGATTTACCGCTGAAACTTTTGGCGGCGGAAATTGTGCGTGAAAAATTATTTCTTTATCTCAGACAAGAGTTGCCGTACGCCCTTACGGTAGAGCCCGAACTTTGGGAAAGACGCGAGGATAATTCCGTGCGTGCCGAAATGACGATTTATGTGGAACGTGATAGCCAAAAACAAATTGTTCTGGGGCGCGGTGGGGCGATGATTAAAAAAATCGGGCAATCCGCTCGTCGTGAACTTGAAGACTTGCTTGAAGACCGAATTCATCTGTTTTTGTTTGTTAAAGTGCGGGAAAATTGGGGCGATGATCCGGCTCGCTACGCTGATTGGAATTTGGATTTTCGCGCGTAAATCTTATATACTTGTGTGTGCTTAATGCGGAGATTTTTTGACTCGGCAAAGGGGCGTTGGTGGTTTGGGTGTGCTCTAGTCGCAAGATGTTTCTGTGTTGAGAGTTTGTGCTTTTTTTGACTTGGCAATGCTTTTTTGATGGGGTGTCGGGTTTAAATCAGCCGATAAATGCTTATATCTGTACCAAAACTTATGGAGGTTGGTATGGAAATTTATTTGTTTATTACCTTGGTGTTTATGTATATCCTCACAAAAATGATGCTTCCGAAACGGGCGCAAAAGAAAATTTGGACTAGTGCTTACATTGTTTCGTTTGCTATTACTTGTGTCGCTATCTTTTTTATTCGCTCTTACGCTAAAGATATGTTGATGCAAGCCGGCGAACTTAATTGGTATTATATCCTTTATGTCTTTGGGGCGATTAGCACGATTTTGGGTATGATTAATCTTTGGATATATAAAAAAGGGGTTATCTCTTTATTTAATTCATCAGACGACGATGATGATGACGATGATGCCTAATTATCGTGCGGATTTTTGTTGTAAAATTTTTGAAAACAGCGTATCTTGTCGATAATTGTTTTTATCTTTAATGGACGGATACGCTTATGCCTCTCTATCGGCTTAATAATATTAAACTTCCTATCAACGCAATAGTACAAGATGCAATTAAAGAGACTCTTTCTTTGTCGCATTTGAAAGGGGAAGATGTTTCACAAATGCGTGTCGTCAAAGAATCGATTGATGCTCGCAATAAAGCCCATCTAATCAAAGTGTTTGCCGTGGAATTTGAGTGCGACAAAGATTTGGCGGAAAGTTCAGATTTGATGAAATTGCCTACGGCGGAAAAACTTGATTTTAAGGAGGGCGGAACAGCTTTGGCGCAATTACAAAGGCCGGTGGTGGTCGGTTCCGGTCCCGCCGGAATGATGGCGGCGCTTTGTTTGGCGGAAGCTGGGCTTAAACCGATTGTCTTGGAGCGTGGCGCTGAGGTTTCAGAACGGCAGAAAGCTGTGGATACGTTTTGGAAAACCGGAAAACTCTCCACTCAAACAAATGTGCAATTCGGAGAGGGCGGAGCCGGTACGTTTTCTGATGGAAAATTGATGACCGGTATTAAAAAAGACAAGTTCACCGCAAAAGTTTTGCACGAATTTGCCGCCGCCGGCGCGCCTCCCGAAATCCTTTATCTTGCCAAACCGCATATCGGTACCGATAACTTGGTTGTAATGGTGCAAAATATTCGCCGCAAAATAATATCTCTTGGAGGAGAATATCGTTTTAATGAAAAAATGGACGATGTTTTATTGCAGGAAACGACGCTTGATAATGGTGAAAAGACTTCTCGCATTAAAGGGATTAAAGTTTTACGCAAGGACGGCTCTTTTTATGAACTTAAAACCGATATTTTGATTTTGGCTCTCGGACATTCGGCGCGTGATACGTTTCAGATGTTGTTTGAACGTGGGATAAATATTCAACAAAAACCGTTCGCTGTCGGTGTGCGGATTGAACATAAACAAAAAGATATTAACTTGGCGCAATATGGGCAGAAGTTTTGCAACTCTCCTTATCTGGGCGCGGCAGATTATAAACTTGCCGAACATCTTGATAATGGACGAGGGGTTTATACTTTTTGTATGTGCCCTGGGGGGAGCGTCGTGGCGGCGACTTCTCTTGAGGGGCATGTGGTCACAAACGGTATGAGCGAATTTGCACGAGATAAAGAAAACGCTAATGCCGCCGTTTTGGTTAATGTGGATGAAAAAGATTTTGGTTCAACTCATCCGCTCGCCGGTATGGAATTTCAGGAAAAACTTGAAAAAATGGCGTTTGTGCTTGGGGGGGGCAACTATTTTGCACCGGTGCAGAAAGTTGGGGATTTTTTAAAAGGTAAACCGACATCTGCTTTGGGTAAAGTACAACCTTCTTATCAACCAGGGGTTAAGCCTGCCGATTTTAGAAAACTATTTCCGAAAGATATTTATCGGTCTTTACAAGAGGGAATTCGACGGATGGATAAAAAATTACATGGTTTTGCCGATGATGATGCGGTTTTAACTGCGGTTGAAAGTCGCTCTTCTTCTCCGGTGCGGTTGGTTCGCGATGCCTCATTTATGAGCAATATTTATGGTGTGTATCCGATTGGCGAGGGAGCTGGATATGCCGGCGGTATTACCAGTGCGGCAACCGACGGGGTTAAAGTTGCGGCTCTTTTGTGTGGATTGAAGTAACTTGCTGACTTTATTGGCTGTGATTAAGTTGTGCTAAAGGGTTGAGCGATATTGTTTGTTGCTCTAAACTGCGCTTAAATGAATTTTTTGATTTAGAGGGAGATGACTATGAATAAAAAAACTTTGCTTCTCGGATCGGCTCTGGGCGGTGTGGCTGTGGTCGGCGTGGCCGGTTGGCTTTTATTTGCTGACCGAAAACCGGATACTCTTCAGAATTATTGGAACGGCGAAACTGAATTGAATGTGGCAGATAAAAGTGGTGTTCTCCCTTTGGTTAAAGCAGTGCAAGCTAAAGATGAAGCTGTTGCTCAATATCTTATTGAACATGGTGCTGATGTGGATAGAAAAGATAATTCAGGTTTGTCTGCCGTGGAGGCTGCTGCCGCTACCGGAATTTTTTCTTTGTTTGAAAAAACTGCTAACGCCTCTAAAATGACTCTAAAAGAGCCGATGTTTTTGGATAAAGCGCTTGATGGCGGTAATTTGGAGATTGTACGGTTTTTACTTGATAAAGGCGCTAATGTTAACGCTACTCTTCAATTTAAAGGTAAGCAAATGCCTAATGAATTACCTGATTTTAAAGATCCACGCGTGATTACTCCGCTTAAAAAGGCAGTGGCACTCGGACAGGCTGATATTGCTTCTTTGTTGTTGGAAAAAGGGGCTGAGGGGGCTGAATATTTTTTGGTGCAAAACGTACGTTCCGCTTCTCCGCAAATTGTTAAAGCTTTGGGTGACGGGGTTGAAAATTTGCAATCCATTGTTGCTGATAATGTCGATTTGCTTTCATACGCCGTTCTTGTTGCACCAAAGGATACAATTGCTTATTTGATTGATAAAAATGCCGGCGATGTTAATCAGGCTTTTCAAAAGGCTCTGACATATCGTAGAGATGGTGATGGTATTGTTTTAGATAACGTGACTTATAAAGTTGTTGATACTTCTGGCGTTATTAAACTCTTTACCGATAAAGGGGCGCATGTTTCTGTTGAAACAATGGAGCTTATGCTTAAAAAGGGACGTAATGAGGATTATTTGACTTTGGCGCAATGCTCTCCGAATCCTAATGCGTTAACCGTTCGTAATCAGACAATGTTGATGTTGGCTTTGCAAAATGGTTATGAAACCGCCGTTGATTTTTTGGTTGGTCAGAATGTGGATTTGTGGATGGCGGAAGCTGACGGAAATACACCTATCGCAATGGCTGTTAAAAATGCTAGAAAATATCCTGCAAATTTGGAAAAAATAGAGACAAAACTTCCGGACGTTAATGAAGTTGGTTATAAAGGTGAAACTCTTTTGATGCTTTTAGCTCAAAATGGTCTTGAAGCGGATTTTAATCGTGTGGTGGCTAAAGGTGCTGATATCTTTAAGGTGGATAATACAAATGCTAATTTGTTGATGTATGCGGCTCTTGGCGGTAATGAGAAAATTGTTTCTTTCTTGTTGGAGAAGGGCTTAAATGTTAATGCAAAAGATAATGCGGGAAGAACGCCTTTGATGTATGCTTTGCAAGGTGGTAATGAAGATGTTGTTCAACTTTTATTGCGCCATGGGGCTGATGTTAAAGCTGTTGATTATGAGGGCAAAAGTGTTGTGATGTATGTCGCTGAGTTTGCTTCTCCGGAATTTGCTGAAAAATTATTGGATAGAGGCAGTAGCTTTGCCGGTGTTGATAATAATGGCAGAACACCTTTGATGTATGCCGCTTATAATGCTAATTATCCAATGGTTGAAAAAATTCTGCAAACAGGTGTGGATGTTAATAAAGTTGATAATGATGGAATGAGCGCTATTGCTTATGCTGCTCAAAATGGCGATATTGACGTTTGTCGTTTGTTAGTTAAATCCGGAGCTGATATTTATGCTCGAGATGAAAACGGTAAAATTCCTGCTTTTTATGCGGCTGAAAAAGGTGATTTTCAACTTTTTCAGGTCTTAAGTGATGCATTTATGTTGTTTAATAGCTTTGATAAAGAAACAGGTAAATCTTTTGTTATGTATGCTATTGAGGGCGGAAATATTGATATCTTGAAGTCTATTCATGGATATTGGCAAATTAATTTTAAGGACAGATTTGGGCGTACGGCTTTGATGTATTTGGTTAATAAAGGTCGGCCGGATATGGTGCGTGATTTTATTACCTTAGGAGCTAATGTTGAAGCTCGCGATAATAGGGGTAAATCTGTTTTGATGTACGCAGCTGAAGGTGTTGGCGGTGTTAATATGGTTACGGTTATGCAGTATCTTAAGTCAGCTCCGCAAAGAGATATTAATTTGCGTGATGCTGATGGAAAAACTGCTTTAATGTATGCTGTTAGCGGTAAAAATGCGCAGTTGGTTAAAGCTCATATACTTTTAGGGCGTGCTGTTGATGTTGAAGCTGTTGATGATACAGGAAAAACGGCTTTGATGTATGCGGTTGATAATCATGATATTAGAGTTGAAAAATTATTAGTGGCTGAGCTTTTGGAAAAAGTTCAACGTATTGATCAAAATGATGATAACGGACGTACAGCTTTAATGTTTGCTGTTGCTAATCCTTTGGCTGATACGCAGATTTTACAGATGTTATTAGAGAAAAAGGCTAATTTAAACGCTGTTGATAATAATGGTAAATCGGTATTGATGTATGCTGTTCAGGGGGGGGATATCGGTAAAGTTAAAATTTTGCTTAAGGCAGGAGCTAAACTTGATGTTAAAACTTCTGATGGCAAGACAATTATGGATTTTGCTAAGGAAAATGGTTCTTGTTTTGTTAAGGCTATGGAAGAATTGTTGAAAAACTATTAATTCTTTGATTGGCTGACGTTATTGGGCTTGGGTTTTCTCAAGCCCTTTTTTATTGTGGCTGAAAATAAGTTTATAGAAGGAAAATTTGAATATTTAAAGATGAAGATTTCTGTATATCAGTGGATTGATATGGTTGTTATAACTTATTTTAATACTTTTGTTTACGTGAGATATCATAATATTAGGGGGAGTTTCATTTTATATCAGATATTCCTGCTTCGTTTGATGATTATAGAGATTTTGTGATGTTTTTCTAACAATATGGATAAAAAAAAGCCCCTCGATAAGGGGCTTTCTGGTAGCAACTTTTTTGATATTAAAATTCGGCCAACACTTCTGATGATTCATGTGTGTTGTGAATATTAACCATTGCGATGGTGTTGTAACCATTGTCAACGTGTACAACTTCACCAGTGATGGCTTCACCAAGAGGTGATAGCAAAGCTAATGCAGCACGGCCAACTTGTTCTTGGGTAACGTTTGCTTGCAATGGTGCGTTTAATTCATTCCAACGCAAAATCTTGCGGAAGTCACCAATACCGGAAGCTGCCAATGTTTTAATTGGGCCGGCAGAAATGGCGTTAACACGAACTTTTTGTTGTCCCATGTCTACTGCGGCATAACGAACAGATGCTTCTAATGCGGCTTTGGCAACGCCCATGATGTTGTAGTTTGGCAATACGCGTTCTGAACCTAAGTAGGTTAAGGTTACGATAGAGCCGTTTTCATTCATATATGGAGATGCGCAACGACATGCTTCTAAGAATGAATAGCAGGAAATATGCATTGTATTAGTAAAGTTTGCCAAAGTTGTATCAATGGTGCGACCTTTTAATTGGTCTTTATCTGAGAACGCAATGGCGTGAACCACAAAGTCCAACTTGCCCCATTTTTCGCCTAATTCCTTAAAGCAAGCTTCAACAGATGCAGAATCGGTTACATCGCATTTTATCAATGTCGGTGCATAAGAAAGTTTTTCAGCCAATGGGATAACTCTTTTTTCAAGAGCTTCGTTTTGGTATGAAATTGCGATTTGTGCGCCTTGTGCATCTAATGCTTGAGCGATCCCCCAAGCGATTGATTTGTCATTGGCAAGGCCCATAATTAGGCCTTTTTTACCAGCCATAAGTGGTTCAACTGTCATGTATAATTACCTCATATATTTCTTTTTACAGTATGTTTTTTGAAACTAACTATCTTTGTTCTTACAGAATTAATTGTCATTTGTAAACCATTTTTTTCAAATTTTGCGTATGGGAAATATGAAACTTTTGTTACTATGAGGGAAAGTGAATAAATAATTAGGGATTGTAGAAACTGATAATGCTTGTTATCTCTTTGTTTTTGTGCGATATCTTGAAAAAATTGCGGAAAAACAAAAAAAATGCTTGCAAATCGAACAAAAACAGAACATAATCTCGTCAGTAACGTTCTAAAAATTATTTTTAAGAGGTTTGAATATGGAAAAAGACAAAGCGTTAGAAGCGGCGCTGAGCCAAATTGAACGAGCTTTCGGTAAAGGCTCTATCATGCGTCTCGGACAAGATACGAAAATTGATATTGAAGCCATTTCTACCGGTTCTCTCGGTATTGATATCGCTCTGGGTATCGGTGGTTTGCCGAAGGGGCGTATTGTGGAAATATATGGGCCGGAAAGCTCCGGTAAAACAACGTTGGCTTTGAGCGTTATTGCTCAGGCTCAGAAAAAAGGCGGGACATGCGCTTTTATTGATGCGGAACATGCTCTTGATCCTTCATATGCAAAAAAAATCGGTGTTGATATCAATAACCTCTTAATTTCTCAGCCGGATGCCGGTGAACAGGCTTTGGAGATTGCTGATACATTGGTGCGGTCGGGGGCAATTGACGTGTTGGTGGTTGACTCGGTTGCCGCTCTGGTGCCTAAGGCAGAGCTTGAAGGCGAAATGGGCGACTCTCATATGGGGTTGCAAGCTCGTTTGATGAGCCAGGCGTTGCGTAAATTAACTGCTACGGTTTCTCGCTCAAACACGCTTATTATCTTTATTAACCAAATTCGTATGAAAATCGGTGTGATGTTTGGAAATCCGGAAACGACAACCGGTGGTAACGCTTTGAAATTTTATGCTTCTATTCGTATGGATATTCGTAGAGTTGGCGCAATTAAAGATAAAGAAGATGTTATTGGTAGTCAGACACGCGTTAAAATTGTTAAAAATAAAGTGGCTCCTCCATTTAAAACCGTTGATTTTGACATTATGTACGGCGAAGGTATTTCTAAAGTTGGCGAATTGATTGACCTTGGTGTTAAAGCTGGTATTGTTGAAAAAGCCGGAGCATGGTTCTCTTATAACGGAGAAAAACTTGGGCAAGGTCGTGAAAATGCTAAACAAGTTTTGCGTGAAAATCCGGCTTTGGCTGATGAAATTGAACGCAAAATTCGTGCTGATGCAGGGCACCTCACTTCTGAACTTATCGGGGATGATATGATGGAAGAGACTGTGGATCCAGTTACGGGTGAAGTTGCTTAGTCTTATCTTTCTTGCCACTTCTTGCCGTATTATGGATATACTTAGGTCAACTGATAGACTATAGATGTTGCGTTTTGTTTACGCATATTGTCGTGGATTTCTGTTGCTTTGTTAGCTTGGAGTGGCAGGAACACAAGTATGGCTAGCGATAACTGAGTGTATATAAGGGCGAGAGGGGAGGCAGTAGACTAGCTAAAGGTCTTTGCTTAGTAGACTTGTTGAAAGTCTTTGCCTAGATAACTTCAGGATACTTTTTGCGGAGATTTTGTTAAGAGATTTCTTTCAGGTGACTTGTAAAATGTCTTTGATTGAGTAATATGTAAACAAAAAGTCCTCGCTTAGTCGTGAGGACTTTTTGTTTGTTTTAATCTCTTTGGGGTTAATAAGATATGTAGCTCCTAATTTCCGCTATTATTACTTTCGCTTGATTCGATGTAAATGGCGGTTGTGTGTATGTCCTTTTGACTTATGGGGGCAAAAAAATAACCGCCGGTTATTTAATTTACTTAGTTTAGATTTACCCTTACTTTTACCTGTTACCTTTTACCTTAAGAGTTATGTCCGTCTTCCAAAGATTTTGTGGGAAGAGGGGCATAGAAAATCTTGAGTAATGACACAATCGTCCATGGTCCCATAAAAACGGCCACGCACAGCATCGCTTCTTCAAAAGGGGCGAGATTGCCAATGAATATCATGCTTAGGATACTTGCCATTTGAAAATATAACATGGTTATGGGCAATACGTCCGGGCGTTTTCGGTAGGTCGTTTTGTAAATCAAAACTTGAATTGCGGCAAGTCCCAGACTTCCATAAACTAAAGGTTGCCAAGTTATAGGGCGGAATTGCGCCAATATTGCATAACAACCGATGAACATGAGCATGGGGCTCCAAATTTGCCAAAGTAATTTAATTTTTTGTTGCATAATTGTATAAATTTAAAAACATAATTATTTTATTGCGTGGACGGATTTAGCATGGCTTTGTCTTAATTGCAAGGAGTTTTTTGCGTCGGAGAGGGAACTTATTCGCAGCGTTGTGTTTGAGGTATTTTTTGTTTGACTTTGAGGATTTTTTTTAATACTCTTTTCTTGTACCGGCTGATTGCCGGTATGAGGTTTAGAACCCTCTTTATGGTTGTCTGTTTGAGCAGATGTAAAAAACTACCTTTTTGCCGATGGCAGGAAGGTAGTAGAATAGGTTTATATAACTAATATACTACACTATTTCCATAAATAGGTTCTAACTTCCTGCTACCTCTCATCAAGGTGGCTTCTTTTTTATTTAGAACTAATTTATGGAGTATTTTAAGATGAAAAAAATGATTTTGTTGGCGGGTATTGCCATGATTGGATTATCAGGTTGTTCTTCCGTTCATCAGGGGGTGCCTAATGCCGCGCTTCAACCCACAATTCAGTCAAATCATGTTGCTAATATCAGAGTGGGCGAAAAAATATCTGGAGAATCTTCCGCAAAGATTTTGTTCGGTTTTAAAATCGGCGGAGATAATGAATTTGTTGATGGTATGAGTTATGCCGGCGAAGCTAAAGGTTTGTCTGGAGCTATTCCTTTGCCGGTACCTTCAGTTTCCGGAGGTATGGATGACGTTAAATCCGCCGCAGCTTATAAGGCTTTGAAAAATTCAGGGGCAGATGTGATTATTGCTCCTACTTATAAAACAACGGTGAAAAATGATTACTTTGTTTATAAGGAATTAGAAGCCAAAGTTGAGGGATATAAAGGTACGATTACCGGATTTACTCAGAAAAATTAATTCTGTTATGATAAACTCTTTTATGAGCAGTGGTGTTTTGCCACTGCTTTTTTGTTTGAGATTTTTTAGCTTGGTGCAAAAATCAGCCGCTTTTTTAGAGCGGCTTTTTTAACATATTCAGAGTAAAGCGTGGTTTGTAATTCAACTCTTGCAATAAGGCTTCTGCCTTGTCAAAATGCTGGCCGAGTTGAGTTGGGTCATGTGCATCGTCGCTCAATAATACAGGTACATCTCCGCTTTTGGCTAATTCTTTTATAATCCATGGCGCAGGATGTGGGCGATTGATACGATTGTAGCCGCTGGTATTGATTTCAAACGGCAATTTGGTTTCTCTTAATGCTTCAATGATTTTATATTTATCTTCGTCATACTCTTCGCTTTCGCCAAGACCGAAAATGGTGCAATAGTCAATGTGCGCCATAAAGCTGTAATAGCCACTTCTTATTGCGGCGGCAATGTTCGCAAAGTGATTTTTTACATATTCACGTTGTTGTTCCGGCGCCAGTGGTTCTTGTAAGTGTTTTAGGTGATAGATGTTGCATAGAAAACGGAGATCAGAGCTCATTAAAAAGTGGCAGGTGCCAACGAGATAATCAAGCGGTAGACGTTTTAACATTTGCTCAAAATTTTTACGCCAGGTCTTATCTGGAAAAAAGTCTGCCTCAAAGCCGATTTTTATATCTATGTTGTATTTGCCTTTTAAATTTTCCAAAATTTCAATATGGCGCATATAGATTTTTTCGGCTTCATTGAAATCTGACATAAACATTACTTCCGGCTTAGGCGGTTGGAACAAACCTTCGTGGCAGATTAGATGATTGCTGACGCCAATCGTTTTAAATCCTTTTTCTGCGGCGGTAGATACCATTTCTTCCGCAGTGGCGCGACCATCAAAGTGGCACTCGTTGTTATGGGTGTGTAACGTAAATTCTTGGCTCATCTTTTTCTCCTTTGTTCTTTTATGTGCTATATCTAAAAGAGTTAAGGAAAATTAAAAATTCTTCGGCTTGCGGAATTTTTTTGTATCTAAAGTCTGTAATGGTCGCAGAGCTTTTTAGCTGTCAAAAACTATCTGTCAAAACCGGAGGCTTTGCCCAATATGCCGAACTTGAATTGACCATGAGTGTTGCTTTGTATCGGTTGGGACGAAACAAGCTTATGAATGCGTTGTATCGCTGTTTTGGCCATTTCTAATTCGTTTGCATACGGTGCATATACTTGATTTTCATGACGATAAGCAATGCTCTCGCGGATTTGTGTCAGTTGCTTGTTGATGTTGATGATTTCCTTATCGTTCAACGGACGACTTTCTTCTTCGGCGATTACCTCCTTGACATTTAAGGTGTGGGGTTTGCGCGAATCGTACAAGACTTCATTACTACGGTTTAAAACCATCAAATCCACATTTTCGCTGTTTTCTTGTTGGAAGGTGTCTATCCGCTCTATCATGTTCGGTAACATATCTACCACACGGCTGAAATATTCGTTTGATACTAATCTCGGATACAACTCTTTGTTTTGGAAAATAATTTGGTCATATAATGACGCACTACGATATACGCTGCTTAAATATGCAATATCCGGATTAACCGCCATATATACCGCGCATGGTTTGTAACCGTAGCTGATGGCTTTGGCTGCGTTATCTTTGAACTCACTGCCTGCGCCCATGGAACCGATGGATAAAATAGAACGTTCGCCGCTTTGTAAAGATAAATCCAAAATTTGGCGGACGTAATCAATGGTAACACCTGCGAATTTTTCACATTCATCCAAGTGTCCGTTTTTTAGGTGATTAAACAAATTAGGGAACAAATCTCTGTGTTGGTCTTTATCTATGATGTTAAACGGCAGGCAGTCTTCTTCTTGACCAAAGCGCTCAATCAGCTTTTTAGACATATAAGATTTGCCAGCTCCGGGATAGCCCCAATATACTACGAAACGCTTAATTTGCGGAGAGGTTAGGCTGTGATTGGTTTCTTGAAATTTGGCAATCGCACGTTCATAATTTTTTTGAGTTTGAGCTTCTTCTTTGGCAATAATGGCGCTTACTTCTTCTTCGCTAAAGTTTTGGCTCGGGGCTAAGTGCAGTTTGTCCAGATAATTTAGTAGTTCGTCGCTTTTTCTTAGTATTTCGTTTTTGGCAGCCTGTTTCATTGTATGACCTATTTGTATCCTAATTCTTGTAGTTTTTGTATTGTTGATTCTGCGGATGTATGTAAAATGCCGATACCGCCCATTTCTTCCCAGCGGGCAATATTTTTTTCTAAATCATCAATCAAAATGTCGCTCTTGTTGCCGTAGTTTTGTTTATCTTTGCTTAAACAACAAATGACGTCTTGTTCTTTGTTATAATGTTTTTTAAGCCAAAGGCGTTTTTCTTTTTCCGCCTTGTCAAAACCATATGCCGGCAGTCCGGTTAAAATGGAATAACCAAACTTGTTTAAATAATTGATGAGTTTATCAGCATCCGCTTTTTTCGGGAGATCATACCAATAGTCTTTTGTGTTTAGGACTTTTTCCCACAATTCCGGACGGGGCAGAGCCTTTGGAGGCATGCCGAAACGAGCTTCAAACGAGCCGTCAAAATCTGTTAATACGCCATCCATATCACAAAATATCATTTATCAGTTTCTCCTTTTCTATATACTGCGATAACCTACTTCGTTTATCTCGGAAATTCAATCGTTTTGTCTGTCTGTGGATAAAACAAATTGTTACTAAAAATTACAATCGTTTTTTTGGGGATTTTTTATGCTTTTGGAAGGGGAAATATTGGTCTTTTCTGTGCTTTTTGATAAAAAATGCTTGCAAATTATTTTCGCTTATTTATACTCCTCTTCATGAGAAACAGAATTGACATAATGATGATGCGAATGGAAATGCGGTTATTCTTGTGATAACGCTCCCGTCGGCGTTGTTGGTCGGTTCTTAATTTGAAAAGGCGGGGTTTCCGCTTTTTTTTGTGTTTGGGGTTTTAGTTAACAATTAACAAGGATAAAGATGATGCAGAAATATATCACTACTCCGATTTATTATATTAACGGTGCGCCGCACGTTGGGCACGCTTTTACAACTATCTTGGGCGATGTTTTGAAAAAGTTTGAGCAAATGCGCGGTAATGAGGTTTTTTATACTACCGGTACCGATGAACATGGTCAGAAAAATCAAACCAGCTGCCAAGAAAGCGGTATGGAATTAAAAGATTTTCTTAAGATGCGTAGTGATAATTTCCGTAACCTCTTTGATAAAATGCATATTGATTATGACTACTTTGTACGTACATCTTCCGATAAGCACAAAGCCGTGGTTACAGATGCTCTCAACTATATCTACAATAAAGGTTTGGTGGTTAAAAAATCTTATGAGGGGCTGTATTGCGAGGGATAAAAAAAAAAAAAAAAGCCTTCTGATTTGGATGAAAGA
>CALXTN010000012.1 GCA_944391405.1 uncultured Alphaproteobacteria bacterium | reverse complement strand
GAGCGTTTTGTCATCCTCACCGCTATAAGCTTTACTGAACCACGCGTCTAACGCGTGGTTTTCAGAATACAAAAAAAAGCGGAGACGAACCCCCGCTTTCACATTTTTTTCAAACAACACTAAGCTGCTATCTTATTATGATTTGCCATTAAAAGACTCAAAACTCTATCAACAGTTTCTTTCAAGTTTTTACGCTCAACCACAATATCAACCATACCATGTTCTTTAAGATATTCAGCTGTTTGGAAACCTTCTGGCAATTTTTCACGAATAGTCTGTTCAATCACGCGCTTACCAGCAAAACCAATCATAGCGCCTTTTTCAGCAATATGAACATCCCCAATCATCGCAAAAGAAGCCGAAACACCACCGGTTGTTGGATCTGTAAAGATAGAAATATAAGGCAAACCTTTTTCTTTAACCCGATTAATAGCTGCAGTAGTACGAGCCATTTGCATCAAAGAAAGCATACCTTCCTGCATACGAGCACCACCGGATGCACTGGCTATAATCAACGGACAATCATGCTCATAAGCATATTCCGCAGCCTTAACAATCCCTTCACCGACAGCCGTCCCCATAGAGCCCCCCATAAAAGAGAAATCCATAGCTGCAACAACTGTATCTATACCAGCAACTTTACCTGTACCAACCTTAATAGCATCATTACTGCCGGTCTTTTTGCGATAAACTTTGAGTCTATCGGTATAACGCTGAGTATCTTTAAACTTCAACGGGTCTTCTTTAACAGAAGGCAAAGCCAACTCAGAATAAATTCCGTCATCAAACAACTGCTTTAAGCGTTTATCTACATAAAGACGCAAGTGATGACCACACTTTGTACAAACATACATAGACTGCTTCAACTCTTTTGAGAAAAGCATCTGCCCGCATTCCGGACATTTAACCCATAAATCATCAGAAATTTCTTTCGGGGTTGTCTTCTTAATTTTCGGTCTGACAATATCAGTTAACCAATTCATAATTTACCTCGCTTTAGTTCTTTTTATTACTCATTTATCTTCCACAGAGGGTTTAGAAAACCACCCTTTAATTTTTCTGTTAAGAGAGAACCCGCTTGTTTTCTCATTTTTCTCGGCCTCTTCTTGCAAAGAAGTAATTTGCTGATTAAGTTTTTCGTGTTCTTGATTCAACTTTTCGTGCTCTTTAGAGAGTAATTTATTTTCCTTTTTCTGTTTTCTAACCATAACCCGAAGGGGAGCATAAGCTGCCCAAGCAGATAATCTGCCACAAAGATATCCCACGCAAAACAGAATTAAATAAACAACACTAACGGCAATAGTCAAATCATCTTTTGGTATTGGCCAAACATTAACCATTTCGTTATTTTGAACCAAAAAAACAAAAAACAACGCCATAAGCAAAATTTTAATCAGCCACATACGACCTCCAATCAGGAAGAAACAAAGATTAATTTTCGTTCATTCTTTCGTGCAATTCTTTACCTACGCGAAAATGAACAATATTACGATTACCAATTTTCACTTTATCACCGGTTCTCGGATTTTGAGCGATTCTCGGTGAACGTTTATGAATAGAAAACACTCCAAAACCTCTAAACTCAACACGATCGCCTTTAGCCAAAGCACTAGTCATGCTAGAAAAAATAACACTAACAATTCTTTCAATATCGCTCAACAACAAATTAGGATTTTTTTTAGCAATACTTTCAATCAATTCAGATCTAGTCACGGCAAACCTCTTTCATAAATAAGATAAACATAAACAATTTCCATTAAATTAGGTATCTAACACCAATTTTACAACATATCTATAATTTTTTATTTATTTTACACAAGTGTCAGCCCCTCTTATATACAGCGGTTTCGGAAAATCAAGCATTTTCTGCAAATATTTTTGATAAACTGTACGAAAGAGAGCTTCCACATCCATCATATCCACAATTTCAACTTGTTTAATTTGCAATCCCAACGAAATAGAAAGCAATCTTTCCACTCCATCCCCAACCAAACTAACCTGGTAGCCTCTGAGTTTATGAGCAATTTCCTCACGAGTTAATGCCAATGGTTCAGAGACTTTTCTTAAATTTTCATCAAATAATTGAAAATAAAAATCCTCACGTTTTGTTTCAATCACAACCGCGTTATAAAAAGCTCTGTCTTTTTCTTTAAGCATATTGGCATAAACATCAAACGCAGATACCCCTGTCAATTTCAATTGAGGACAACCTAACCCCAAACCTCTGGCAAAAGCAAGTCCTGAGCGCACACCGGTAAACGATCCCGGTCCCGTACAAACCCCTAGCAGCCCGACATCTGCCATTTTAATATTATTTTCCTTAAGAATTTGCGCTGTTCCGACAGCCAAATGTTCTGCTTGTCCAAACTCTTCATTTTTTTCAATTTTTTGCACGCAATGCTCATCTTGATAAAGAGCCAAAGACAACCCGTTACCGGTCGTATCAAAAACTAAAGTATACATATTGTTCACTCTTTCAATTTTTAATTTGCTATCACCAAACAAATATCATAAAACTAGCTATATAATAAAACAAAAAAACAAACAACCGAAATTTTTAGCTCTAAAATTAAATTTATTTTATTAGTCTTTGCCCTGTGCACGCAAGAATATGAAACGGAAAGAACAAAATGACAATAGAAACATTAACAACCTTGCTATATATATGGTTATCCATAAGTTTAGTATTTCCTTTGCTTGCCGTTATTTTAATCCGCCGCAATCGCAAACTAAAAAGTGATTTATCCAAACAAGACATCGCCACTAGACATTATGAGGAAATGCTTTATGCCTCAAAAGACGGTTACCTAACACTATCTATATATAAAAACAAAGAATACCAATACTGCTCTCGCCGTTTAGCAACCCTACTAAATCTACCCAACGGAGAACAAAGCACATTAAATGACATACTTTCAACTTTTACCCGTACAGATTCGGAAAAATTAAGTAGTATGTTTAACGCTCTAAAAAACAAAGGATTAAGTTTTGAAATATTAACCCATAGCAACAATCATAAGACTTTTGTTGTAAGTGGCGTACGTATAAACTCATCCGATTCGCAAATAAACAGCAATTGCCTTTGGTTTAGAGACATCACCCGTGAAACCAATTTTATCGACCGTGCAACAGAAGAAGCCATATCCAGCCGTAAAGAAGTTGAAGATTTTAGAATATTGATAGACAATCTTCCCTATCCGATATGGCTTCGCGATTCTACATTAAATATACGCATACTAAACCGCCAATATCTTGATTTACTCGGATTAAAAAATTTCAAAGACCTCACTGCGGAAAACAGTATATTACGAGATTTAGGAAATACATCAAATCTACTTGATTTAGCCAAAATAGCAAAAGAATCAAATACACCTCAAAAGAAACAAATTAATATTTTAAATCATGGCGATTTGAAAAAATACGAAATCACAGAAACCCCATATTATGATTCATCATTAAAAACAACCCATATTATCGGTTCTTTAATAGACATAACAGGCTTTGATGAAATTAAGCGCAACTACCAAGTACATCTAGACACCCATTTAGATATTTTAAGCTCATTAGATACAGCTTTCTGCATTATAAACACAAAACATGAGTTTACATTTGGAAATACAGCATTTTTAAAACTATGGAATCTCCCCAATAACTTTTTAGACAACACACCTCACTACAATATCTTTTTAGATAAAATTCGGGAACAAAAAACTTTGCCCGAGGTATCAGATTTTAAGGTATACAAAGATGAAGAAAATAAAGCTTTTGATTCATTGACAGAACAGCGTGAAGACCTATTATATATTCCTGACGGCAGAACCTTTCGTCGCATCCGCGCACCACATCCAGACGGAACCATTATCGCCTATGAAGATATTACCGACCGTCTGGCAGCTGCCCGCCATCTAAGTGATTTAATCGCTGTTCAGCGCGATATTTTAGATAATATCGACGATTCTATAGTTATTTTCACCCCAAATTTACGTCTAAAAACATATAACAGCTCTTTCTTAAGCCTTTGGGGAATAGCCGAAACTGAAATTCAAGATTCTCCAAACATCCGAGATATACTTGACAAACAAAAAAAGAAATTACCAGAACTAGAAGATTGGCAAACATTCCGCGAAGATATGTTAAAGCACATTAGCACCTGTACCGCATTCACTCTAAAAATGCGAAATAAGCAAAAATTAAAAGTAACTCCTGTCATATTGGCAGATACATGCTTAATGATTACATATCACCGCGAATAAGTCTATCAGCGCAACCATAGGAGAAAACAAATGACAGAAGAACTCGCCCCTAACAAAAAAAAATTAATAAATTGGGAAAAAAAGAGTATTTCAGATGCCTCCAGAATTAGCAAAAGACTAGAAGGACGCGCAGAATTAGAAGACGAAGCCTCCACCGATAATACCGCCAATCTACGTAAACCAGCCTCGCCTTCACCTAAAGCTCTAAACCGCTTGCGTAAAAAAATAAAAGAAGTTTATGACGAAGAAGATGATGAAGAAGAAAACTCTTTTTTTAACATCAATCTGTTAGATAGTGAAGAACTCTACAATGAAGAACAAATCCGCACTCGTCAAGAAAAAGAAACCATCAAGATAACACAAGAACAACACATGGCCGGTAAATTAGGTGCCGTAATGAGTGCAAATATGGCCGCTAAAGCAGCAGGACAAGCAAACTCCCCCACAAAAGAAGATGCACGCCTATTAAATTCTTCAGAATATACTCCGGCAGAAACACGTCGCCAAATCCTAAAACAAAAAGTAGTTAAACCGTTAAATTTAGAAGGAGATATTTCTGATGAAAACCTAGAAAAAAGCATTCAAGGACTTAAAAATATTCAAAAAAATTTCTCCTCCGAAGAACTAAAAAATCTACCAACGGAAGATTTAAAAGATTTTGCCGAAGAACACGATGAAAATAAATTAGCCAAATTAATTCTAAAAAAATCCGGTCGCCGAGCTCCTACTCCAAAGCTCTCCGAACAAATCAAAGAAATGAATAAAAAACAAAATCCCCCCCTACATTATAATGACAACAAAGAAAACGACTAAGTCAGGATAAACTTAATTGACACTTATAAAACTTTGTGATATTCTAGACAGCGTTGGTAACATTAACAAGACAAGAGCCGAAACATGGAAAATCAGTACTACACATTAATTGAAAAACAAGATTTTTTTGAAATCATTGAAAATAAATTCGGAGAATTGGCAATATTCATAGATGCCCGCAAAGATGATCCTGTAAATCCGATGTTGGAATATGATGGCAAAAACACAGCCATATTAAAAAGGGACGGCAAGATTGCAGTAAAATTAGAAGGGATAAACAGTGAAACTGGTTCAGTATTAGCCGAGTCTGAATTTGTGATGATAGTCGAAATTAACGGAGAAACCGTAGAACGCACTTATGGTGTACCGGTAGACACCGTAGAAGAATTCTCATTCAAAGGCCGTCAAACTCGCGCCGACGAATTAGAACGCATTAAAAGCAAACAAGAAATTATAGAAGCTTTTGGTGCAGTTAAAATCTGGAAAAGTGGAGCAAATAAATGATAGGAATAGTGTTGGTCACTCACGGTCGCCTAGCCGATGAATTCAAGTCCGCAATGCAACACATTGTTGGTCCTCAAGAACAAATTGAAACAGCCTGCATCGGTCCAAACGACGACATGAATGAACGCCGTGAAGACATATTGACTAAAGTTCAAAATGTAGATAGTGGAGAAGGAGTTATTGTATTGACTGACATGTTTGGCGGCACTCCATCAAATCTAGCCATATCCATTATGGACAGAGCAAACGTGGAAGTCATTGCCGGTATCAATTTACCAATGCTCGTCAAATTAAATACTTTGCGCAAAGAAAAGAGCTTAAAAGAAGCTGTCAGTGGCGCCAAAGAAGCCGGAATAAAATATATAACCATTGCATCAGAATTACTGGGAAAATAAGATGAGCGATAAAATCTGCGTAGAATTAAATATCATAAACGAAAGAGGCTTACATGCCAGAGCAGCCGCAAGTTTTGTAAAAGCCATAGACGGCTTAAATGCGGAAGTAGAAGTAGAAAGATTAGGTCAAACGGTTGAAGGTAATTCCATCATGGGCTTAATGATGTTAGCAGCATCTAAAGGGACCACAATAAAAGTATCGGCAAGTGGTCAAGACGCAGCGCAAGCCATTACCAACATAACCGAACTCGTAAACAACAGGTTTGGCGAAAACCAATGACCAACACTCCGGCTCCCCGTAACAAAACCATTGTCTTAAGTGACCAAGAAGCCGATGAATATTCATCAAGAGCAATAACGCTGACTAAAAAAGCAAAAGTCAGTGAAATTTTAAACCGCACCATTTGGCAAGACACCTTTGATGCGCTTAAATTTCTTCCAGCTAATTTTGCAGATTTAGTAGTAGTTGATCCACCATATAATTTAACAAAAAAATTTGGGACCAAAGAATTTAAGTCGATGGACTGGAACGACTATAAGCGTTGGATGGATAAATGGCTGGCTGAGGTTTTTATATCATTAAAACCCAATGGTAGTTTATACATCTGCTCAGATTGGAATACATCCATAGCTATACCGGAAATTGCCGGCAAATACTTTTTACTAAAAAACAGAATTACTTGGGAACGAGAAAAAGGTCGTAGTTCTGGCAATAACTGGAAAAACTGCATTGAAGACATCTGGTTTTTCACAAAATCTAGCGAATATACCTTTAATTTAGATGCAGTTAAACTAAAACGTCCCGTATTAGCACCATACAAAGATGATAATGGGATTCCGAAAGATTGGCAAGAAGACGATGAAGAAGAAGGCAAAAAATATCGTTTAACTGCCCCGTCAAATTTATGGACCGATATTTCTATTCCGTTTTGGTCGATGTCAGAGAACACCCCTCACCCAACTCAAAAGCCGGAAAAATTGATTGCCAAATTAATTTTAGCCTCCAGTAATGAAGGAGACGTGGTATTTGATCCATTTTTAGGTTCCGGAACAACATCGGTAACCGCTGCCAAATTAGGACGTCACTATGTAGGCATTGAGCGTGAAAAAGAATATGTAGCTCTTGCAGAAAAAAGATTAGAAATGGCAAAAACCGATAAAACCATCCAAGGATACGAAGATGGCGTATTCAAGCTTCGTCATGCTTAACTAGCCCTTAAAAGAACAACAAATTTTCTATTATTGACTAAAAAAGCTCACAAAAAAGTATAATTTCCCCAAGAAATATAGAGAATTAAACAATGAATACCAACAACATATACGAAAATTTTATACAAGGACAGAAGAATTACCTACAACAGTTGGCAATTATAATAAAGACACTAAAACCAACCCTCCCTACAAATCAAGAACATCCTAATTATAATCTGGGAACTATGGAAAAAGATGCAGATATTGGTTTATCCACCAATATAGGAATAGCATCAGCCCTTGAATTTGAAAAAAAATTCAAGCGTTACAAACAAATCCACCCTACAATGTCAAATACAGAAGCTCAAGCCCGCACTGTATTTGATTTTTTACAACAAAACAACATTGATTTGACATATGAAAAGAACAAAAACGATATACTGTTTAACAACGTCACTCGAGAACAATTTTATGCTTCAATAATATATCAGAATGCGCTATCCAATACCTGCTTTTTTGATAGACACATTGGAAATATGCAAATTCTATGTTTAGAAATAAAAAAAGACACGGCTTCCCCCCGCAACATAGAGGGACTTGCACAAGAAAAAATTGAAAAATTTAAGAGTATTGTCCTCGAAGAACGATTAGATATCATTTATAAACGAGGTTTCTACCACGAAAGCATTCATATAACAATGGGGACAACTGATGAAAGAAAATGTGATACTTTTGCACTTTTGAAAGTTATGAAAGAATATCCTCAACATGCGCAAATCATCTATGACATATACAACATGCAACGTTCCAAAATAGGATACACGCTAAAAAACATGTACGGGAAAGAAGAACAGAGCAACGAATATCAACGCAGCATAAAAAATGGCACAATGACATACCTTATGCCAAACACATACCAAAAATTATCCCAATACGCCAGACTTCCGGAAACAATCCCTAATAACGATGAAGATTTAATAAGACTGACCTGTGAACTAACGCAAGAACCAGAATTCCCCCATAAAGAACTGAAAGAATTTACAAAACTAATCAATAAACCCTGCTTATGTCATACAGATTTAATCCAAAATTCAATTATACAACATTGTATGCAACAAGGCTGTTTCAGTTCTTTAAGAGAATACATAAACAGCGACAACACTTTAAAAATATTCATGAAAAAACAAGATAAAAAAGCAACGAAGCTATAACACAAATAAAACTGATATCACATTCAATACAACACCCCCATTAAATAATTTTCCGCCAGTAAAAAAATTAGCATAAATTTAGATTTTTACACTTTCGAACATAAAAAACAAAAAAAATATTGCAAAAACATATAACCTAATATATAGTCACAGCTGAATTTGATAAAACATCAAGTTCAGGGCATCAGAATCCCTTAAGCAATGGACATAAAAGGTAAAAGATAAAGTCACGTTCGGACGGATGTCGACGAATAAGATTCATCAAATAAGTCGAGCCGTCAATTGCTTACGGTTTCTGAACATCCGCCCGCCTTATAACTGCGGGCATTTTTTTATATAAAAATTTCATCTAGAAATACAAGCCAATCTACCCCCAAATTTTCCTTAAAATAAAAATAGCTATTGAGTTTTAGACGAGTTCGCTCTATATAATATAATTGTAAAAATTTAAGCGATATAAGCCCAACATTGGGCAAAGATAAAAGGGAAATGAAAATAAATGAAACCGATGAAAAGCATGATATTTTGGTTGATTGCATTTATAGTGCTCAGTGTGATAATGAACAACTTCACACCAAGTGCACGTCAAAATGCAGCCACACCGATAGCCTTTTCGGAATTTATGGATAAAGCCGAAAACAGTCAAGTAGAGTCAGTAACGATTGTCGGCAATGATATCTACGGAAACTACAACAACGGCAGTAAATTCAGAACCTACGCACCGTTTGATCCAAGCATGGTAGAGACCTTGCGTAAACTAGGCGTAAAGATAGAAGCCCGACCGATTGATACATCCGAAAGCACGTTCTGGGGAATAGTTATATCGTGGTTCCCAATGTTATTGCTCATCGGAGTATGGATATTCTTCATGCGCCAAGCAAATTCCGGCAATAATAAGGCTATGAGTTTCGGCAAGTCCAGAGCAAGATTAATTGAAAACACCAAAAAAGTTACTTTTGCTGATGTTGCCGGAGCGGATGAAAGCAAACAAGAATTAGAAGAAATTATTGACTTTTTAAAAGATCCGCAAAAGTTTCAACGCTTAGGAGGTAAGATTCCAAGAGGTGTTTTACTTGTCGGTCCTCCAGGAACAGGTAAAACTTTACTGGCCAAAGCAGTAGCCGGCGAAGCAAACGTTCCATTCTTTTCCATTTCGGGTTCAGACTTTGTAGAAATGTTTGTTGGTGTTGGGGCATCACGTGTAAGAGATATGTTTGCGCAAGCCAAAAAGAACGCTCCATGCTTGCTGTTTATTGATGAAATTGATGCAGTTGGTCGCCATCGTGGCGCAGGCTTAGGCGGAGGTAATGATGAGCGCGAACAAACCTTAAACCAATTATTGGTTGAGATGGATGGTTTTGAACCCAACGAAAATGTAATCATTATTGCAGCAACTAACCGTCCGGATGTATTAGACCCTGCTCTGCTCAGACCTGGACGTTTTGACCGTCAAGTTACGGTAAACAATCCGGATGTTAAGGGACGCGAAGAAATTTTGAAAGTACATACGCGTAAAGTACCCTTGGCAAAAGACGTTGATTTAAGCGTTGTAGCCCGTGGCACTCCTGGATTTTCTGGAGCAGACTTAGCCAATTTAGTCAACGAAGCAGCCCTTTTGGCAGCACGCAAAAATAAGTTGAAAGTAAGTTCAGCAGATTTTGACGCGGCCAAAGATAAAGTGCTAATGGGCAACGAGCGTAAATCTATGGCTATGGATGAGAAGGAAAAGCAATTGACCGCTTACCACGAAGCCGGACACGCGATTTGTTCATTAAATGTTAAAGACACCGACCCGATACACAAAGCCACAATAATTCCAAGAGGTCGAGCATTGGGTATGGTACAGCAGTTACCGGAAAAAGATAAATATTCTTATACCCGAGCACAAATGCTGTCTCGTTTAGCCATATTGATGGGTGGTCGTGTCGCAGAAGAGCTAAAATTCGGCTATGATGCGGTAACTTCTGGAGCATCATCGGATATCAATGCTGCAACAAATTTGGCACGAGCAATGGTAACCGAATGGGGCATGAGTGATTTATTGGGACCGATTCGTTATTCAGAAAACTCTAATGAAGTTTTCTTAGGCCGTTCGGTAACTCAAAATCAGAATATGAGTGAAGAAACTGCTCGTTTGGTTGATGCGGAAATCAAAAGACTTGTAACCGATGGTTATGAAGAAGCCAAAAAGATTTTGCAAAAACACAAACAAGATTGGGAAACTTTAGCCCAAGCGTTGATGGAATATGAAACCTTGACCGGAGATGAAATCAAAGATGTCTTAGCCGGTAAAGTAGTTGATAAAAACAAGGACGCACCGGTTCCGGAAGAAAAGCGCACAAAAGCATCCATCCCGGAACTATAAACGCAACACAAAAAGCCTGCATTAAAGCAGGCTTTTTTAATTCTCAAAATCAAACTAAAGAAAAATATCTCTATCATCAATTAGCAGACTTATACATAAAGCAAAACGCCCCTTTCAAGAGGCGTTTATACTTAATTTAATTACGCTGTTAGCCGACTTTACCACAAAGTTCTGTACTAAATACGAATTATACCCATCACTATGCAATCTTCAAATCCCTAATATAGCACATTTTCGGGAGAAAAAATAAAGCACTCACCCACCATATTGCGGATGCAATCAAAAGAACCCCTACGTGTTTAAAATTACCTACTGGTCCACCAGATGGTGCAAAACAAAAGCTGATAACACTCAGCACGCAAAAAATCGCTACTAAATACATAACAACCGCAAGCCCTTCGAGCTTATAGGCACTCCGAAATAAATCCAGAAATTGCAGCGTAACCAGCAAAAGCCCTAGCAACATAACCACACCCAGACTATACCATGGCAACCAAAACACATTTATGCCACAGGCCAAGCCAACAAGCCCAACAATACATAACTGACCGATAATAAATAGATACGGCCACCAAATTTTGCTAAAAATTTTTTCCATAATCCTTAAATTTAAAGTTCCTAATAATCGTTAACCAACTTCAAAATATTCCCCAATTCATCTTTTGTCAAGTTTCATACAAACACTTCGCAAGCCATAAAAAAAGGAGCCGCCGAAGCAGCCCCTAAAAAAGCGATGAAAGTTATTACGATTAATCAAAGTAAAGATTATCGCAATAAAGAGGAGACCACTGATTAAGGTGGAGTTTCCCCCTTTCATCAAATAACATCTTTTTTCTGCCTGCAGAGAGATTTGTTCTCGATAGAGGTTTCTCTCTGCATGCAACACCTATCGCAGCATAGCAGACATTCCATCCCCCATCCGCTTCACGGATGAGATAGATACGATCATTAATGAACATAAATGCCCGCACATTTTTGTGCAGAACCATACCGTGTTCGTTTATCACCTTCAGGCCATGACCTTTAACAAGGTCATATTCAGAAAGAACTTCAAGTTCTTCATCAGACTCTACACGGAAATTCCGTATTTGAGCCGTCTTTTGCCCAGTATAAGCAAGTAATGTCTGCCAATCAGGCGTATACTCATATACCTGACCATCCAGCATTTCAATTCTGTTGGACTTAGACCCCACTGTTACCTTTGCAACCCCCACCATAAATGGAGTATTGCTTTTACTACTCAAAAATAAATTTGACCCTTTCAAAACAGGTGTTGTAAAAACACTCTCTTTTCTTTTTTCCATAAAAATAAAATTAAAAATTAAACATAAATTTATCAAAAGCTTCTTTACTATATCACGGTTTTAAACATAGAGCAATAGTTTTTTTGGCAAAATGTACATTTTACACCAAAAAAGGATTGAAACTAATGGTTTCAATCCTCTACACCATACAAAAGTTTTAATTAAGCATTCCAACCTTACTTTTGCAACTTAAACTGATAGAGCACCCCAACAGCAATATAAGGCAAGAACATCTCACTCGATTCTTCCAGCAACTGACAAATTGCATAGGTTTGTTCTGGAAGCGAAACCCCATTATGAGCTTTTTTCCAATTAGAAGGAAATCTATCAACAAGCTTAGCACAAACGCCAACTGTACATAAGACCGCTATCGACCATGTTACTGGATTAAATTGAAAGAAAGAACGTATTAAATGTTTAGAATATTTAATCGCCAAATAAATCACCGCACCGGCAACAATCAACAAAACGGTACCAAAAATAATTTTCTCGCTCAGTGGATTATTCGGGTTCAAGAAAAATCTGGACTTAAACGGGGTTGTATCGGTTTGCGATAAATGATGCTGAATTCCCTGTTCCCGCAAAAAAGCACACATAGCCAAGAAAAAGAGTGTTGCCCAAGTTTTAACCCTGTCACCAAAATCATCACTGCGAATAAGCAAAACCGCAATCAAAATGACATAACCAAAGTGCGTAATATCCTCAATTTCCCCACCTTCATCGGTAATTTTTAAAATATCATTCGGATACAAATAATATACACCTGCCATAAAAGCGCTCCACAACACAATAAAAGCAATTGGCATAAAGAGCGGCGACATAAATATTTTTTTCATTTCACAAGTCCTTAGTCCATTAAACAAAGATGAGAAAATTGTAAAAACAAAAAATAATCAAGCAACAAAAAAACCACTACTGTGAATAAGTAAAAATGTATAACTTCACCAGCGAATTTCCGCATTTTTCTCCAAAATACCAATCAAACGTTTTAGCACACTTTGTTCCACAAAATCGCCCTTTTTAAGAAAAATTGCACTTTTCACATTATCCTGCACATAAAAAGGCGAAACACGCCGATAATTTTTTTGCAAAACCGCCACACTGTCTGCAATAGAAACCGGTTCTCCATCACATTTCTGTAGCTCTCCCATATATACACAATCCACCACAATTTGAGGTTTTAGCTTTTCTTTACCAGTCATAAATAAATGATAAACAGCAGCCCCACCGGCAACATAAATATCTTCATCCAAATCAGCTAAAGCTTTTTGTGAAGAAATAACACAATGATGAGTTTCATCGCTAACTTCATAATTTTCATCTGAAGTTAACACAAAAATCCGACAACCTTCTATGGTTCGATTAGGAAAACTCTCATAGGTCAATCGACCACAAACAACAGTTTGACCATCCACAACATCTAAAAAATGTCTGGCATCGCTCGGTACATTCCATGGAATATGCTTACCAATCCCGATAACATCATCGCCTTCATGGCGACACCACATTGCAACAACAGTCATCCCAACCTCACCTTGTTATTATCACAAAATTTTTTAATCGGCGCATAAGATTGACGATGTTCCGGAGTAACTCCCAACTTTTTCAATCCTTCAATATGCGCTTTAGTACCATAACCAGCATTTTTCTCAAACCCATACCCCGGATATTGTAAAGCCATTTTTTCCATCAATCTGTCACGATAAACTTTCGCCAAAATAGACGCTGCAGAAATAGAATAAGACTTTGCATCACCCTTAACAACCGCTGTTGTGGCATATGCAAAATTTTTAGGCAGCCGATTTCCATCCACAAGCACCATATCAGGTTTTATCTGCGCTGCCTCAATTGCACGTTTCATGGCCAAAAAAGAAGCGTTTAGAATATTTATTTCATCAATTTCTTGCGCAGATGCTTGTCCTATACCGATTTTAATATATCCTTTTTGAGCTTCTTCTTGTAAAATTTCAAATAGTTTCTCTCTTTTTTTCTTTGATAACTTTTTAGAATCATTAAGATTTTCAAGCAAAAACGGATGAACATCTCTATCAATAAAAACCACACAACCGGCAACAACCGGTCCAACCCAAGGCCCCCGTCCGGCCTCATCAACACCGGCAACCACCCCGTCAAATTCATCTTCCAAAGCAAAATCAGGCATAAAAAAATCTCCTATAAAACTATAAGAGATAATAGCAGTGACAACGAATAAGACAAGATTTTTCTCAATTTTTAAGCACTTTTAACCCTTCATATTCTGCTTCAATAATTCCACCGACCACAACAGCAACATTAGAATATCCAGCTTCCTCAAATTTTTCCGCAACCTCAGATGAAACCCCACCGGATGTACACAAAATATTAACAAGTTTCTCCCCATTAGGATTATATTCAGCCATAAATTTATCAGGATTTATTTTATCTGCCCGAATAACAATATGAGGTAAAGCCAACCTTTCATGAGCATACTCCTCTTCACTTCTGACATCTAAAATAATTGCACCATTATGCAAGCTCTCAGGTCTAACAAAACGCATTTTTTCCTCCATCGATAATATACTAATGATATAGGGTGCCGTTATAAAGTTTAAACCTAAATTTTAGTCTAGATACAAAAAAACGAGCCGTTACAAAAAGCTCGTTTCTTCATCTACCTCACAAATAATTTTATAAAGCTAGAATTTTATATTCAATACCTGTGTCATCGACATTTAAGATTTCCAATTGAATAGTTCCTAAAGTAACATTTTTATCATACATTGGGAATTTAAGAGTTTTATTCTCTTCAATTGGTTCTCCTCGATCATTATGAACAGTTTTATATTTAAAGACCATTTTGTAGTCTTCTATACCCGCATAACGAACCTCAAAACTGGAAATAAGATGCTCGTTATCATCAACCTGTCTTGTACGTTCATTAACAAACTTCAAATCAGCAGGTTCTAACAGAAACGCCGTTTCAAGTAGGGCTAACCTATCATTATAAATCCTCCCAACACGAGGATAAATATTTCCATTATCGTCTAAAAGAACTATATCCCCCAATCGATTCGGCTCAACCAAACGATAAAAATGCTCATTAATTTGCACTTCACCAATAATTTTATACACTTTTTCATCAGAAAATTCTACTGGAACAGTATAAGAAACCAAACCACCCTTCTTAGTTGGTCTCACAATTTCATCAGAATAAACTTCTTTTTCCAAGACTTTAGAAGAAACGACAATTCCCCCCGGAACAGCATGGCGAATAACACCTGCTTCATAATCACTTATTGTTTCTGTTTCCTTAGCAACAGAAGAAAACTCACCGGTATCATAATAACGAATATTATAAGTATAAAAGAAGTCATTAAAAGTATTTCGCTTCCCGAGAGTATAATCTCCCTTCATATAATAAGAACAGGAAGCCACAGCTAAAACAGCCAAACCGATAAATATTTTTTTCATAATATAATCTCTTTTTAACGTTTTCCTCACTAATATTTATGCATCTTGAAAAAAAAGTTGTAAACAAAAAAAATAGATTTGAGGCAAACCTATGCATAACCTTGGAAAAAGTTGTAAATTATTTCGTTTTAAACCGGTAGAAACATTACCCGAAAGAGAAAACGAATACTTAGAAGAAACCTTTGATGTTGTCGCCATAAATTATACCGATGACGGCAAAGAAGAATACGTTTGCTATGCGCCGCTGGAATTTAACGCAGAAACTCTAAAATCTGCCATACAAACACAAGAATTAAAACTCCCTCCCTATACTGAAGAAGTTTTAGAAAGCAAAAACTGGCTCAAAGAAAATGTCATTAAATTCGCTCCATTTGAAATAAGAGATTTTATGATATACGGCATACATGAAGCCAGCTGTCCTAAAACCACAAAAATTCCGGTACAAGTTTATGCCGCCACCGCATTTGGCTCAGAGCATCAAACCACCAAAATGTGCTTAACAGCCATTTCTGAACTTCATCAAACAATAGCCAAACCGCATCGCATCTTAGATATGGGAACCGGCTCAGGGATTCTCTCTATTGCCGCCGCAAAAATCTGGAACAAAGATGTTAAAATTTTAGCAGCCGATATCGATGATGAAGCCGTAGACGTTACCAACAACAATGCAATCACCAACAATGTTGAAGATTCCATGAAAGCAATTTTAAGCGACGGCTACAACAATCCGGAAATCAATAAAACCGCACCCTACGACATCATATTTGCAAATATTCTAGCCAATCCCCTAAAAGAAATGACATTATCCGCATATCAAAATTTAAATCAAGGAGGCTGTTACTTAATTTCGGGATTTATTGACAATCAAGAAAACGATATTATAGAACATCATAAGCAAGTTGGCTTTAAAGTCATAAAAACATATCAAATGGAAAATTGGCGTGCAGCATTATTGCAAAAATAATCCCGTCCGATATTTCCCTTAAGAAAGGAGTAGCCATGGATATAAAAAGCGTACAAAAAGAATTAAAAACAGCCAAACTAAGCGGCCGGATTTTCACCCTCGGTAACATGTTCATTAATGAAGATATTCTGCCGGAAGAAAATCGAATTTTAGAATTAACCAAATTTAGTGGCTCGTACGCTTTATTATTCATAACCCAATCAAAGGCCTATTTATTTGTGGACGGACGCTACGAACTCCAAGCCAAGAAGGAAGTCAATTTAAGACAAGTGGAAATCGTCAAATTATCAGAAATTAGCTTTTTTGAATGGTTAAAAAACAACTATGCGAAAACAGCAGCCCGCTTAAGTTACAATCCCTGGGTTATCAGCCAAAGCGCTTTGGATAACTTACAAAAACTCCTGCCTCTTGCACAATTCATACCGACAGAAAATCCTCCCAAATTGCTGAGCACTCAAAAAATAAAAGTGTTCACTCATCTGAAAAAATTCACCGGTCACGTATCTAAGGATAAAATAGCATCATTTGCCAGCCATATCAAAAAATTGGGATTAGATGCCTACTTAGTAACCGATGCTTCCAACAGTTCTTGGTTATTGAATTTACGTTCCAATGCACTCCCCTACACGCCTATATTCAGAGCATACGTTTTGGTGGAAAAAAACGGAACATATAAAGTCTTTGCCGAACATTGCGATTATGAACAAGCTTTGAGCTTTGATAAATTGCAAGAACATCTGGCTCAATATGACAAACTCGGCGCAGACTTTAACACCGCACCGGCCATTATCAAAACCTTTAACAACAAGCTTAAAAACATTTCGGATGAAATAACCGCGCTTAAAGCTGTTAAAAACGCCGTTGAATTAAAAGGCATTCGTAATGCACACTTAAGAGATGGTGTAGCTTTAAGTAAATTTATGTATTGGCTATCCAAAAACTATAAAGGCAAAACCGAAATTGATGTTTCAGAAAAACTTTTATCTTTCCGCAAAAAAGAATTAAATTTCCACTCAGAAAGCTTTGCCACAATTGCCGGCAGCGGTTCTAACGCAGCCATTGTACACTATCATGCAACCGAACAGAGTAATGCGACATTAAAAAAGAACTCTGTTTTATTGATAGATAGCGGCGGTCAATACTACGACGGCACAACGGATGTTACTCGTACTATTGCCATTGGCGCCCCCTCAGCAGATATGATAGAAAAAAATACACTGGTATTAAAATCTCACATAGCCCTTGCCAGTGCCGTTTTCCCACACAAAACCTCCGGCGATGAATTAGATTTAATTGCTCGTCAACCTCTTTATCAAAAAGGCTTAGACTATGAACACGGTACTGGTCATGGAGTCGGATTTTTCTCAAATGTGCACGAAGGTCCCGCACGTATTTCCATTCACGCTAAAAGAAGTGCCGAATACAAAGCCGGTATGATAACCTCTATTGAACCAGGATATTACAAAGAAAACGCTTTTGGTATCCGCATAGAAAATCTCTATATGGTAAAACCGAGTAAAAATCCAAAATTTTTACACTTTGAAGTTTTAACTTTAGCACCAATAGATAAGAACTTAATCAATAAAAATCTATTAACTACGGATGAAATCAACTGGCTCAATCGCTACCACCGCCAAGTCTTTTTAAGCCTGAAAAAATATCTGACACGTCAAGAATTGGAGTGGTTAAGATTTGCCTGCGCACCTCTTTAAAAACCATAAGTAAAGCATATATCTATAAACCGTTTGAGGAGGAGAAATGTTTTCAAAAATCATTGCCTGTTTTACCGGAATATGTGCCCTTTGTATCACTCCTTTTACCGGCATACACGCGGAACCGACACTCGAAAATTTATATATAAACCCCGAAGGAAAAACTCTACCTGAGATTATCATTTTTTATGACTCAGCCAATTCCAATCCAGAGAATACCCCAACCATAAATTTAATAATCAACATTTTAAGAAACAACTACCAAAGCAAAATACACACCTACCTCATTGACATCAACCGACATCCTGAATTTATCTCTGCTTTCAATTTATCAACCACACTAAACCTAGTGCTAATTCGCATATCAGACGGAGCATCATTCGGATATGAAAAAATAACCAATTTAACCGATGGAATAGATGACATCCCATCATACACGCAAATGCTCACCGAAAAAATAGATAATTTTTTATCAATTCGTGCTCAAAATTAGGAATTTGCTAAGTATCCATCGTCTAGAATAAAAATATATTTACAGCACAATGCTTTTTATGCTATACTGATAAAAAAGCAAGGAGAGAACAATGAATAAAATTTCAAGTTGGTTAAAATCCATCAATAGCAAGGATGAACTTTATATCAAACCGCAAAAGTTCATTAAAGCCAAAAGAGACCAAATCGAAGTCAATTTCATCCACCCTGGACACCCATTATATGATAACATAGTTTCTCAAGAAGAAAACAAGTTACACATCCTTGCACCAAATGAAACGGCATATAGTGAAAATAGCCTAATCCATAATTTTGTAGCAATCATTGAATACAATGAATTAAACTATTTGATTATAAACTCTTTTAAGCATTTCAAAGAACAAAGTATCGGAGGCCTTTTACAATACGATGAGAATATTTATAACATTATTCCGTTCTTTGAAAATGAAGAAGAATATGAAACGGCCAGTGACTATACTTTTAAAGAAACCTATGAATACGATCATCCGGTAGAAAGTTATGCTTTTTACGCCGAAGCGCAAAATAAAAAAACAAAAATAACCATAGACCGCGGCAAACAACCTATTACCGCCAAAATGATAGATGAAAAACGGGAACTTTTCACAGAAAGACTTACCCCGCAACAAATAGAATTAATTGATTATATTATCATACCGGCACTATCCGCCTATACAGAAATATTAAATCGCAAAAAAATAAGAGTATCCTAATCAACAGCATTAGCGCTATTATTGCTCAATAAAGAACAAAGCTACACAAAACAAAAAATGACATATAACATACATAGCAATACAAAAATAGTTGCGTTGAACAAAAATAACAAAGAACTCTTAGCAAGTATAAAAAAGGCGATAGTCTTTAACTATCGCCATAATTTTACAAGTTTACGCTAAAGAAACCTTTTGATACTTTTGCATATTAGCAAAAGAGCCATCTTCACAAACAAAAAGCTCTTCCATATCCTTGTTAAGAACATTCAAATTTTCATCAAACAGAGTAAACGTTCCACCATCTTTAACTCTAATTCCAAGTATTCCACCTTCCTGAGGATATTCCTCAAGTTTCTTAGTAGAACAAACGAATTTCCCATTTGCAAGATAACGAAAATCATTATATTCTGCCAAAACCTTATCAACACGAGTTGACATAGCTTGTCTGTGATGCAAAAGAATAGTCCCGTCTTTTCGATAAAAAACAACTACAAAATTATTAGAATTTTTATTCTGAAAAACTTGAACATCTTCACAACCAAAAGCCCCTACCGAATTAGAAAGCAAGATATATTCAATCACAGGAGCAGTATTACTAAGCTGAAATACTCGCCACATTTTACGAGCATCACATAATGCCACAACATTTCCGCTGAGATGAAATTTTTCTGCCTCACATTTCACATGGCAAAGTTCGGAATTTCCGTTAGGATCAACCAAATACCAATAAGAAGAATTTATTTTTTTAAACAGTCTGTAACCGAATTTAAAAACAAAAACATCCTCCAAATCAGTATCAATTACCTGACCGGCATTATCATACAAGACAACACCATTCTCATAACGAAGCGCAAAAAAGCCGTTTTCAAACTTTTTAACACCTACAACTTCTCCATAACCACCTAAAGTTTCATTAAGGACAACTGCTCTTGGTTCCCCATACAGGGGTACAAATTTTGTTTCCATAAAAAATAAGATTTAATAAGTTAGACAATAATTGATAAAACTATCATTAATATAAAATAAACTTTTTATAAGTCAAACATTTTATCCCTTTAAAAAAGCGATTTAACGAATTATATAATAAGTAGTTTCAACCCCAAAAGACAGGAGGAGACATGGGAAAAGTAATCAGTTACATCATTTATTTTTTAATAGCCATAGTAATATATGCCTTTATACGAGCATCTTTTACGGGAGAAATAAATTCAAATACAACCATTGGACAAGCAGCCACAGAAGTTAAGGATGAAAGCATAAAGACATTAAAAGATATGAAAAATGATGCATCCTCAGCCATTGAGGATATGAGAAATGATATGCAACAACAAAAAGCAAATTAATTATAACGTTCACATAATTCCACCCAACTTAACCGATAGTTTTCTTGTTACAAAAAAAGCGCCCTCTCGGACGCTTTTTTGTAAATTATACTGTTGAGCTTAAGCGGCAGCAGCTTCTTCAGCTTTTTGAGCAGCTTCGGCAGCAGCTTTTTCAGCCTTAACGCGTTCAATATCTTTCAAACCTTTAGCATTAACATCTCTGTCAACAAGTTCGATAATAGCCATTGGAGCGCAGTCACCATATCTGTAACCAGCTTTCAAAACGCGAGTATAACCGCCATTACGTTCTTTATAACGCTCAGCCAAAACAGAAAAGAGTTTAGCAACTACTTCGTTATTGCGCAAGAAAGACAAAGCCAAACGACGAGAATTCAAATCACCTTTTTTGGCATAAGTAATCATGCTATCAGCAAAAGTTCTTAATTCTTTCGCACGTGGAAGAGTAACAGTAATTTGTTCATGAGTGAACAAAGCATTAGTTAAATTAGCAAACAACGCTCTTCTTTGACTTTTCGGCATATTAAAGCGTCTATGTGCATCACCATGTCTCATTGTATAAACCTTTCTATTAACTGAGCTCCGGAGCCCGGAGCGGATAAAAACACCTTCCGCACCACCTTCATGAATGCGAAAAAAATCTTGAAAAAGCAAGAAACCCCGCCTCAAACAGATACAATTTTATATCCATAAAAAAGAGCCGGACTTTCACGATTCTCAAAAATCTGGCTCACTAATACACTATTAAATTAAATTTGTAAAGTATTTTCAGCACTTAAACTAAAAACATTAACGCACCATACGCTGTTTCATCATTGCTTTGAGCATAGTAGCATTAATTTCAGCCTCATTTTCAACTTTATTAATAGTTTTTGAAGAATTCTCCATTTCCATAAATTGCATAGGCTCCTTTTCCACAAACACATTGAAATCACTATAATTTTCTGCAGCAGACAGCTGAAAATGATTTCTTTCATTTTTAACATTTTCCATATTAAACGGTGTATTACCAAATCCACTACTTAAAAAATACTGATTACCACTAATCATATAATTTAATCTTTGAGCATCAATTTTTAAGGCTTCGCGTACTTCCAGTGGTTCATCAGCCCGATAAACTTCAAGCACTCTGCGCACCCCATCGCTCATATACGAACACTGCGCTTTTAATTCCGCCACAAGAACCTTCTTTTGAGCATCTTCCCATGAAATCGCTGTCTGATTAATAATTTGTTTTTCAACTTGAGACTGCCCTATCCCTGCCAATGAAGCCCCCATAGCAACCACAGATTCCGGATTAATTTTACTCATAAATCGTCTCCAATAATTTTCTATAAAATGATTATATCATAAATAAAAACGTATAACAAGCATAATCAACGCTGACAAAGCGTCTGAAACTCATTTAATTTATGCTGATACATTACTTCATTTTCCCCTTTAAGTGGCTGATGTTTACGTGCAATAACATATTGCGGCAAAAGTTTTTTAATTTCCTGAATATCTCTGTCCCACATTTCTGGACGAATACGAATTTTCTTTCCCTGCCCAGCTGAAACTTTAGAGGTGATTTCACCGGTATCAGCATCTTCAAAACTTTGCAAAACCAAATCCAAATTTTCCAAACCATGCGGAATCAGAAACTGGATGTTTTCACCTGCTTCAATATAATTTCTTAACTCAAAAATAGCATCATTTCCTTGCCATTCCACAATAGAGCCGGCAAACAACCACTCACCCAAAGTTCTTGTATATTCATAGTTTTGGCTAATATTGGTAATTTTTCCATCATGAAAACCTAAGCAATAACCACGATTTTGTAATGTCATTAATTCCGGCATATATTCATCACATGACCAAGCGTCAGGATTTGCATAATAATCATCTATAGCCTGACGATAAGCTCTGGCAACAACCCCTGCATAATATTCAGTCTTATTACGTCCCTCGACTTTAAGTGAATCCATACCGATTCGTAGCAAATCATTTAAACGCGGCATCAAACACATATCTTTGGAGTTGAGAAGATAACTGCCATGTTCATCTTCCACAACTTCATAATATTCCCCAGGACGAAAATCTTCTTCAATCAAATACTCAAAATTATTTTTATTTTCATCATTAATAACGAGTTCGCGAATAGTTCCGTCTTTCATACGAATATGCAATTTATAATGCCATCTGCAACAATGTGCACATTTACCTTTATTAGCACTTCTATCTGCCAAGAAGTTAGAAATCAAACAACGCCCCGAATAAGACATACACATAGCTCCGTGCATAAAACACTCTAATTCAATATCTGGACATTGTTTACGAATTTCTTCCATTTCCGCAAAAGTAACTTCACGCCCAAGCACACAAAGTTTCGCCCCCATAGATTGCCAAAACTTAACCGTTTGCGCCGAACAGATGTTAGCCTGTGTTGATACAAAACGATTAAGTTCCGGAGCATGTTCTTTCAAATAATAAAACACCCCTGGGTCTGCCACTAACACGCCATCCGGACGAAGCTTTTTAAGAGTTTCCACAAATTGCGGCAACTTTTCAGCTTCTTCATTATGGATATAGAGATTAAGCGTCAAATAAATTTTCTTACCCATATCATGAACAATTTTAATCCCTTCTTCCAACTCTTCCAAAGAAAACTTAGATTGCGTTCTAAGGCTCATATCCGGTGTACCGGCATACACGGCATCAGCGCCATAAAGAAGGGCTGTTTTCAATTTAACCAAAGAACCGGCCGGCAACAAAAGTTCCGCATTATGCATATTTTTAATCCTTTACAATTTTTAAACTCGTTGGTATTACTTTTAACGCTCCAAGAGGCGTGGAGTCAATCCTTATTTCAAGCACGTAAGGCAATTTTGACATTTGTTCAACTCCAATCCAAAAATAAATCGGCGTTTCCGCACTGACATCCCATAAAATATTATCATTATTGTCCTTCAGATTTTCTATATAAAAGGAGCATTTGTATGAATTTTCTGTACGTTTAAGTAAATCAAAATACCGATTCTCTGAACCTTGATCTTGAGCAATAACTTTATAATGTTTTTTGCCGTCATAAACTTCCCGTTCTAAATGGCAACTCCGTGTCTGATTAAAATTTCCGATAAGTTCAGCAAAAATAGTTTGTAAATCCGCTGCATCTGCCGTTTGGGGAACACCTGTAATCGGCACAACATTTTTCTTTTCATCTTTTGTAGAAATACGCTGATAAGCATAACCATCATCATTATAGAGTATTGTTTTTGTGCGTACATGACTACGAGATTTCGTATAAGTCTGATAAATTTCGGGCAAAATATCCCGAACTTTCCCTTTAGTTTCAAAAACACTACCCTTGCTGGAATAACGTCCTATAAAAGGATACAAAGTATCAAAAAAGTTAGCGGTTTTCACTTCCGCACTAATCTTATATTCCTCAGGCATCGCCTTATAATCAAGTACAATTGTTGCCGCATCAAAAATTCCGATGCTAACATCCAATGTCTGTTGAAACCCCTTTGCATAAGCACGTCCGTATATTCCGAATAAAAACAACAAAAATAAAAATACTTTTTTCACGAAAATTTTAGCCTTTCTTAAATTTTTTCATTTAAATTCATCCACATGAAAACAAGACATAACATAAAAGGGGTTAAATAATGACTAAAAAAATAATGGTTTTGATGGGAGGCTTTTCATCAGAACGAGAAGTAAGCCTACAAAGCGGAAAAAGCATCGCCACAGCCTTAAAAAACAAAGGCTATGAAGTACATACACACGATTTAACGGATACCCAAAAACTCATTAAAGCCTTAAACACACAAAAACCAGATGTGGTTTTTAACGCTCTTCACGGTAATTGGGGTGAAGACGGTACAATTCCGGCACTCCTTGACTTATTGCAAATCCCCTACACTCACTCTGGTATGACAGCTTCTTGCATTGGCATGAACAAATACATATGCAAACTCATCGCCGAAAAAGCCAATATCAAAACCGCTTTCGGACGTAAAATGACTGCAAAAGAATTTATAACCATCGGCGCCACTATAGCACGCCCATTCGTTGTCAAACCTGTTTCAGACGGCTCATCTGTTGGTGTATTTATTGTCAACAACCCTGAAGATATTTTCAAAATCCGTTACAATGACCCGGAAACAGAATTATTGGTAGAAAAATACATTCCCGGACAAGAACTAACCGTCATGTGCTACCAAGGTAAAGCTCACGTCGTTACCGAACTAAAGCCGAAAGACGGATTTTACGACTATGAACACAAATACACCTCCGGAGAAACCTTCCATGTTCTACCGGCAAACTTACCTAAAGATGTCACGGAAACTTGTTTATCCTACGCCGAAACCATGCATAACAAATTAGGTTGCAAAACCGTATCCAGATGTGATTTTCGCTATAATCCCGAAGACGGCGTTGTCTTTTTAGAAATCAACACCCACCCCGGAATGACTGCGTTATCTCTTGTGCCAGAACAAGCAAAATACATCGGTGTTTCATATGAAGACTTATGTCAAAATCTAGTGGAAGAAGCTTCATGTCGCACACTAAAATAGACACTTCCCCCATCATCATCATCGCCGGTCCTACTGCTTCTGGAAAATCAGGACTAGGCATAGAATTGGCCAAACGATTAAACGGCGTCATCATCAATGCCGATTCCATGCAGGTGTATAAAGAAATTCCCATCCTTGCCGCCACACCAAGTTCTGAGGAGCAAGCGGAAATTCCGCATAAGCTATACGGAATATATGAAGCCTCAAACCGAGGCAATGTAATGGATTGGCTGACACTTTGCCGACAAGAAATTGATAAAGCGCGCAACATCAATCAAACTCCGATTATTATCGGTGGCACGGGAATGTATATTGACGCATTAATTAATGGCTTAACTCCAATACCGGAGACACCTCAAGCCATACGAAACAAAGTTGAAAACATGCTGCAAGAAAACGGATTGGAACATCTCTATCAAATTATCCAAGAAACCGATCCTGAAACTGCACAAAAACTAAGCCCAAACGACAGCACCAGAATTCGCCGCGCTATAGAGATCTGGCTAGATACCAATAAACCGTTATCTTATTGGCACAACATCTCTCCCAAACCTTTTTATCCAGTACAAAATTTTTTCAAAATATACATAAAGCCACAAAGAAACGAGTTGGATAAACGCGCCCGCATCCGCTTTGATAAAATGATGGAAATGGGCGCTTTAGAAGAGGTAAAAAGACTTCTATCCAAACAGCTATCAGATTCTCTACCGGCGATGCGTGCGCTCGGAGTACAAGAATTAAAAAATTACATAGAAAATCGCCAAACATTAGAAGAAGCCATTGAATTAGGTAAGCTGCATACGCGTCAATATGCCAAACGTCAGAGTACATGGTTTAACAACCGTTTTAAAGCCGATTCCATCTATGAAGAATGCTTTGGAAGCAATAGCGAAAAAGATAATTTTTTTGTTGATGAACTTGTTGATAAATTGCAAAAGAGGTATAAAATTCTTGCAAAATAAACGAATTATCCTTAAAAAAGAAAGCAATATGTAATTATAGCGGGGGCTAAGAATGTTTTTTCAAAATTTATTAGGATTATTTTCTGCCGACATGGCAATAGACTTAGGTACAGCCAACACACTAGTACACGTTAAAGGTAAAGGTATTGTTTTAAATGAGCCTTCCGTTGTGGCTGTCAAAGACTTTAATGGCAAGAAAGAAGTTTGGGCTGTCGGCGCCAAGGCAAAACAGATGCTCGGAAGAACCCCCGGAGACATCCGTGCCATCCGTCCACTGCGTGATGGTGTTATTGCCGACTTTGAAGCTGCTGAAGCAATGATAAAATACTTCATTGAAGAAGTAAATCATCGTCGCCGCTTATTAAGCCCGACCATCATCATCTGCGTACCATCCGGTGCAACCGAGGTTGAAGAAAGAGCAATTAAAGAATCAGCCGTAAACGCCGGCGCCAAAAAAGTTTGGCTAATCTATGAACCAATGGCAGCGGCAATCGGTGCCGGACTTCCTGTAAACGACCCAACTGGTTCTATGGTAGTAGATATTGGTGGTGGTACAACAGAAGTTGCCGTATTATCTTTAGGCGGTATTGTATATTCACGTTCCGTTCGCGTTGGTGGTGATAAAATGGATAGCGCAATTATCTCATACATCCGTCGCAATCTAAACCTACTTGTTGGTGAAGGCAGTGCCGAAAGAATTAAAAAAGAAATCGGCTCTGCATGTGTTCCGGCCAAAGGTGACGGTAAGACTTTGGAAATCAAAGGACGTGATTTAGTAAATGGCGTTCCGAAGGAAATTGTGATTACAGAGCGTCAAATTGCAGAAAGTTTGGCAGAACCAGTTATGGCTATTGTTGAAGCCGTAAAAATGGCTTTGGAAAACACCGCGCCGGAATTAGCGGCAGATATTGTTGATAAAGGTATCATGATGACTGGAGGCGGTTCTATTTTAGCAAACCTAGATACTGTTATCCGCAATGCCACCGGTTTGCCAGTATCCATCGCTGAAGATCCATTAACATGCGTAGTTAGAGGAACAGGAAAGGCGTTAGATAACTTTGAAGAGTTCCGTGGCGTTTTATACGAATAATTTCCTGACTAAGGATGCCAAATGCAACGCCAAAGAGTATTATTTCTTAAAGAAAACTATGTATTACGAGTTTTAAAGAACTTCTTCTTAGCAGGGCTGTTCATTATAGCCCTGCTGCTAATTTTAGTACACAAAATAGATATAAGCATTGTATCCGGAGTTACTCAAGGCATCATGTATATTAGTTCACCTCTAATACATATCGTCTCTCTGCCGGCAGAAGGTTTAAGTTATAGTTATAAAAAGCTATCGGAAATCATGCACGTCTATGAAGAAAACGAACATCTACGCCAAGAAAATTCTGAATTATACTTGCTCAAAGACCATATGCGCGCCCTACAAGCTGAAAACAGAATTTTAAAAAAACTCTTACACCACATTGATGTTCCGCAAACAAGAAGTTACACCGCGCGTGTCATTGCCGAAAATAATAATGCTTTCAGCAATTCTCTATTGCTATACTTAGGAAGCGCCTCTGATTTTATCAAAACGGGTTATGCTGTAGTTACCCCCTCAGGATTAATTGGAAGAATAGACATTGTAAGTGGCAAATATGCACGTGTAACATTAATAACAGATATTAACTCAAAAATTCCGGTCGTATCACAAAAGAGCCGCGACAGAGGTATTTTAGTTGGCAATAACACTCGCAAAATGAATTTGATTTTTCCGCCGTTAATGGCAGAATTGCACAAAGGAGATATACTCGTCACTTCAGGAACTGGAGGCGGCCTACCACCAGATATTCCGGTAGCAAAAATCAAAAGAGCCGGCGTTGATACGATTACAGCAATTCCCCTATTCTCCCCATCTGAATTAGAAATTGTCAAAATCATCGCATATGATATCGTGCCTGATAAAACAACATCCAAGGAGCTAGAGTAATGGCAGAAACAAAAAATTTCTGTACCACTTTGGCAACTTATACCATACCACCGGTAAGCATTATTCTTATTGACCTTTTATTTTATATTCCACGATCTTCAGAAATTTGGAATTTTATCCGTCTTGTACCTTTTTATACAGGTATATACTTTTGGAGTTCGCAACGTTCTGACGCTTTTAACGGTATAACAGCGTTTCTATTAGGTCTATTTGCAGACGTTATGAGCAATACTCCGTTAGGAATAAATATTATGACATTTTTATTCCTATATTTCCTTTCCTGCAGATTACCATCTTACTTCAATATCAAAAAATTCTCATATTCATGGCTTTTATTTGCCTTCACCATTTTAATAACCATATCGTTCAAGTTTCTAATAACCAGCATATTCAATCGCATGTGGATTCCTTTAAATGCCACAACATTAGAACTGATGCTGACAATCACTCTTTATCCACTACTAGCCAGTTGCTACATTTGGATAGAACGCCGCTACATACACTTGGAGGATCGCTATGAAAAAATCTAACGAAAAACTCCGTATATTATTAAAGCGTTCATTAATTATCTTCAGTGCCAACATTTTTCTTTTTTTTGTATTAGTTGGTCGTTTATATTATCTGCAAATCTATCAAAAAGAAAAATACGCTCTACTAGCAGACAGCAACCGTTTTTCCACTCGTCTTTTAGTACCACCGCGTGGTAGTATCAACGATAGAAACGGCGTCGAACTAGCCACAAATATTCAAAACTTCCAAGCTCTATTGATTGCAGAACAAGTCCGTGGCGACATCAACAAACTTTTGGAAGAAATTGCACCGATTTTAAACCTAAACACAAAAGATATAGAACAAATACAAAAAGACATAAAAAATCACCGCCGCTTTGTTCCCGTTAAAATCAAAGATAATCTAAGCTGGGAAGAAGTATCAACCCTAATGCTAAACAACCATCGTTGGCCTGGATTAATCATTGACCAAGGTCTAATTCGCTACTATCCATTTAAGCAATACACAGCGCATCCTATAGGTTATGTAGGCTCTGTTTCTGAAAAAGACTTACAACAATCTAATGCTCCTTTACTTCAAGTTCCCGGATTTAAGATTGGTAAATCAGGATTTGAAAAAACATATGATGAAAGTTTACGAGGACAAGAAGGAAATCTAAAATATGAAGTCAACGCCTATGGGCGCATTATGCGCGAAATAGAAAAGATTGAAGGCACTAAAGGCAAAGACCTTGATTTAACCATTGATATCCGTCTACAAAAGGCAGCTTATGACGCATTTGGAGATGAAGCAGGAGCGGCTGTTGTATTAGATATACATACAGGAGAAATATTAGCCTCAGTATCTGTCCCCTCATTTGATCCAAATTTATTTGTAGATGGCATCTCGCAAAAAAACTGGAACGCTTTGTTATATGATGAAAAGACACCTTTAACCAATAAAGCAATTTCAGGGCAATATTCTCCGGGCTCAACATTTAAAGTTGTTGTTGCACTAGCTGCATTAGAAGCAGGAGCTATTAACTCCGAAACAAATTATTATTGCTCAGGAAAAATGAAATTAGGCAACCACCTTTTCCATTGCTGGAAACACTATGGACATGGACGTCAAACTCTTATAGAAGCACTAAAAAACTCTTGCGACATATACTTTTATGAAACAGCCTTAGAACTGGGTATTGAAAAAATAGCAGCGATGAGTCGAAGACTTGGATTGGGAAAGACCTATGACTTAGGAATAGAAAATCAAAAAAGTGGTGTCATTCCAGATAAAGAATGGAAACGTCAACGTTTCAAAGCCGATTGGCAACAAGGAGAAACTGTGATTGCCGGAATTGGACAAGGATATGTATTAGTAACGCCTATGCAATTGGCAACAATGCTGGCTCGCGTTGTTAACGGAGGATACGAAATAACTCCGACATTCATCAAACAAAAACATACGGAAAAACCAAAATCTATACATCTAAATCCGTATGATATTGAATTGGTTAAACAAGGAATGTATGAAGTTGTCAACGGCAAGGGAGGAACGGCAACCAGAGCAAAACTTAAACTTGACGGTGTAAAAATGGGGGGCAAAACCGGAACCACACAAGTCCGTCGTATTAGCTTAAAAGAACGCGCCGAAGGCATCAAAAAAGATGAAGACCTGCCATGGAAATACCGCAACCACGCATGGTTCATGGCGTATGCACCACACGACAAACCTAAATATGCAGTAGCCGTAATTGTTGAGCACGGTCGTTCCGGCGCCGGCGTTGCCGCTCCAATTGCCTCCCAAATATTAGAAGAAGCAATAAAATTAGACATTAGATAAAAATAAAGGATAAAAAGATGGCCATACTATTAAATCAAAATCAAGAATTAAGTCTAAAAGAACGCTTCTTTAATATGAATTTCACATTTATAATCATTTTAACTATTCTAGCAAGTATCGGCTGTATAACACTATATTCCGCCGCCGGAGGAAAAATAACACCTTGGGCACTAAATCAAGGCATCCGCTTCGGCATGGGACTAGGCATAATGATAGTAGCAGCAATGCTTCCACCGGAATTTTATTATAAAATAGCTACTCCTTTTTATCTATTTACATTATTGCTCCTTTTAATCGTGGACATCGCAGGACATACTGGTATGGGTGCGCAACGTTGGATAAATTTAGGCTTTTTTAAGTTACAACCATCTGAATTAATGAAACTAGCCATTGTACTACAATTAGCCCGCTATTTTAGTAATACACCGTACGATGAAATTCGCACCATTAAAGGTATCATTATTCCGATTGTCCTTGTAGCTGTTCCTGTAGCATTCATAATGATACAACCAGATTTAGGCACATCCTTAATGGTTCTATTCTGCGCCACCGCTCTATTTTACCTTGCCGGAGTACAGTGGTGGAAATTTGGACTAGCAATTGGAGGAGTTGCAGCCGCTGCTCCGATACTTTGGCATTTTCTGCACGACTATCAAAAAAATCGTATTCTAACCTTTTTAGATCCTGAACGAGACCCGCAAGGAGCAGGCTATCATATTATACAAGCCAAAATAGCCTTAGGATCTGGTGGAGCATGGGGTAAGGGTTTTTTATCGGGGACTCAAAGCCATTTAAACTTTTTACCAGAAAAACATACCGACTTTATTTTTACAATGTTTTCTGAAGAATTTGGCATGATGGGCGGAATTGTAATTTTATTCTTAAACTTAGTTTTAATTAGTTACGGCTATTGGTTTGCATTCAGAATACATCCTTCCAACTATTTTGGAAAAATGGTCATCTTAGGACTAAACACTAATTACTTCCTATACGTGTTCATCAATGTTGCCATGGTGATAGGCTTACTTCCAGTTGTAGGAATACCGCTTCCTCTCATCAGCTATGGAGGAACCGTGATTATTTCGGTAATGGCAAGCTTTGGCATCATGCAATCTTTCTACGTCAACCGCGACCGGGAATTAAAAAAATAAATCCAAACTATTGAAAAGAGAATAATAAGACATACATTCACCGATAAGTTAATAATCGGAGAATAAATATGACGAAGATTTTCAAAATGATGCTATTGGGCTTAATATTAAATATCAGCGCCTGCGCCTCCCCTCAAAAATATAATAATCAACTCAACCAAGAATTGGGAAAAACCTCAGAACAACTCATCCGTAGCATGGGACAACCAGCAAAGATAAAAAAATTAGCCAATGGCGATGAAATTATAACATATATAAGCATCAACTACCAAATCATCCCCGATCCGAACTACTATTTTAACAACGATTTCATGACCGAAGATGAAATGTTTTACCCCTTCACCTATGGCGGAGACGAAATACCGATCGGAAATTACATGGGAGAAACCATAACAGATTATTGCAAAACAGATTTTTATCTAAAAAACAACATAGTCACATCGTGGCAATGGAAAGGCAATGCCTGCGTTGCATTATAAATAGACCGTTTCCAATAAGTTTTTACAAAAAATAAACTTCAAGAGAGTTTAAGATTTGGTCTCTTGCTGTCCGGCACAACGCGCCGCTAACAAAGCACGAATATCCAAACTTTGAGCACGTTCCAAAACTTGTTTAGCAGAAACTCTGTCAAACGTTTGGTTTTGATACTGATATTTAGAACAAAGAATACTTTCGCGCTTTTGACAATCTTCAAAATTACGTCTTAAACTTTGAGCCAAATTCTCTCGATTAACCTGAGCAAAATTTTTATCTTCCACCGCAATACCATTTTTTCGTAACATATCAACAAATCTCTGTCTAACTTCAGGATTCATACGTTTCAAAGCAACTTGTTGAGGCTGTTCGCGTAAATATTCAACCAAATTTTTTTTCTTATCCATATCTGAAAGCTGTAGTAACAATTGTGCAACTTCATTTTCCATTCGGTTGATTTTAAGAGTAGAATTAACATTTTCGCCATTTCGTGTCATACGACGCTTTTCTCTATCAATTTCCTTAAACAAATGAACGATAATTTTTTCCGGATGATTTTCTTTCCAATCTCTTTGAATAGCCTTTTGATCACTTTCACGAGTTTGCAACCAAAGTTTCATTTGCTCCTCAGATAAAGGACCACCCTGAGCTGCAGCCAACAAAGCATCTCTTTGTCGTCTATTTTCGACCATAACAGCAACAGTTTCTGCCGCATAACCCAAAGCCAAAAGGGTAACACTATAATTTAAGAGTTGTTGAGTTTCTTTTTCGTCATTAGCTAACTTCTGTTGTTCTTCCTCAACAAAATCTCGTACAGTTTCATTACCATTCAAAACTTCTGCTGGAATAACATCTCTATATTCATTTTTAATCCATTCAGGAATATGTCTCCAAATCTGATAATGTCTTTCATGTTTAGAAAGAATAGCATTAAGCACATCATCAGGTACATCATCAGCCGTTGCACGCCGATAATCATCGGGATAATTAGCATACAAAAATCTTTCAAAATCACCCATTGAGTTAGCCATAACACCCTCAAAAGAAACATATTTAGCTTTATTACATACAAATTATAGCACAAATTTTATATATCAGCAACAAAAAAATCCCCTTAGCCCTAAGGCAAGGGGAAGACATGACACTATAGTTCATCAAGTTTGCTTTCCGCATTTGGACCACAATATTTGTTTAGATAGAAAGCTCCACGTAGCACAAAAAATGCGCCTAATAGCAACACTGCTATATAGAAACAACTTGCAACCTGAGGACACTCAAAAATCATAAACCAACGTCCGCAAAACAAAAGCAACAAAACCAAATGTAGTAATTTTGCATTCCAAGATTTGCTATACTTTAAACCCAAAATAAATATTTCTATCATTCCAATAACAGCAAAAGACAGAAAAAAAAGAGAAATTATTTTTCCGATTTCAAACGAAAGAATAAATATCACCACACTTGTGCTGACAACACTTCTGGCCATCAGCCTAAACTGATTTTTTTCCATACCCAATAATTTTTAGATTAATTTTTAAATAATATCAACACTAAGCTAGTTAGTATCAAAATACTTATAAAAAATCAAGCCAGAAATCGAAGTTTTTTATTTATTCGTATAAAAGTAACCTCCCAAAAGCAAAAAAGAGCCACACAAAAGTATGGCTCACAATTAAAATGATATATAGCAATAAATTACATATCGCGACCGTTTTTATGCAACCAAACGGCGCGCACTAAATCGGCAACATTGATTTGTTTCTGAGCAATAACATTGTCATGAACATTTTCCATCTCAAGATCTTGGTTCAGAAGATTAACCAAACCTTTAACTGGAATATGTGCCATATCCGGACGATTGCCAACCTCATATTGAACTTCATACAAATTTTTACGCAAAATTTCCAAAGCCAACATTGGCTCCTGTTCACTGCGCCCATCCAAAAAAGCTTGTGTTGCCGCTTCAATTATTGGAATAACAGCTTGATTAGCCCAAGCTTCTTGTTCTGGATTTGTAATTTTCTTCTCAGAACCATTCGCACGTTTAACAATTTCACCTGTAGCCGCAAAAGTCTCAGCAACAACCGGCCCTAAATATCCACTGATAGAACGATACATTCCAGCAAAATCACGTGTTTCAGGATATTTAGATTTTCTTTCTTTAACAGACAATCCCGGTTCACCGGCAAAATCCAAAAACTTCAAATCATTATCTTTAGTAACCAAAACTTGTCCTAGATGAAAATCACCATGAACACGAACAATATTATTTTGAACTTCACCATTATTTATTTTCTTAACCTGATATTGAACAAAATTATGAGTTAAATTATCCCAATTTTGTAACAAATTTTCGGCTTGCTTTTTAGTATCACCATCCAGACTTTGAAGATTCTGCTCAATAGTCTTCTCTGTCTGATACAATAAGACTGCTAAATTTTTCTCATATTTATAGAGATAGGCCTCATCTACCGGAACTGGTTCAAAATCAGGATTACCATTTGGGCGTGCCAAACATTCAGACATTTCTGTTGTTTTACGTCCTAAATCATGCATCATTTTAAGAAATTCTTTATGCTCAAAAACATTAATTTTATCTTGTCCTTTAGCCTGAGCATCACGCAAAGCATTTACTAAATACTTACTGGCATAAGACCACAAATCTCCTTGATTAGGAACAAACTCCTGAACAACACCTAATGTAGCGATTTCCCCACTAGGCTCTTTCATAATAAATGCGCCATAAGTTTTTGGCATAGCCGAACACCCGGTTTCCATCAACTTAGCATTCATTTCCACTTCAACACTAACACCATAATCACTTTCGATCATACGATCTTGTTTAAAAGCAATATCATCGCCAACACGAATAGTCGTATTACTTTGTTCCACATTCAATGGTTTTGATGAAGCATCTAAATTATCTTGAACAACCTCTTTTCCACCGATGCTATGATATTTAACAACAGATCCATCTTGAAATTTAACAGAGTTATGATTTTCTTTAAAAAAGTTCATCAAAGACTTCCAATAATCTGGAGCTTTCATAGCGTCAAAATATTCTTGACCATCAATTGTAACGCTTTCAATACCATCCATATGACCTTTAGCCAATGGCATAAAGAACTTCTTTTTTGTACCATCAGAAAATTTTGCAGTCCCCAAAGTAAAGAACTTATTTCCGTTATCAAACGGAATAGCATCTAAATCAACATCCGTCACTTTTCCGTCGGCTATTTCTTGTTTGAAACCACACCACCTTTGTGCATGAATGTAGTTAATAAGTTCATTATTTCCTTTCATAAAAAATCTCCTATCTATTATAATGAATCTAAATTGGAGCGAATAGAGTAGATTTCAATATAAATTTAGGAAAAAAACAAAAACTGTTGATAAAAATGAAGGGTTTAGGAGCAATTATGTCAAAATTAGAAGAATTAGCCAAAATTTCTGGCATATCATCAGAATATATAGACAAAACCGGTCAAACGCATTATACGACAGATGACGTTCGTCGCTGTTTTTTAAAAGACATGGGCTATAAGACGGATTCGGAGTCGGAACTTGACTCTAACATAAAAAAACTCGACGAAAGAGTTTGGAAAGAGGGATTTGATTATGTCAATTCTTTCTTTACAGATGAAACCGACACAAGTATCAAACTATACATTCCTGAAACCGATAAGAACAGTTCCGTTTCATTTGAACTTGAAAATGAACAAGGAGAAAAAACGCACGGAGAAATATCTCTTTCATCACTCCCAATAGAAGAAAGCAAAAACATTGATGGCACCAATTTCGTAATCATCAAAGCACAATTTTTCACAACCCTTACCCCAGGTTATTACAAATTAAGGGCCAGCATAAACAACAAAACTTTTGAAACATTGATAATTATGGCGCTGCCTAAATGTTACCTGGAAGAAGGTATAGCAGAAGAAACTTTCCGTGTATACGGGTTAGCCATCCAACTCTACGCTTTACGCTCCAAAAACAACATGGGTATCGGCGACTTCACAGATTTAAAAAACATCATCAAATTGGTCGCCAAAAACGGAGGAGATGTTATTGGAGTTAACCCTCTAGGAGCCTCATTTCCGGAAAGCAGAGACGATGTTTCCCCTTATCGCATTTTAACCAGAGCCTTTTTAAACTACGGCTACATTGACCTAAAAGCTGTTCCTGAATATGAAAATTCCGCCGAAGTGCAAGCTTTAATTTCCACTCCAGAAATCAAAAAACAGATTGAGCATCTACGCAGTTTAGATAAAGTTGATTATCTCGGCGTATACAGATTAAAAATCAAATTGCTCAAAACAATGTACACCTTCTTCAAACAAGAACATTTAAATCCCATGAAAGGCTTAACTGCAAGAGGTGTCGCTTTCCAAAAATTTGTAACCTCGAAAGGCAAACCTTTGGCAAATACATGTCTATTCGAGGCAATTTTAGAAAAACACAACGAAAACGGCATGCACAATGATTGGCGCTTTTGGCCGAACAATTATGATAAAATCAATTCGTTCCATACCAAAGACTTTAAACAAATCAATCGAGATTTAATTCAATTTTACGCATATTGCCATTGGCTTGCCGACCAACAATTAGCCGAAGCAGCAGATTTATGTAAAGAATTAAATATGAAAATCGGCTTATACCTTGACTCTCCAATTGGTGCCGCCGCAAGTGGCGTTGAAGTCTGGGAAAACAGAGAATTATTCGCAGAAAACATGGGTATTGGAGCCCCCGCAGACCCAATGCGCCCAAGAGGCCAAAGCTGGGGTTTTGCACCATATCACCCACAAAAATTACGCCAAGCTCACTACGCACCGTTCATCTCTTTAATCAGAGAAAATATGCAACACGCCAAAGCCTTGCGTATAGACCACGCCATGGGTTTAATGCGTTTATTCTGGGTATACTTTGTTGAAAATAATCCGGTTGTACAAGGTGCGTACGTATATTACAACATGCGTGAAATGGTAGCCATTTTATCCATAGAAAGTCACCGTGCAAAATGCATGGTCATCGGCGAAGATTTGGGTACAGTGCCAGCCGGCTTTAGAGAATATATGTATGAACACGGCCTCATCTCTAACAAGGTATTTTTCCGCCAAAAAGATAAAGATGGCACATTTTTAGCTCCAGAAAAATATCAATATTTATCATTAGCCCAAGCCAGCACCCACGACCAAGCAACAGCTTACGGATATTGGCTTGATGAAGATATTAACACTTTCAAAGCATGTCATCTATATGTTAATGAGGAGCAATATCAAAATAACTTGGACATCCGCGCCAAAGAACGTGCATTGTTAATTAAGGCCTTTAACGAGCAACAAACATTCCCATCAGAAGCATGCAAACAAGATGCAGAAGCAAAATTAGATGGCAAGAGTGTTCCAGAGAAATTAGAATATGCCGTCAATAAATATGTAGCTCGTTCCAATAGTGCTATTTTCTTACAACGTATTGAAGACATTTATGGACAAATAGCCATGGAAAATGTCCCCGGGACAATAGCAGAATATCCAAACTGGAGAATAAAATTAACAATTGACGTAGACGATATGGATAAAGACAATCGTTTCAAAGCAATGTTTGACCTTATACAGACGGAACGCAAATAATTTATTCCCTATAAACCCAAACAGCGCTGATAAACAGCGCTGTTTTTATATAAAAATGGTGTCAGCGGCGGGACTCGAACCCACTACCCACAGTTTAGGAAACTGTTGCTCTATCCTGATGAGCTACGCCGACACAACAACAATCTTATAAAACGCGATAAAATATTTTGCAATATATTTTACAAAAAAATCAAAAAATTCGATTTAAGATATATCAATAAAGTTTCAAACGCCCACTTCTTTTAGAACCGAAAATCTCCCTTAATTGCAAAACATCATTTTCAGAACAATGGAATTTTTGAATTAACTTATCCGCCAAACCAATATTTTTATTTTTCAAAACAGAACTAAACGGCAATAAATCTTTAACAATATGAGAAGACATCGCCGTAAAGCACCCTTCGCCCAAAGAGGAAAATTCTCTAAGATAAGTACCACTACTTAATTCAGAACCTTTACGCACCTGCACAAAACCATTTAAGCAACATCCTGTACAAATAACAGTATCATAATCTCCGTCACAATCTTTTAAATTACCCAACCCAACACGACAATTATGATGAATTGTAACATTATTTAAGATATAACACCTATCTCCGACAATAGTCGCATCTTCAAAATTTTCACCAGATTTCAAATCGACCGACAAATAAGATAACAACTCAGGATGCTTATCAGAAAGGTGATTATTTCCGCAATCAATCGTACATCCGTTACCTATAAAATTACCATTTCCGATAATCACACGTCCTTGATAAAAATGATATCCGATATGTTTGCTGGGTAATCCGATTACTGTATTATCTTGAATATGATTACCTCTCCCTATCTGTACCTTTCCTAAAAGATGAACAGAATTTCCGATATAATTATTTTCCCCGATACAAACATTTGAATCAATAAAACAAAAAGCCCCAATAACAGAACCTTTTCCTATTTTAGCTCCGGCTTTAACAATAGAACAAGGTCCGATTACAACATCCTGAGCAATTTCTGCATTTTTTTCTATAAATTCACTCATTACACATCCCCCATAGCGACAATATCACTATAAATACAACATCCCATTCAAGTCAATTTTTAATAACAAAATTTTAAATAATTTATTTTAAAATAAACGAAATCTAAGCAAATACTTAACTGCAAAACCATGATTAACGAGCAAAACAACAGCATCAATACCCCATACACCAAATCTGATACCATCACCTTTGAAGATTTGGACTATATTCGCAAAAATCTCAAACCTTTACACCATTTTGATAAAAATCAGGCCTTAACTGAATTTTTAAAACAAATTGAAGAACCTCAAAAAATCACACAACTCCGCATAAAACAAGCGGAAAACACTCAAAAACTTGAAAAAGACATACAGCGCTTAAAATCTGTAGAAGGCACAATTTCCAATAAACAATTTCAAATTAAACAAGAATTTGCATGGCTAGACCGTGTATGTGCCTTTCGAACACATTTATTAAGCTATTTACCTCGTTGCTATTATAAAGAAGGCGAAAACTTCCTAAACAAATTTATTTTAGAAAATCGCCATGAAGAATACAAAGAAGTAATAACACCACCACAAACACACCATTCTGATCCACACACAAATTATGCCCCAGGAATGAACCCACAAAAACAAAATCTTAAAGAAAAAATAAAAAGGATTTTATACAGCCAACACATTCAAAAATTTTACGATGAATTCCTCCAAACAAACAGTGAATATAAAGAATTTGAAGCTCGTTTTGATATAACTCGTTCCATAAAAACAATAAAAAAAGAAATTATGGAAAAATACGATACAAACAATCTACAAAAAGAATACGAACGTATTAATAAAGAAATAGAGTTTTTAAGCAGTGAAAATGAACATTTAAGTCAAACCATTAACCAAACACAAGCCACACTAGCTCTTAAACGAGAGAAATTTATAACCTATTATAATAAACAAATTCTAACAACCGACTACCACGATGAAGTCGTCAATAAAGCCATACAAAATAATCAAATAACTGGGACAGCCGAGCAAAAACAATATCTCATCCAATTACTAAACACAATATGTGAATATTCAGAAATAGGTCGCTATATAATTCACCAAAGCCTAATAAAAGAAACCAAATATATTATTGTACCCCAAAATAACATTCAGCACACGCAAAGTACCTACATCAATAACACAATCACACTGCCAGACCTATCAGACAGCCCCTACAAATCAAATTTGCTAATGGCCAGAATAATATATGAATCAAAACACGCTCTTCAAACTTCAGATAAAAATTTTGAAAATACCTCAAATGTAAGCAACATTCTTTTACAAAAATGTCTAAAAGAATGTGATGCATTAGCCTGCACATGCGCCTTTAGCCATGACATAAAAGAAATATATCCAGACATATACCATACATTATTAAGCAAAACACCTTATATGCAACGCGCATATAGTTTAACCTTAAATACCACAAATGACATATTAAAAGCATTAAATGCCGCTGCTCTAGCTTGGAATAAAGACTTTGGAGAATATTACAAAAGAACATTATGCTTAAATATCCTAAACAAAGAACAGAATAAAACAAATTCTATCACAGATACAATCCCCCCCGAAGATATAGTAAAAACAAATAATTTAAAGATCTTTGAATATTTTTATTTAGACCTAAACAAAATTCCTCAACAGATACTAACGTTAACAGATGATATCTACACACATCTTAATAATACAATCAATCAAACACAAAACCTAAACGACAACAGCATAGAATATATAAATCGTCAAATACAACGAATAACCAACAAAAAGGATAAACACGGTTTAAAAATAGGAGATGCCAAGATTATCCCAGGAAATAAACATTTCAGTACTGCGCGCATAAAAACCAAAACATACACCTACCAAAATCTTCCTCTGCGCCACATACACTACACATCTAATTTACAAGACATAGCTCAACAATCATTATCATTTAATGAACTATTTGCATATATTCAGCATAAGAACATAATTTTTGTAGAAACACGAGGTTTAACTTCAAAACAAATACCAATTGCAGCCCTCTATAACCGCAACAACAATAGCATAATTATTAATAACAGCTTCACGATAGATGAGCAATTACTGGCAACTATTGAAATAATTTTATCCATAAAATCAACTTTATTACCCCCTGAATTTAAAATTAAATCACAACTAATTTATACCAATTTAAGCCAAGCAGAACAACTCACAAAACTTTTTACAATAAGCAAAGACATACAAACCTCTTATCCACTAATGTATAAAAAACTAAAACATGACTACCCCAATATAAACACAAATACGCCTAAAGATATCTTCATATCAGCTTTAAAAGATGCAACAATTCGCAAAAAAGCATTAAATTTTTTAGAACAAGAACTTCCCTCAAATCATCCAAATGAAGTTTCACAAATATTAAAAATTTCACCTACAGAACTCGTAAAATTATTTACAGAAAATATTGATATATCTAAACAAATCAAATATATCGCGCAAATGAGTTCCACCATAACGCCTAATGATTTAAAGTACCTTCGCAATATCGCAGCTCATTGGCAAGACGACAGTATAAAAGACATAAATATAATAGATTCATATACTAAATTATAAAAACAGCATCAATTAAATCACGCACATACTGAGATTGAGGTTTCTCAAATACATCACGCACACTCCCCCTCTCAACAATTTTACCGGATTTCATAACCAAAACATCATGCGCAATAGATTTAACCGCACGCATATCATGAGAAATAAACAAATACGCAATTCCTGTAGTTTCTTGAATTTTTCTAAGCAGAGTCAAAATCTCTGCCTGAACAGTTACATCAAGCGCAGAAGTTGGTTCATCTAAAATAATAATTTTCGGTTCAATCACTAACGATCTGGCAATAGCAATACGTTGTCGTTGTCCTCCAGAAAATTCGTGCGGATATTTATCTAAGATATCATCATCTTTCAGCCCCACATCAACCAAAACTTTTTTAACCTTTTCTAAAATTTCTTTTTTCTTCAATTTTGGAAAATGCACCTTAATCCCTTCCGACACAATTTCACCAATAGTCATACGAGGATTAAGAGAGTTATAAGGATCTTGAAAAACAACCTGAATATTTTTCCGAAAATCAAGTTCATTTTTTATATGAACGGATTTAGAAGTTAAAATCATACCCTCATATTTAATCAAATTAGCCAAGCACATTCCCAAGGTTGTTTTCCCTGAACCAGATTCACCGACAACCGCCAAAGTTTTCCCTTCATAAAGGGCCAAAGACACTCTATCCAAAGCTTTAATACTTTTAACAGTTTTCCCGAAAAAATTCTTTTTAATTGGAAACTCCACAGACAAATCACGCGCTTCCATCAATTTTCTGGAAACAAAATCTTGTCTAAAAGAAGAATGTTTAAAAGCCGCCAACAAACTTTTTGTATACGGATGTATTGGCGCATTAAAAATATTTCCGACACTCCCTTGTTCAACAATAACCCCCTGCTTCATCACCAAAACACGATTGGCAATTTTACGCACCAGATTTAAGTCATGAGAAATAAAAATAACCGCCATACCAAATTTTTGTTTAAGCTTAAGAATAAGTTCCAAAATTTGCTTTTGCACAGTAACATCAAGAGCTGTTGTCGGCTCATCTGCGATAAGTATTTTGGGATGATTAGCAACCGCCATAGCAATCATAATGCGTTGTCGTTGTCCGCCAGACAGTTCAAACGGAAAAGCATTCATGCGTTCATCAGCGTTTTCAATCCCGACCAATCGCAGTAGATATCGGGCCCTAGCCCAAGCCTTTTTATCTGAAACTTGTTTGTGAACTTTAATAATTTCCGCCACCTGTTGTCCAACTTTTACAAGAGGATTAAGCGAGCTCATCGGTTCCTGAAAAATCATACTAATTCGATTACCGCGAATATCTTGCCATTCTTGTTCAGACAAAGCTGTCAACTCACGATTTTCAAACAAAATAGAATTGGTACTTTTATACAAAACTTTACGAGGATTTATCAGCCCTAAGATAGACAAAGCTGTAACAGACTTACCAGATCCTGACTCACCAACAATAGCCAAAATTTCGCCCTCTTCCACCGAAAAAGAGCTATTATATACAGCCGAAAACAAAGTTCCATTTTCACCAATAAATCGAACATTTAAGCTCTTAACATTCAAAATTGGTTCACTCATAGTTTCCTCTTATCAAATGTATCACGAACCGCTTCACCCAC
>CALXTN010000011.1 GCA_944391405.1 uncultured Alphaproteobacteria bacterium | reverse complement strand
AAAGTATTTTATCTACAAAAACAAAAAAACGCCACAAAGGCGTTTTAATCTAAAAAAGATGGTGCGCTAGGCCGGAATCGAACCGGCACGGGATTGCTCCCAACAGATTTTAAGTCTGCAGCGTCTACCTGTTCCGCCACAAGCGCAAATCATCTGGAAATATCTTATACAAACAAAAAAATATAAATGCAACATAAAACTTGTATTTTTTTTATTTCCTATTAAAATTTTTTCTGTTTTTGATATGCAACGCATATTTTGAGTAAATTTTAATTTATGCGGCAGAAACAACGTTTCGGCATAAATATTTGAAGAAAGGTAATTTAATGAAACCCTTAAACAAAAAAATAAAATTTTCAAAAAACAAATTTTCGGAAGTACCTTTTCGAAAATTAGTTCCCAACATTGTAACAATGTTAGCCCTTTGCTCCGGTATCACATCAATTCGCTATTCCGTACAGGAAGATTGGAGCAAGGCGGTTTTATTCATATTCCTTGCAGCATTATTTGACGGACTAGACGGAAGACTTGCAAGAATGTTAAAAGCTTCTTCAAAATTTGGAGCAGAATTGGATTCTCTTAGCGATTTTGTAAGTTTCGGCGTTGCTCCGGCCATTTTAATGTTCCAATGGTGCTTATTTGATCTACCTAAAATCGGTTGGTTTTTTTGCTTATTATTCGCCATGGGAATGGCTATGCGTTTAGCTCGTTTCAATACTATGCTGGAAGACAAAACCATTCCACCATATTGGTCACATTATTTTACAGGCGTTCCTGCCCCAGCAGCTGCAGCCATGGTTATGATGCCGATTCTCATAAGTTTCGATAATATTGAAGCAGAAAACATTTTAAGAACCCATTTGTTCTGTGGATTATGGATGTGCTTTGTATCATATTTAGAAACCAGCCGAATTCCAACCATTTCGCTAAAGAAAAGCAAAATTAAAGCATCTATGGTCGTTCCTTTGTTAATTATTGTCGCTCTGTTAGCTAATTTCTTATTCACGCAAACATGGCTAACTTTAGGAGTTCTTACAGCTCTATATGCTATATCTATTCCCTTTAGCGTTCTTAAATTTCTCAAAGATAAGCAAATGTACTTAAAAACGCAAGAAGACACACCTATACAACAGTAAAGATAAAAAGAGGAGGCTGAACCTCCTCTTTTTTCTAAAAAAATCTTGATTTTTAAAACAAGAAGATATATAAGATTCCACACCAAACGGCACCCCTGGAGGTCGGTTGGTCAATTTTAATTTTATAAAAGGATTAAAAACATGTCAGAAATTACATTTAATGCAAATTTGCGTGAAAAAGCAGGTAAGGGGGCAGCTCGTGCATGTCGTAGAGAAGGCCGTATTCCTGCAGTTATATATGGCGGAAAGAAAAACGCTGTAAACATCAGTTTACATCCTGTTGAACTTGAAAAGGCTCTTGATCTTCGTGATTTCTATAAATCAGTAATTACCATTTCTTTAAATGGCAAATCTGAAAAAGTAATCTGCAAAGATGTACAATTTGACCCAGTATCAGATATGCCTATTCACGTTGACTTTATGCGTAACTAAGAATTATAGGGCAAGAAGATGTTTTTAGTGGTAGGTTTAGGCAATCCTGGTGAAGAATATGCAAAAACCCGCCATAACATTGGATTTATGGCGGCTGATGAAATACACAGCCGCTATAATTTTTCCCCTTTTAAGGCAAAATTTGAAGGATTATTAGCAGAAGGAAACATCGACGGCCAAAAAGTTTTACTATTAAAACCACAAACTTTTATGAACTTATCAGGAAATTCCGTCGGAAAAGTCGCTAATTTTTACAAAATAGCCCCGAAAAACATTATCGTCATTCATGATGACAAAGACTTAGCTTTAGGCAAATTAAAAGCAAAAATCGGAGGCTCCGCAGGCGGACACAACGGACTAAAAAACATAGATTCGCAAATAGGTCCTGAATATAACCGCATCCGCGTCGGAGTAGGATCCCCCCAAGAACATCACACCGACACTGTCAATTTTGTACTATCCCGTTTCGCTAAAGCTGAAATGGATGTTTTACAAGAACGTCTGGATTTTATATCAAACAGCATAGGCGAATTATTAAACAAAGGCATTGCGCATTATTCCAATCTCATCGGAATGCACAACAGTAAATAAAATTTTCTTATAAAAACGAACATTTCCCATTATATATCCCTATATTTTTATTGCAAAAAGATTACTTCTTTAGTATAACCGCATAAAAGAAAACATAATGATAATAGGAGCAATAAAATGGGATTTAACTGTGGTATTGTAGGTCTTCCAAACGTAGGCAAATCCACTCTATTCAACGCATTAACACAAACCATTGCAGCACAAGCTGCAAATTTTCCGTTTTGCACAATTGAACCAAACACTGGCCGAGTCGCCGTACCGGACAAACGCTTGCAAGAGCTAGCCAATATTGTACACCCCAAAAATATTGTTCCCACACAATTAGAATTTGTAGATATAGCAGGTTTAGTAAAAGGCGCTTCCAAAGGTGAAGGCTTAGGCAATCAATTCTTAGCCAATATTCGTGAAACAGATGCAATCATCCATGTTCTACGCTGTTTTGAAGATAGCAACATCACTCATGTAGAAGGATCTGTTGACCCAATTCGCGATGCTGAAATTGTTGAAACAGAATTAATGATTGCTGATTTAGAATCCTTAGAAAAACGTTTTGAACAAACAAAGAAGAAAGCTCAAACCGGAGGCGATAAAGAAGCCGCTGTGAGAGCCAGAGTAATGGAGCCAATTATCAACGCATTACGCGAAGGAAAACCAGCTCGCACAGCAGCTCCTTCTCCTGAAGATAAAGATGCTTGGAAGCAATATCAAATGATGCAGCTTTTAACATCAAAACCCGTATTATACGTATGCAACGTTGATGAAGACAGTGCTGCAACCGGTAATGAGTTCTCAAAAAAAGTATTTGAAAAAGCAGAAAGAGAACACGCAAAAGCTGTTATCATTTCTGCCGCAATTGAATCCGAAGTATCCCAACTAGACAGCGAAGAAGAAAAACAAGAATTTCTATCCGCGTTAGGACTAGAAGAAACCGGATTAACCAAAATTATCAAAGCCGGATATGAGTTACTCGGCCTTGAAACGTATTTCACCGCCGGACCCAAAGAAGTAAGAGCATGGACTTTTTTAAAAGGTTCTAAAGCACCTCAATGCGCAGGCATCATCCACTCAGATTTTGAAAGAGGATTTATCCGTGCGGAAACAATATCCTATGACGACTATATCAAATTCGGTGGAGAGCAAGGTTGCAAAGAAGCCGGAAAAATGCGTTCAGAAGGTAAAGACTATATCGTTCAAGACGGAGACCTATTAAACTTTTTATTTAATGTATAGAAAAAATTGTCTTAAAAATTCGAAAAAACATCCAAATAATTGTAGAAAACTACAAAATCCAGTACAACTGGCATGATTATAAAGGAACATCCATACAAAGAAATAAAGTTTTTTAACATACAGGCTTTTTATACCTTATAAATTGAAAATTTACTATTAAGAAATTTAATAAGTCAAATTTGAAAATACAAATTTGACTTATTAAAACAAAAAAATTCCTTTACACTTTTAAGCTAAAAAAACAAAGATTAATCTTCATCCAAATATTCAATAGCGTCCATCGCAGCCATAGCTCCACTACCTGCAGAAATAACCGCTTGCTTATATTTAGGATCTCTTACATCCCCTGCTGCAAAAACACCAGCGACTTCAGTTTCTGAACTATTTGCTCGTGTAATAATATACCCTTTACTATCCAAAGCTAAATATCCTTTAAATATATCTGTATTTGGTTGATGTCCAACCGCTATAAAAACACCATCCAAAGAAATTGTTTTCATTTTATCATTTTCAACATTACGAAGCTTAATCCCTGTTACTTTTAAAGGATTATCATCACCTATTATCTCTTCAACAATACTATCCCATTCAACAACAATCTTTTTATTATTTAAAATTCTATCTTGTAAAATTTTATCAGCTCTTAACTGATGCCGTCTGTGTACCAAAATAACTTTATCAGCTAATGACGCTAAATACAAAGCTTCAGCAGCAGCAGAATTACCACCACCAATAACAGCAACCGTTCTTCCTCGATAGAAAAAACCGTCACAAGTTGCACAAGCAGACACACCATACCCCAAAAATTTCTTCTCAGACGGAATATTTAACCACTTTGCAGAAGATCCAGTCGCAACAATCACTGCACGAGCTCTAAAAGAATGTCCGTTTTCCGAACTACAAACAAACGGACGATTAGAAAAATCAACCTCAACAATATTATCGTTAACAAACTCCACTCCCAATTTAAGGGCTTGCTGCTTCATTTTATCCATTAATTCATACCCACTGATTTCCTCAAATCCAGGAAAATTTTCAATACTATTAGTCATCGTCAATTGTCCACCTTCCTGATTACCAGAAACAATAATTGTTTTAAGCCCTGCACGAATAGCATAAATTCCCGCAGTATAACCTGCCGGACCGGACCCCAAAATAAGCAAATCAGTTGTATATAACGCCATTACAGCCTCCTAATCAAACGTTTCAACATATTCTCTTGTAACCTTTTAATTTTAAAAGCATTATCTTTTTCGCCTAATAATTCATAAACCATTATTAATTGGCTATAAATAAAGAGCAAATCTTTATATTTTTCATAAAAATTTTCTTCTTGCTGTATAGCTAAATCAAGAGCTTTTTCAAGAAATTTTACTTTTATATGAGGAGCATCAGTATTTTGAGCTAAAACCAAATATGCCTGATACTTATCCTGAAGTTCATGATTTTCTGCCAATGATTCTTCAACACGTATACACGCATCCTCATCATTAAGATAATAATAAATATCTTTTAAAGCGAGTAAAATCCTGTTTTTATCATCAACATTACGAGCATATGTTAAAGCCTGATTATAATACTCAGCTGACAAAAAATATTTACTATTATTTCTCTCTATCTGAGCATCTTCATAATAAATAGCCCCTAGTTTTTCATAAATTAAAAATAAAACAAATTCCACATTGTAATGATAATTATCTTTTATCTGCAAAAATTTCATAAAAAATCGTAATAATGTACTATACTGAACAATTAATGCATTTTTGCTTAAATATTTTTCACGTTTATGAATAGTCTGATATAAACGAAGAAAGCGTTTTTCTAAATTATCAGTTTTCGTCGTTAAGGATTTAATCATCATCAACCTCCGACAAAGCTACACTTTTAGCAAATAAGCAATAATTTTTATGACTTAAATGATACTTCTTATAAACAGAACATTCTTCGCATAAACATCCTTTGTTTTCATGAATACAATTACTCCTTTCAAAAGCACAAAATAAACATTCAGAATGCTTCAAATGAGAGATATCAAACGGAATTTGTTGACCATTTTTCATTTTACAAGATTGCGAATAGGAAGGACATAAAAAACAAACACATGCCTGAGCATTTTCTATTTTTTTTTCAACACGCATATTTATACTCCTCAAAATAAAATCAGATAAAAAATATACGCTAACCACCTTTAAAACAATTAGCCCTCACCTAACTTAAAGTTATAATTAAATACGTCTAAAAACATTTTCTTCAATTTGCGGTAAAAAATAATTTCTAATTCCAGGCAAAAAAGAAATTTTATCAACTCTAGCCAAGAGAGGTCCCTGATAACAACATTGAATCATTTGATTTATTTTATCATCATCACCACTCATCAAAATCTCAACACTACCATCATCCTCATTTCTCACCCAACCTGAAATACCACCTATTTCCAAAGCCTTAGAAACAGCCCATCGACGATAACCAATTCCCTGTACTCTGCCTTCAATTTTTAAATAAACTTCTCTCATCACAAAACTTTTCCAGCGTTTTTAGTTTTTTCAAAATTTCTGCATGGCGCTGAAGAATAAAATCATCTCGTCCCCATTTATTTTGTTCCTCTAATTCTTCAGCAAATGCCAAATTAAAAATATCTTTTACAGAAAAAACACGACACAAAAATAAACACCCCAACAGAACAGACCTTAATTCCGTTGCCACAAGATATACCACTGCTAAAGATGCATCATCTAATTTATTAAGAAATGTTCTTAGTTGCACTTTTTGCGCCAAATTAACCACTGAAACCTCCAAACCGGAAACTTCCTCAAACTTTGTTTGCAAAAAATCATTCGCACAACTAATCGCGCACTTCAAACTATTTAATACTTGTTCATTAGAAACACACTCTCTTAAATACAAAATTGTATCGGTTGCCGAAAACTCCAGCAACCGAAGTACAATTTCATCTCTACGTTCATGAATAGAACAAATAATTGTTTGCATTTCCGCCAAATTATTTCGTCCCTCTTAAACTTTTAACTGAACCGGATAAAATATTAATAATTCCTTTCGTTGTATCCTTTACAACACCAACACTATCATCAAAAATTTGCCCTACATCATTTGTTGTTTGTGTAACAACATTCTCTGGCTTCGGAAATCTACTTTCTAATCCAGTACCCTGCAATGCCGTATAACAAGGAGAACCATCATTTTCCAACAACATTTGACTCCCCAAATAAACCGGACCAGTTGTTGTAACCCCTACAATTGTTTTAATTGCATTTGCACTATCCACACGAATTTTCGGTTTTTGAATTGTTCCCGTCAATTTTACTAATGAAGATAAAACCTTTGCAAGATTAGTATCTGTTAATTTTCCGGCAAAAGGTTTAAAACTCAAATTAAGTTCATCCTTCTTTAAATTAACATCACCAGTTGCGACAATCGTAAATTTATCCGCATTAACAGCAATTCCGTTTGGAATTTGAGCCTTACCATCTTTCAAATCCGCACGTACAACAGCACATCTTAAATTCAAATCATCATTTCCCTTAGTAATATGAAGTGTATCTAACAACTGAGAAATAATATTCCCTTTCAACAACCCAATATTACCTATATGCAACTGAGATTGTTCCATAATTGTAATAAAGTGTCCGTTTAATGTATCAACTACATCAGCAAAAGTCTCTCCTTGTCCTATCAAATTAACAACAATGTCTGTTTCACTACCGCTTCTAAAATCCAACGCAGCTGAAACATCACCAGCAGCCATCAATGCCTGTTTTAAATTCAATCTTTTAACATCCATTTTAAATAAAACAGATTTTTGAGAAGCGTTTACGTTAAACGCAGCAGTTGCCTCCCCATTAAATATCAGACCCTTTATCAATTTAACATTGAGAATTCCCTTAAAAACTTCAGTCTGAAGTGTTAAATCTTTTGCCAATTCAACATTAGCATTAGACAGCAAACCTATATATATATCAGCCTTAGCGTCTACACCTGATAGATATTGATATGGAATAGCCTCATTTGGCACAAGCGTTGTAGCCTTAGCCTCTCTCACTAAACTAAAAGCAGCCACCTTCTTCGTTTTCTTTGTAAATGAAGCCAAATCAATTTTATTACTATTGAGATTTACCCTAATTGTAGGTACTTCCTGATTTAAATCAACCAAAACAGTTCCTTTAATCTGATTACCAGCAAACATCAAACTTTGAATATTTGCTTTAATTTTTTTCAAATTCCCATCAACATCAGCATCAACAGATTCGTTATAACTGCTATTTTTTCCTAAAAAACCCTTAGCACTTACATTTCCCTTAAAACGAATATCACCACTCATCAAATCATATAAGAGCACATCTGTAGTTGCTTGGATTCCCATAACATCAAATTGTCCCTGCACAGGATAACCTCTTGTGTCTTCCAATTTACTAAAACCGCCTGCAACACCAGTTCCCGTATACAAGCCATCATTTATATTAAAATCAAAATTAATATTATTTAAGTCAGCTTCCGTTAGCTTAAGATTATTAATTTTATAATTTTGAACTGTTTGTGCCGTATCTGTATAATTAATCTGAACATTATCTAAAAGAAGATTTCTAACAACCAATTCAGACAATAAAAATTCTTCTCCGGAAACTGAAACATTTGTTGTTAGAGTATCATCAGCATAAGCTGTTTTAATCAAGCTCCAATCTGACTGAACCTGTTTTTTAACTTCAGAAGATTGATTATCTGAAAATTCCCAGTTAGCCTTGCCTAGGGAGTTCATCTCCAAATTTACTACAGCATCATGAACAGTAAAAGTATCAATTTCAATTTTTTTATGAAACAACGGTAACAACGCAAAACCTAACTCTATAGATTGAGCAGACACCATTTCTGGACTTTTAGCCCATTCCGCATTAGAAAAAGTAACCTTTTTCACTTCTACAACCGGATTAAAGGATGGCTTCAACTGAATGTCATCCATTGTTAATTGACGACCTGTTTTTTCATAAACAATCTTTATAATACTATTTTTATAGGCATTAAAATCTATTTGTGTTAAAAGAATATATCCTGCAGCCACAAGCAAAACACAAACAGAAACAACTGAAATAAGAATAAATTTTAGAAGTTTTTTCATTTCCCTTTACTCCCCAAGATTTAATCCGAGTAACTTCAAACTTTCTTTAAAATAATCAGGCAACTTAGCCTTTACAACCATTTTTTTTCCATACACAGAAGATAAATCAATTTTATAGGCATGAAGATGTAATTTATTCGCCAACAATTTATTTTTATCCCGTTCAGTACCAAAATATTTATCATCTCCCCAAATCGGCGCTCCAATAAACTCTAAATGTGCACGAATTTGATGTGTTCTACCTGTTAGTGGACTTGCCGCAATCAAAGCATATTTATCACCAACTCTATCCACTACTTCATACTCTGTAATTGCACTTTTTCCGCCATCAACAACTTGAACTCGCCCCTCAATTTTTTCCAACGGTGCTTTGATTTCACCGAATTCTTGATTTGGCACGCCACGCGTAAGAGCCAAATAAGTTTTATGCAAAGTGTGCTCCCTAAACGCTTTTGTTAAAACATCAGCCATTTTCCGAGTTCTGGCCAAAACCAAAACACCACTTGTATCTTTATCAATACGGTGCACCAATTTCGGTTTTTCTTCATTATCAAACTTTAATGCTTCCAGCATACCATCCACATGGCGGTTTGTATTTGTTCCTCCTTGTACAGCCAAACCGGAAGGTTTATTCAAGACAATAATTTTATCATCCTTATAAATTACCAATTTTTCAATAAATTCCGCATCTTTGAAAGAAGCTTCCTGATGTTGAACCTCTTGTTTTTCATTATCCAGCGGAGGGATTCTAATATTTTGACCAGTCTCAAGACGAGTATTAGCTTCAGCCTTCGCACCATCAACCTTTATTTGCTTTGTTCTAAGCAATTTCTGTAATCGCCCTAAAGTTAATCCCGGATAATATTTCAAAAACCAACGATTAAGACGCATTCCATCGTCACAATCTTTAACTTTTACAATTTCAACACCTGCCATTTATTTTCCTTTCATAAACTTCTCGGAAGTGTAACAGAAGAGCTCTAAAAAAACAAGTGAATAAAACAAAAAGCCCTTCTGATTGAAGAGCTTTTCGTTTAAACTATAAATAATACGCTTTTAGAAACTAATCATTTTCGTCTTTTCCTAGCTTCACGTTCCATTTTACGGCGAACTTGACGAGAAATAGGACTTTCAGAAACACTCAAACCTTCTAATTTCGCCCCCTGTTTCGGCTCAATACCATATTCCTCTTTCAAAATCACAGACAATTGTTGCGCTTCCTTACACCGAAGACTAACAAGTCTTTCAGCAAATACTTTCAAATTACCCATAAAAATTAGATTTTAAAATAATTCAACGTTTTGACTAGAGTATCATTATCAAATCAAAAGTCAAATTTTATTTAGTTTATTTCCAAACCTAAGAATTTAATTTACTTTTTTGTTTTTGAGCACGTTGCTTTTCCGACCTTAACTTATCAAAATACTCTATTCTCTTTTTAATTTCCCGCTCAAACCCTCGATCAACAGGATTATAAAACCGCCTCCGCCCCATTTCCTCAGGAAAATAATTCTGCCCGGAAAATCCATCTTCCAAATCTGGATCATAAACATACCCTTCATGATACCCTAATTCTTTCATTAATTTGGTCGGAGCATTCAAGATATGTTTTGGCGGCATCAAAGATCCCGTTTGTCTTGCCGCATCAAAAGCACTATGCATAGCCTTATAAACAGCCGCAGATTTTGGAGCCGTTGCCAAATAAGCTGTTAACTGCATAACTGCCAAATCGCCTTCTGGAGAACCCAACCGCTCATAAACTTCAGCACAAGCAATGGCTTGCGTAACAGCATTAGGATCCGCCAAAGAAACATCTTCCACCGCAAAACGAATAAGCCGTCTTAAAATATATCTAGGATCCTCACCGGAAACAATCATACGACTAACCCAATATAAAGCCGCATCAACATCAGAACCCCGCAAAGATTTATGCACAGCAGAAATAAGATTATAATGTCCGTCTCGTCCTTTATCATAAACTGGAGCCCGTGAACGTATAATTTTCATCAATTTATCCTTATCAAAAATCTCCCCTGGCTTTGCATAGGCCCAAACACTCTCCGCCAAATTAAGTATATAACGCCCATCTCCATCTGCAATACTTTTCATAAATTCGCGAGCATCTTCATCAAGAGGAAGTTTCATTCCCTCTTCTTTCTCAGCCCGTTGCAACAATTCTTCAAAGTTATCCGGGGTCAAACGATTCAATACAAAAACCTGACATCTGGATAACAAAGCGGCATTGAGTTCAAAAGAAGGATTCTCTGTTGTTGCCCCAACCAAAATAATCGTTCCATCTTCCACATAAGGCAAAAACCCATCCTGCTGAGATTTATTAAATCTATGAATTTCATCAACAAACAAAAGCGTTCCTTTTCCTTGAGTAACACGACGTTCTTGTGCATACTGAAAAACCCTTTTCAAATCCGTAACACCGGAAAAGACAGCTGAGATTTGCTCAAAATAAAGATTCGTATGTTCCGCAATAAGCCTAGCAATAGTAGTCTTACCACACCCAGGAGGTCCCCAAAGAATAAAAGAAGAAACACGCCCCGTAAAAAGCATTCTCCCCAAAGGAGAATCTTCCCCCAAAACCTGCTCTTGCCCCACAACATCTTCCAATCTTTTCGGGCGCAAACGATCTGCTAAAGGCCTTTTTATACGACTAGAAAAAAGAGTTTCTTCCATTTTACTAACAAATCCTTATTAAATTTCCTCATGTTCTAACATAAAAAAACTAAAAAAGCTATTTTTTTTAAATACAAAAATTTTAAACCTTTGAATTTTTACACGCCCCCCCTACATAGGTCTTGACACTAAGCCATAAAGTTATAGTATTCAAGAAATTAAATACAAAATAGGAATGAAATATGAGTTTTAGTGATTTAGGTTTAAGTGAAAAAACCATCCATGCCATTGAAGATTTAGGCTATAAAGAACCTACAACAGTTCAAAAAGATGTTATTCCATCAATCCTTTCAGGAAAGGATATTTTTACAATAGCACCAAACGCATGTGGCAAAACTTGCTCTTATATATTTCCACTAATCGATATTATATCCAAAAACGAAGGGCAAAACATCTTAATTATCGCAGCAGACAGCAAAGAAACTGTTAATATATCTGACAAGTTCTCAATTTTTAATAAATATCACGAAATAAACGAAACCGAAAGCGACAATGCTGAACAAGAAGCAAACGTTATCATTGCTTCACCGGACTTGTTGCTTGAAAATATAAATGAAAACAACTTAGATTTATCAAACATAAATATCCTAGTTGTTGACGACATAAATTTAATAAAGAAAAACCGTCAATTAAACAACCTAGATAAAATATTGGCATTGCTACCCGTCAATAAACAAAACATTGTATTTACCACAAGACGTTCTAAAGAAACCCAAGATACATTGAATAAAATATTAAAAACTCCTGCGGAAATCAAAGTTGATAAAAAGCAAGAAGAAGTAGCTTCAGTAGAACCGACTTTACCACAAGAGCTAAACAAAAAAGAAAAAAAGCAAGCAACTCCACAAATCGAGAAGACACCGATTCCAGGAGCAAAACAAGACTTAAAACCTCCCTTATTGGATAAAAAAGCTCTGGATTTATCCAAACGCTATAAAATCTTCGGGAAAAAAGCACCTGCTTTTCTACTAACAGATACCAAACTTGCAGAAGAAGCAGAATAATAAAATACTTGCACTTTTTCTTATATGATTTTATAGAAACAACAACAATAAACATTAACTAACAGATATTATGGAGATGCTAAATGTCAGGACACTCCCAATTTAAGAACATTATGTACCGTAAAGGTGCACAAGATGCAAAAAAAGCAAGAGTATTTGCAAAACTTGCCAGAGAAATTACCGTTGCTGCTAAAAGTGGCTTACCAGAACCAGATAAAAACCCACGTTTAAGATTAGCCATCCAAGCAGCAAGAGCAGAAAGTATGCCAAAAGATAACATTGAACGTGCTATTGCAAAAGCAACACAAGTCGCTGGTGGTGCAGACTTTACAACCATGCGTTATGAAGGCTTCTCTCCCAACAAAGTTGCCGTTATCGTAGAAGCACTAACCGATAATAAAAACCGTACTGCAAGTAACGTACGTTCTATTTTCGGCAAAAGAGGCGGTGCTATGGGTGAAACAGGTTCCGTATCTTTCAACTTTGAACGCATCGGTTATATTGAATATCCGGCAAGCGTTGCAGATGCAGATAAAATGTTTGAAGAAGCATTGGAAGCAGGAGCAAATGAAGTTGTATCCGATGAAGAAATCCACGCTATTGAAACTCTGCCGGATGATTTGTCAGCTGTAACAGACGCATTGGAAAAGAAGTTTGGAACGCCGTCAGCTTCTCGTTTAGACTGGAAACCAACTGTAAAGACAGAAATTACCGATTTGGAAACAGCTAAGAAATTCTTAGAATTTGTTGACGCTTTAGAAGATGATGAAGATGTTCAACACGTTTACCACAATGCAGAAATTGCAGAAGAAATTATGGCTCAATTGGAGGCTGAATAATGCGTATTTTGGGTTTAGACCCGAGCATATCCTCCACCGGTTGGGGAATAATTGATATAAACGGAAACCGTCTGTCCTATGTGGCAGACGGTTTTATTCCGACCTCAGCCAAATCAACTCTTTCTACAAGATTGCATACAATTTATACAGAGCTTCAAAAAGTAATAGAATTATACAAACCCGATGAAGCATCGATAGAAATAACATTTTTAAATACAAACCCTGAAACTTCCTTAAAATTAAGTATGGCGAGAGGTATCGTTTTTTTAATGCCGGCACTTTACAATATTCCATTATTTGAATATGAGCCCAACAAAATCAAAAAAGCTCTGACCGGAGTCGGAAAAGCTGATAAAAACCAAGTTGAAACAATGGTAAAAATTCTTCTCCCCGGTTGCCAACCTAAAAACAATGACTCTTCTGACGCTTTAGCGATTGCAATAACCCACTGCAATCTACGCAATTCGTACAAAAACCATGCAGTATAATCCAAACCCAAAAGGCGCTCAACAGAACGCCTTTCAAAAAAAGCTACTTATTTAAGCTTTATAAATCTGCAATAACCTGCATACTGATAATCTCATCCGGCTGACTAACCATACCGTTATAGCCACCGCCTTTTTTGATTTTATCTACAAATTCCATACCGGAAACAACTTTACCCCAAACTGTATATTGTCCATCCAAATGCGGGCAATCATCATAACAAATAAAAAATTGACTATCAGCTGAATCCGGATGCATAGCACGCGCCATAGAAACAATGCCTCTTGTATGTGGAATAGTATTAAATTCAGCTTTCAATTTCATACCGCTACCACCTGTTCCATTTCCTAAAGGACATCCTGTTTGCGCCATAAATCCCTCAATAACACGATGAAATTTCAAACCATTATAAAAACCCTGACGTACCAATTCTTTAATTCTAGCCACATGATTTGGGGCTGCATCAGGATACATTTCAATCACAACATCCCCATCTTTTAATTTCATAACTAATGCATTTTCAGGATCTGTAACATTATAAGAATACTTCATTTTCTTTCCTCTAGTTTCGCTAATACCAATTTTTTTAGTATCATCGGCAGTTAAATTTTTTGTATTACTCTTATCTAAACTTTTTGTATCACTTTTACCTAAAATATTAGACATCTCTAGCTCCCTACATCTTTTATAACAAAACTTATCTTCTGGCTAATATTTAGGAATTTATTTTCCCTGATTCAAGACAAAGTCTACTCTTTCTTCAGCAGAAAGTCCCAATGGATACGTTTCATCAATTTCTTGCAAGCGTGTTTTCAGACCTTTGCCGTTTGCAATTTGAATAGCCAATCCCGGACGAGCATTAACTTCCAACATCATTGGACCTCTATTTTCATCCAACACAATATCCGCTCCCAAATAGCCAAGTCCTGTCATATCATACGCCAAAGAGCCTATAATCAAGTGTTCACGCCAAAAAGGCACACGCAAATCCATCAAATTCGCCTTTGTATCGGGATGCTCAAACACTGGTTTATTATGCATAACAGCGTTAAGTGGCAACCCTGTTGCAACATCCAGTCCAACACCAACAGCCCCTTGATGCAAATTAGCCCGTCCGCCGGATTCTTTAGTAGCCAAGCGCATCATCACCATCGCCGGAAAACCTTTATAAACAATAACACGAACATCCGGCACCCCATGATAGCTAAAATTTTTGAACACATCGCTAAAATTAACAGCCTCTTCAATTAGCGCAACATCATATTTTCCGCCTAAACTGAAAAGTCCACTCAGTGTATTGGAAACATGCTGATAAACATCTTTAAAACTCAAAACATCACCAGAAGCACTATAAAAATGCTCTGCATCATATTTCTTTATGACTAAAACACCTTTTCCACCACTACCATGAGCTGGCTTAATAACAAAGGTATCATATCCTTTAACAATATCCAAAAGATTTTTAACTTGATACTGAAATTCAATAATACCAATCATTTTAGGTGTATTAATATTGATACTGTTAGCTAATCTTTTTGTCTTAACTTTATCATCAACCAATGTATAAAGAGAACGTTTATTATATTTCGCAATCACAGAATAATTACGATCATTCATCCCCAATACACCGTTTTCGCGTAATTTTTTTCCATTAAAAATCCACTCAAACATTTTACTTTTCCTTACGAATAAGTGGTGCAAAGCGCATCAATTCTGTCACGCGATAACCTGTATAAGTTCCCAACAGCATAACGATGAATAAAATAACCAAGTTAAGTTCATTAAAAGCAAACATGATATGACGAACATATTCGTTACTAATAACAAAGTAAGTTACAACCGCTGTAATGAAAGTAAACAAAATTTCCTTTAATGTATTGACAGCACCTTCCTCTTCCCAAGTAATAGAAGCACGTTCAATAATCCAAGCCGTAATAATAATTGGGAAGAAAATAGCCGAGCTAACAATTGTATAATTAAGCCTATACCCTACAACTGTCAAAACCTGAATAAGTAAAATCACAAAAATTACCACAAACGAAATTCTTGGAACCAGCAATAAATTTAGTTTTGCAACTAAAGCTCTCATCACTAACCCAAGAGCAATCATAACAGAAAAACAAATCAACCCCGGCCAAAAACCAGTTCTAACCAAAGCCATTGCCAACAACATGGGTGTAAAAGTTCCCATTGTAGAGACACCAATAACATTACGCATAATAACAACGACTAAAATAGCCAGAGGGAAAATCATCAACCACTTCAAAGTATTTTGTTCAAATATTGGCAGAGTATACATTGAATAATTATAACTCCAAAGCTCATCATGAGCTTTGGCACGATATTCCGCCATTTTCAAAGGAGATGCTACAGATTTCAAAACAGAAAATACCACCGTTGAATCCTCGCCTCCCTTAACATCTAAAAGAGAAACTCCGCCTCTCTGAATAATAACCCAATTTTTGGGTAACCCAATTTTTGCCGTGTTCAAATCATATAAAACCCAATGACCATCATAATAGGCTTCAAGCATAATATCAGGTTTCTCCGTTTTGCGTCCCTCTTCTAATTTAATTGTTCTGGCAATACGAGCAGGAATGCGTTTATAAGCTAAAACTTGAATTACTTTTTCTGCAAATTCTTTTGCTGTATAATTAAGTGGCAAAAACAAGCTCATTGTAGGATTATTAACTTCTTGATTTATCGCCAAAATAGCTTTTTGAACCTTATCACCTTTTTGCCTATCAGATAATTCCCAAATTTTACGCATTTGAATAATTTCTTCTTCAGATAAAATCGGTCTATCAACTTTAGCCGGCAATACTGAATTCAATGCAACATTTTGAGAATCATCATAAATGCTTAAACGATAATAAAGATTCTGCTTTCCCTTTTTATTTTTTCCCTCTAAAATGAGGCGACTATTAACTTTGTCTTGAGCTATTTTATATCCTTTTGCAACAATTTCTTCACTCAAAATTTTAAAACCATCCCTATCATTAGGAACAGCAAGAGAAACTTGCACATTATCTCCCACTACATTAAATGAAATTTTTGCATCAATAGTCCAAACATCTGTAACAGCTTTTGGAGAAAGAGAAAATCCCCAATATTTTACCTTATAATAAATACTATAACCTGAATACACAACAGTGCAAAACAACAAGAAACTTAATACTTTTCTAATTGTAAAAAATTTGGTCAAATTTACTTTCATAATTATTAATCCTAATTAGTTCAATGTATAAGATGTAGAGGTATCAACCAAAAATCTTCCCGTAAGAATATTGCGTCCAATTAAACCCTGATAATCAAAACTAGATCTATCTGCTATAGAAAATACTGCAGAAAAAACTTCTTCACCCATTTTAACATCCATTTTTACAGCTTTACGACTTTCATCTTGTCCAGCACGTTTAACTTTAAAAGAACGTTCTATTTTCTTTTCAAATAAATGTTCTTCTCCCGTTTTACGATTTTTAAGCTTAAAAGACACCCATTTTTCGCCATCACGTTCAAAGTATTCAACATCATTACAATCCAATGAAGATGTTGTTGCACCTGTATCAATTCTTGCAGCAAAAGGAGATTTCATCGGCAAAAAATAAATTGGCTCTACCTCTCCAATAATAGGCAATCGCGCTTTTTCTACAATAACCTCTTGCGTCGTGCTAACATTATGAACAACAGCTGGTACAATAACTTGTTTAGACTGACAAGATGAAATCAAAACCATAAAAACGAACAACCAAAATTTTCGCATATTCAACGTCCTCATATTTTATAAAACTTCAATTAGCTCGTTACATACTTCATTTTCAAAGAAGAAACATCAATAAATTATCATTAATACACAAAGAAAAAAGGAACTACTGTATTTAAACAGTGTATTTAAATACCAACAACTTAGCCAATACGTTTCTTACCACACACAAAAACACCTACTATTAAGTAGACAATAGCAGGTGAAAACAATAACTTCATCAATTTAGAAATATAAAGTAGCTCGCAAACTTGTAACCACACCATAATCAGACTTCTGATTAAGAGCTGGATTTATGTATAATTGAACATCTGGAGTAATCGTCAGACTATCACCTATACCCCACGCCCAATAAGCCTCTACAACTTGTTCAACATCATGTGATAGCGTTTCTCCAACAGCTGCTTCATCAATTTTGTTATATGCATATGCAAGCCCTATTTGATCTAAAGCGTTTCTATCTAGAGGATTATTATAAACACCCCCAAAAACCCAAGATTGTCTAATTTCCTCCATACTTCCGCTAACTTCATTAATACGAGCAAAAACACTAAGTTTTTCACCAATATTCTGCGATAAATTAAGAGACCATCCGTTAGTTGTCTGAGGTTGTTCTGATACAGCAGGCTGATTATAGACCAACAAAGAAATTTCCGCATCTCCCAAACCTTTAATTGTAGGAGTATAAGAAACATAACCAAATGTGGTATAATGATTTTCATCTAAATGATTAAATCTAATACTTGGTGCATCAATATTTGTAGCATCTTGTCCACCAAACGAAAAACTCCACTCTTCATTTGGTGTTATCTGCACATATCCACCTAAACCCGAAGACGAATAAGATGCTGAAGCATTTTGAGCTAAAGAATCATTCAAAAAATTTATTTGCTGATTAGAATCGTAATTTGTTCCATCAAAATTATAAAGAGGAAACTGACCCAAAGCAAAAGTTAACCAGTCAAATTTTCCAGGCAACTGATATGTATAATATAGCTCATTAAATTGATTTTCATTATTTGTATAGTCATTAATTCCAGTAACATAACCAGAATTATTTGCCAAATCATTCGCATTATGATTTCCATAACGTATAATAGTATAAGCAAAATTTAATGTACCAATTCCATAATTATTATTAAATGTCGTCCAAGAAAATTCTGGATAAATATATGCTTGAACTGCATTATTTTTACCATTTGGACTAGTACGTTGCCCTAATATAGAAACATCAACATCATAATCAAAACCATAATTTTGATTAAGATTATTTTTAAACAGTTGATACTCTGAAAAAATATTCTCAGCACTAACATTTTCAGAACACATCAAACACAATAAAGCTAAAAAAAACACCCTTCTTTCTTTCATCCTTCTATCCCTTGATTAAATTACAATACATTTTCGGATATAACTCTCAAAACAACGAATAAAAGGGGGTTACCTAAAAAAACACTTGAAGGGAGGTAAAAAGCACTTTACACTGTACACCAACAAAGGAAATGAAATGATAGCAAAACTAAAAGGAATTATAGATAATATAGGGGAAGACTGCTGCATAATTGATGTAAACGGCGTCGGTTACTTAATTAATATGTCCTCTCGTTCACTCTCCAGATTAAAACAAGGAGAATTTGCATCCCTATTAATTGAGACTGTAATAAAAGAAGATAGCATAACGCTGTTCGGCTTTCAAAATCCATGGGAAAAAGAATGGTTTAACACTTTAACAAAAATACAAGGCGTCGGAGGCAAAGTTTGCTTAAGCATATTAAGTGCTTTATCTCCTGCACAACTATCCAAAGCAGTTGCCGCCCAAGACAAAAGTTCATTTCTCAGAGCATCAGGTGTAGGTCCCAAATTAGCTGCCCGCCTAGTAACAGAACTGAAAGACAAAATTGTTACAATTCCCATCGAATACATGGGAAATCCTGATTTAGAAACCGTTTTATCTTCAGAAACGTCCGAAGAAAAACCAACTAAAGAAAAAAACACCCAAACCCCAAGTATGGATGATAACGAAAATCAAACATACAACAATACAGAAGATGTTACTTCAGCACTAACCAACTTAGGTTATCAAAAAATTGATGCTTACCGTGTCGCAACAGAAGTTTGCTTAAACAACCCTAAAGCTGATTTAGGAACATTAATACGATTAGCATTAAAAGAATTTAATCAACTGGAGAAATAAACATGCTATCAGATGAAAAAGAAAGAATTGTTAGCGCACAAAAGCTTTCAACAGATGAGAGCAATTCTCCAGCAGCCATAAACTTACGCCCCGCAACATTAGATGAATTTGTCGGACAAGAAAAGGTATGTCAAAATCTTAAAGTATTTATTCAATCCGCCAAAAGTCGTGGGGAAGTCCTAGATCATGTCTTACTCTACGGCCCTCCGGGATTAGGTAAAACCACCCTATCTAACATTATATCAAAAGAACTTGGTGTCGGCTTTAAGGCAACCTCAGCTCCAATGATAACCAAATCTGGAGATTTAGCCGCCATCTTAACCAACTTAGAAGCTAGGGACGTTTTGTTCATTGATGAAATACATCGCCTCAATCCCGCCATTGAAGAAGTATTATACTCTGCAATGGAAGATTTTCAACTAGACATTATTATTGGCGAAGGTCCATCAGCCCGTTCCGTAAAGATAGATTTGCAACCCTTTACACTTGTCGGTGCCACAACTCGCTCAGGCTTAGTTTCTACACCATTAAGAGAGCGTTTTGGTATTCCGTTGCGTATGGATTTTTACAACCATGAAGAGTTACAGAAAATCGTCTTAAGAGGAGCTCATTTGCTAAACATGCCTATCTCCAATGATGGAGCAATGGAAATAGCCAAACGCTCACGAGGAACCCCCCGTATCGCTGGCCGTCTACTAAAAAGAGTTCGCGATTTTGGAGCTGTTGCAGGCAATATAGAAATAGATTCTGAAATAGCTGACAAAGCCCTTAGATTACTAGATGTTGACGCTTATGGTTTAGACGAATTTGACCGCAGATATCTAAATTGCATTGCTAAAAACTACGGAGGAGGCCCTGTTGGTGCCGATACATTAGCGGCTGCTTTATCAGAAGAACGCGACACAATCGAAGAAGTTATTGAGCCTTATTTGCTAAAACTGGGATTTTTACAACGTACACCAAGAGGCCGTGTTTTATCTGAACAAGGCTGCAAATATTTAGGTATCAGCAAATTTAAGAACAACAATAACCAATTTAGTTTCATGGATGATTTAGGGATTTAAAAAAATGACATACACCACAGATACAATAAAAGGAAAATTATTTGAAGACAAAACATTTTCATTTCCTATTCGAATTTATTATGAAGACACAGATGCCGGTGGAATTGTTTATTATGCAAACTATCTAAAATATGCAGAAAGAGCTCGTACCGAATTTTTACGCCATTTAGGTATAAATCAAGAAGAAATGCTCAAAAAGGAAGGAAAAGGTTTTGTTGTTCGCGATTGCAACATCTGTTATAAATCACCTGCAAAACTAGATGACGCATTAAACATCACCTGCAAAGTGAGCGAAATCAAAGGTGTTTCATTAAAAATGGAACAAAAACTTTACCGTGGAGAAAATATCTTATGCGAATTATCTATAACTTTGGTATTTCTAAACCTAGAAAACATGCGTCCATGCAAAATTTCACCAGAAATAATATCACTACTTCAATAAAGACTTATTCTTCTTTATGTAAATAAACAGAAATACTAATTGATGCAACAACAATAGCGGGAGCCCAAACAGCAAACCACGCCGGAATATAAGCATTGACACCAAATGCCGAAATAACTTGCGAAGTAAAATAAACCGTAAATCCTGTAGCAATACCAGACACTATCATTAACAAAACACCCCCCTGACGTTGACTAGCTTTTAACGAGAAAATTCCTGCAACCAAAACCATCGCCATCAAAAAAAACGGCAACGCTATTAAACTTAAATATCTCATTTTATACCTTTGCACAGAAAAGCCAGATGTTTCATAAAATTCAATTGTGTCAGGCAAATTCCAAAAAGAAATCGCTTCTGGATCAACAAAATTATCCTTAATTCGTTGAATATTCATTTCTGTCGGATATTGAAGACTATTTAAAATTTCAGCTTGTTGACCTGCTTTATAAATACGAACATCACGTAAATTTAAAATTCCTTCTTCAAGCGTTGCCACAAAAGCTTCTATACGACGTTTAACCTGAGTTCTATCATCAACTTCAATGATACTTATATCCCTAAGCCACAACACCCCATCTTGTAAATTTAAATTACCTGCATTAAGAATAGCCACAGTACCATCGCTCTTCCCCTCACGTATCCAAAGCCCCTTATTAGAAAAAAGCATTGCATTCGGATTATCTGTAGACAAGCGATAAGACAAAGTTTCTTTTAATTCAAACAATTTAGCAGAAATAGGATTAAGAACTGCTACCCAAAAAACACCTATACCAAAAACAGCAAGTAAAACAGGAGACAGCACTCCCCAGATAGACACCCCCGTCGCCCGAATAATTACAAACTCGTTAGTTTTACTCAATCGCCAAAAAGCAATCATTGTTGAAACCATTACAATAAAAGGAACAACCTTATCCACTGTTTCCGGCAACTTAGCAATCACATATTGCAACAAAAAACCAATAGAAGCATCGTGACGCCCAGAAGTTCTGCGCAAAATTTCAATCATATCAAACATCATGATAATGGCACAAATAACCCCTAATACAAACAAAAAATTCAATATCGTCTGCTTAATAAGGTAAGAACCTAAAATTGAATTCGGTTTCATCATTGTCTAAAAATCCTAAAAATAACCTGTTGATAAATAACGTTCAATACTATCTGGCAACACAACAACCAAACGTTTATTTAAAAAATTTCCTCTTTTTGCTAATTCAACAGCAGCAACAATCGCCGCCCCGCCGGAAATACCAATAGGCAAACCCTCGGTTTGCGCAACAATTTTAGCCATTTCAATAGCATCATCATCACTAATTTTTATAACTTCGTCAACCAAATTTTTATCATATAATTTCGGAATAAAACCAGCACCAATACCTTGTATCTTATGACAACCAGAAGCTTCACCGCTTAATACTGCGCTATTTGCAGGTTCAACCGCAACAACAAACAAGTCCTGATTATATGTTTTTAAAACAGACGCAATTCCTGTAAGAGTTCCGGCAGTACCTACTCCAGCAATAATTGCATCAAAATCACCACCTGTATCTTCCAAAATTTCCATAGCCGTACCCATTCTGTGCGCATCTGGATTCGCCTCATTTTCGAATTGATTTAAAATAACGACATTTGGATTACGTTCTTTCAATATTTCAGCTTTATGAATTGCCCCACTCATACCATCTTCAGCTTGTGTCAGAATAACTTCAGCCCCTAAATGACGCATCAAAGATATACGTTCTTGAGACATATTCTCAGGCATAACAATAATCAATTTATATCCTTTTGCAGCACATATCGCCGCCAATGCAATTCCCGTATTTCCGGAAGTTGCTTCAACAAAAACAGTATCATCTGTTACGCCCAACTTTTCTTGTTTTTGAATCATAGACAAAGCCACTCTGTCTTTTGCAGAAAAGAGAGGATTATACATCTCACATTTTGCTAAAATTTCTGCATTTAACTTAAATTTCGTCGTAAGATTACCCAAACGCAATAAAGGTGTGTGTCCCACCATTTCAACAATTGAATTATAAATCTTAGTCATTTACTTATCTTCCACAATTTGATTGATGAGTTCTTCTAATTCGCAAATATTTTTTCTTTCAACTCGAGTTGATTTAATAATAGAGATAGCTTCATCCGCAGCTTTATCTAAATCATCATTCATAATCACATAATCATAAAATTGCGATTCTCTAATTCTCTTTTCAGCCATACTCATCCGACGTTCAATTACATCGTCAGCATCAGTCCCTCGATTAACCAATCTCTCTTTTAATACACGAATAGATGGCGGAAGTAAGGCTATAGCTTTAACTCTATCACCTGCAATAGCTTTCAAGCTTTGCACTCCGGGATAATCTAAATCAAGTATCACATCTTTCCCTTGCTTTAACAATTCCTCAACCGGAGCTTTAGGTGTTCCATATTTAGGACCAAAATCAGAATCCACATACTCATATAACTGTTTATCTTTTATCAATTTTTTAAATTGTTCTTCTGAAATAAAGTAATAATCTTTTCCCTCTACTTCACCATCACGAGGCTGACGAGTTGTCACAGAAACAGAAAGCTGAATATTATCCAAATGCCCAAGCACTCTCTTAATAATCGAGCTTTTTCCACCGCCACTTGGCGCCGCAAAAATAAACATTGAACCCAATCTTCTCATTTCACATTTACTATCAGTCATAAAAAGCCTCATATTTTTTTCAAATCTTTTATATTTCTTAAAAACTAATATATATAATAAAACACATAAATAAAGTTTTATTTAAAGGATTACACTATGATTATTAAAAATATTTTGATCACGGGAGCTTCTTCAGGAATTGGCGAAGCTTTAGCTTTATATTATTCCAAACAACCAGAAACAGAAAATATCTATATCTGCGGCCGCAACGAACAAAGACTAAATATCGTCAAAAAAGCTTGTCAAGAAAACGGAAAAGCTAAAATTCACGCCCAAATTATCAATATAACCAACAAAGAAGAAGTTGAAAATTGGATAAACACCGCAGAAAAATTAACACCACTAAATCTAGTCTTTGCCAATGCAGGCGTCGCCACATTAGAGGAAACCCCTGAAAACATTTACAATACTTTCAATACAAACGTCATGGGCGTAATAAATACAATCACTCCCACCATTGAAAATTATAAAAAAAGAACCGATAAAGACAAAATCATTGCCATCACAGCGTCCATTGCCGGTTATCATGGACTTCCTGCCTGCCCATCATATAGCGCCACAAAAGCATGTGTAAAAACTTATGGCGAAGCATTGCGTTTAAATTTGCTCTCCCACAACATACAAGTAAACACCATTTGCCCCGGATTCGTTCGTTCTAGAATTACCGATAAGAACACCTGTCCCATGCCCTTTTTCATGGAAGCAGACCAAGCTGCAGAAATCATTGCCAAGCGAATACAAAAAAACGTAGGTTTGATTGCTTTTCCTTGGCCAATGAGATTAGCTGTATGGCTCGGAAGTATTCTCCCCAATTCTATAAGCGATTTCATATACAAACGCCTCCCCTATAAAGTCTAAAAAATAACACTCGCACAGCTTTTTATGATACAATTTTCTTGACTTTTTAGATATTTAAAGTTAAAAATCTGGCAATTCTTTTATGTGGTGTAGCATAAAGAAGTGTTTTTAATATGCACAAGTCCGCCTCATATGAGGGTCTGGCATTTTTTTGAAAATAAAAAATAATGGCAAATACTGCAGAAATTCAAATTCCTGAAATGACTGAAAATTTTGAAGAATTGTTGAATGAACAATTCGGCAACAAAGGCATAGTTGGCACAGTTATGAAAGGAACAATTATTCGTTTAACTGATGATTTCGCTACTGTTGATGTAGGTTTGAAATCAGAAGGCCGCATTCCGCTTCGCGAATTCGGAAGAAATGACGAATTAAAAGTTGGCGACGTTGTAGAAGTATTAGTAGACAGATACGAAGACAAAGACGGCAACATCGTATTATCACGTGAAAAGGCTCGCCGTGAAGAAGTATGGCAAGACCTTGAAAAGATGATGAACAACAACGAAAGAGTAAATGGTGTAATCTTCGGACGCGTTAAAGGCGGCTTCACTGTTGATTTAAACGGTGCAATTGCTTTCTTGCCTGGTTCACAAATTGACATTCGCCCGATTAAAGACATCACACCTTTAATGGGTATCTCTCAACCGTTCCAAATCTTGAAGATGGACAAAGTACGCGGTAACATCGTTGTTTCTCGTCGTGTAGTATTAGAAGAAACCAGAGCATCTGCCCGTGCTGAATTGATTGACAACATCAAAGAAGGCTCTGTATTAGAAGGTATCGTTAAGAACTTAACTGATTACGGTGCATTCATTGATTTGGGCGGTGTTGACGGTTTATTACACGTTACCGACATTTCTTGGAAGAGAATCAATCATCCTGCAGAAGTACTTTCTTTAGGTCAAACAGTAAAAGTACAAGTTATCAAATTCAATGAAGATACACAACGTATCAGCCTTGGTATGAAACAATTAGAAAATGACCCATGGCAAGCTGTTGCAGACAAGTACAAAGTAGGCGAAATCTACAAAGGAAAAGTAACCAACATCACAGATTACGGTGCATTCATTGAACTCGAAGATGGTATCGAAGGTCTTGTTCACGTATCAGAAATGAGCTGGACACGCAAGAACGTACATCCGGGTAAAATCGTTTCAACATCTCAAGAAGTTGAAGTTAAAGTTCTTGAAGTTGATCCAGAAAAACGTCGTATCAGTTTGGGTATCAAACAATGCACACCAAATCCATGGGCTGCATACATTGAAGAACACCCATTAGGCTCAATCATTGAAGGCAAAATCAAAAACATCACCGAATTCGGTTTATTCATTGGTTTGTCTGACGAAATCGATGGTATGATTCACTTGTCTGACATTTCTTGGGAAAAATCCGGCGAAGAAGCTGTTAAAGATTACACCAAAGGTCAAACAATTGAAGCAAAAATCATTGATGTTGACGTAGAAAAAGAACGCATCAGCTTGGGCATCAAACAAATGTCTGAAAACAACGTTGCAATGACATTAGAATCTTTGAAAAAAGGTGACATTGTTAAAGCAATCGTAACCGGTGCAGATGAAAAAGGTGTTCAAGTAACTGTTCAAGGCATTGCTGCAACAATTAAAAAAGCAGACTTGTCTAAAGAAAACAACGATCCATTAAGCTACAAAGAAGGTGACGTTTTGGAAGCAAAATTAACCTCTGTTGACCGCAAAAACGCAAAATTAGGCGTTTCTGTAAAAGCTTATGAGATTGAAGAAGAAAAGAAAGCAATTGAAGAATATTCTGCTTCAAATTCTTCTGGTTCAACTTTAGGTGACGCTTTAGGCGAAGCTTTGAAGAACAAAGAATAATTTCATTCTTTAATCGCAAAAAGAACACCTCGTACTCAAGTACGAGGTGTTTTCTTATATCATAAAACAACGTATTTAAAAAAGCGAAACAAAATTTTCACTTACAAATAAAAGCCCTTATCTCCCCCTATAAAAATAAACTTATATACAAAAATACGTCGTTTACAACAACGGCGTATTTAAAGGTGTTTAAACGATGTATTTAAAGAAGGAAACTATTCACCATCTTCAGTTTGTTGGATCATCACATCTTCCTCCTCAACCAAAACTGGCTGTGCAGCAGAAGAATCAAGAGGAGCTACTTCAACCCCAGGGTCGCCTGGCAAAGGTTGCATATCATTATTACCATTAGCATTTCCCGGAGTAGCAACTGAAGAAGCCGAATAAGTCTCTATTATCATCACACCACCATTATCAGCATTAGCGGCATTTGCAGCATTATTATTTGTATTGCTGGCACCGGCAATAGCCTTTGACACAATAAGAGCCAATGCAGCCACAGCCAGAAGCCCCATAAATAATCTATTCATTTACAACTTCCTCCAAAATTAAAACGATACTCAACATATATAGTCATCATTACAATTCTTTCAAGGTAGGCCACAAAAAAAAACAAATAAACAGCATCCAAACACTCCAAAATCCCCTTTTTAACCATAAAAAAAGCAGAGAAAGCGAGAGCATACGCTCTCATCTTTCCCTGCTTAATAGTGTTCGCATCAGTACAACGCCTTGACTGCAGACTTTGACATCCCCGTTGTGTTACGGAAAAATCCAAAGTTAAATCCGACGCTCAACATCAGAGCGTTATAACGCTCTGTGCTAGCATTCTGGATTACTCCAGAAAGCTGTCTCCACTGTGCGGAAACAAACAAGCTGTTTCCAGTGGAAAAGAAGCGGTGTTCATACCGAATTCCAGCCGTCGGGTAAAGGAAATTACCCCAAGACTTGAATTGGTATTCGTTTCCTACCTCATCGGTAAAGGGCTTAGATTCAGTGGAATACCACTCAAACCCCAAACCTCCAAAGAGGAAAAGACGATTCTGGTTGTAAGCGTCGAAGCGGAATGGCTGAAGCGCGGCCAGAGCCTCGCTTCGGAAGCTCCAGTACTTATCGCCCGCATTAACTGCGTTTGATGTGTACTTTGAATAACCAGCCTCACCGCTCAGCATAGCAGCCCACCATGAGCGACTATATTCCAAGCCAGCACCAATGATTGGGCTATTTATGTGTTCAGCCATCTGCCAACCGGCATAGAGGTTTACACCCCAACCGTATTTATTGGCTGAACGGAGAACCACCTTACCGGCGTTGATGTCACCCTCAGAAACACCGGCTACACTGTCAGAATAAGCGTAGTATGTGTCTCGAGAGGCATCATCATATGCCTTCTCGGCAAAACGTGTTTCCACGCTTGCCTTATAAAGAGCTTCCGCCTTTTCCTTGTTCACCACCATAATGGTGTTTACGCTCGGTGTGTACGTAATCTGATACTGAGAAGCTATTAACTTCTCTCCAGATAAATATATATCTCGTCTCACGACGATTGTGTCTTTCCCTTCAACAGTTTTTGACACTACTGACGCGATAGTGTCCTTAGGATTCTTTACTAGGTATTCTAAACACGCTTTCGCGTCACGTGTATTGATACCGTTAACTACTCTCTGAGCATTCACTGCTATCGCAGCAAATGACACCATCATCATAAAGATAATGGATTTCAAAATTGAATGTCTCATATGTTAAAAAATTAAAAAATTCAACATAAAAAAGGCATTTCAAATTCTTCCAGAGAAGTTATCAGTAAATAATCCCGAAAGACCACCACATAATAAAACTCAGAATAATTGAAACACCTAATAAATAATTTTACATTCTAACTATAGCATCTTTTTCTATTGTTTTCAATATCTTTTTGTAGATTCCGTCAATTTGACTCCGCTTTTTTAAACAAATAGACTTTAAACTTCAAAATCTCCCTTGCCCCACAATCTCAAAAAATAGCCTTTTTCCATTTAAAACGCTTAAAAATCCTTTTTAAAACAAAAAGAAACAGCAAACTTTAGGGAATCCCTAAAATCTGCTGTTTCATAAAGTGATCTTTCTCGCTAGAAAGACATGTTCACACCCACATTCACGAACGGCCCTCCGTTCGAGAATAATTGTGTTCCCTCAGTGTGGAACACTTGTGGGAGAATGCGGTATCCAGCCTCACCAATAAGCTGGAATCTCTTAGAAAAGCCCCAAGCGCCACGGGCGAATGCGCCGAGCATAAGCCCATAGTTTTCAGAGAAGAACTCCGCATCACGAGAATCAGATTTTTGCAGGGCATATCCGGCAGTACCGAGTATCGCCAGATATGAGCGATAATCTCTGTTCTGCAGAAATTTCCAGCCAAGGTTTCCAGCAGCAATGAACGTGTCATACTTGCCGGATACCATAGACGCACTTGTATACGCCATGGTGGAATATGAACCTTCCACTTCAAATAAGAAGTGGCATGTTTCATATCCCAAACGCAAGGTTGCCCCTGCATTAATGGTATTATCAATGTAATTAGCTCCACCGAGCAAACTTACATTGACATGATGGATATTAGAACCATCAGCTCTCTGATGGTCTGGATTATAAGCCTGCATGTCACCACGAAGCACGGCCTCTTTATCTGAAAACGCCACCTTTTCAGATGAAGTCTCAAGATAAATCAGCGTGTCGCAACGAGAAATAAGCTTTTTTTCACTGATGAAACCGATACGTCTCTCGACGAACCGCATTTCACCGTCTTTTGCTACTTCCGACAAAGCCATTACGACAGTGTCGGATGGGTTCTTTACTAGGTATTCAGCTACCTGTTTTTTAGATAGCTTAATACCGTTAACAACTCTCTGAGCACTAATAGCTATCGCCATCAATGCGAAAACAGCCAATACAGCTGTTCTTAAAAATGAATGTCTCATATATGAAAAAATTTAAATTGTTCCAAATAAAAAAGGCATTTCAAATTCTTCCAGAGAAGTTATCAGTAAATAATCCCGAAAGACCACTTGCATAATAAAACTCTAAAATAATTGAAACACCTAAATATACTTTTACATTCTAACTATAGCATCTTTTTCTATTGTTTTCAATATCTTTTTGTAGATTCCGTCAATTTGACTCCGCTTTTTTAAACAAATAGACTTTAAACCTCAAATTCCCCCTCTCTCTAAAATCTCAAAAAATCGCCTTTTCAGCTTAAACCGCTCATTCAAAACCATTTAAATCCTTTACTTTTAAATAAGCTCTGCTAAAATCTGCAACAGTTTGATTTTTATTGGAGTAAACGAAACAATGTCTTATAAAGAAGAACAAGGATTAGATAGTCAATTTAATGCCGAAGAAATAGAAAAACGTTGCGACGCATATTGGAGCGCAAACGAGGTTTATAAATATGATGCCAAACAAAGCCGTGACAACAGTTTTGTGATAGACACCCCTCCGCCAACCGTCTCCGGCTCTTTGCATATCGGTCACATTTTCAGCTATACTCAAACCGATATTATTGCCAGATATCAACGCATGCAGGGAAAATCCGTGTTCTACCCAATCGGCTGGGACGATAATGGCTTACCGACAGAACGCCGCGTTCAAAACTATTATAACATCGCTTGCAACCCTAAAGTTGCTTATGACCCGAATTTCAAACCAGTTCATATTGAAAACAGCAAAGACGAACGCAAAGAAATTTCTCGTAAAAACTTTATTGAAGCTTGCGAAACCTTAACCGCAGAAGATGAAAAAATCTTTGAAAACGTTTTCCGTCGTATCGGACACTCTTATGATTGGAATTTAACTTATTCCACCATCAGTCCGACATCCATAAAAATCTCTCAAGCATCCTTCTTGGATTTATACAAAAAAGGCAAAGTCGTAGCAGTAGAAGCGCCGATTATGTGGGATGTTACATTTAAATCCGCTGTTTCACAAGCCGAAGTAGAAGACAAAGAAATGGAGGGTTATTTCCACGATATCCGCTTTAGCGTTAAAGACAGTGACGAAACATTTACCATCGCGACCACTCGTCCGGAATTTTTAGCCGCCTGCTTGGCTATCGTTGCACATCCGGATGATGAACGCTATAAACACTTGTTTGGCAAAACCGCTATTGTTCCGTTGTTTGATATTCCTGTTCCGATTGTTGCATCCGAACACGCTGAAAAGGACAAAGGAACCGGTATTATGATGGTCTGCACCTTTGGTGATGCTGCTGACGTTGCTTGGTGGAAAAAGTCCGGCCTCCCGATTAAGCAAATCATCGGTCTTGATGGCAAAATCATGAACATCACCTACGGCGAAGGTTCTTTCACTACGCTTAATAAAGAAAAAGCTCAACAGAACTTTAATCAATTAATTGGCTTACCGGCACATATCGCTAAAAAGAAAGTAGCAGAAATGTTAAAAGAACAAGGTTACTTAATTGGCGAACCAAGAAAAATTATACACCCGGTAAAATTCTATGAAAAAGGTAATTTACCACTTGAATTTGTGCCATCTCGTCAATGGTTTATCAACTTGATGGATATGAAACAAGAAATGCTCTCCGCCGGACGCAAAATTGAATGGTTACCGGCATATATGCAACATCGTTACGAAACATGGACCGAAGGATTAAACCAAGATTGGTGCATTAGCCGTCAACGTTATTTCGGCGTTCCATTCCCTGTTTGGTACAAAGTAGATGCTAACGGAAATATTGATTATAATAGCGTTATTTTGCCAGAAAAAGACCAACTTCCTATAGATCCAATGGCAGATACTCCAAACGGCTATACGGAAAATCAAAGAAATCAACCAAACGGATTTGCCGGAGATCCGGACGTTATGGATACATGGGCAACATCTTCTTTAACACCGCAAATCGCTATGGCTATGGCAAAAGATAAATCAAACTTGTCTATGCCATTTGATATTCGTCCGCAAGCGCATGACATTATTCGTACTTGGGCTTTCTACACCATTGCAAAAAGTTTAATGCACGAAAACACGATTCCATGGTATAAAACACTCATCAGCGGCTTTATTCTTGATCCGGATCGCAAAAAGATGAGTAAATCAAAAGGAAACGTTGTAACGCCGATGCATCTAATTGAAAATCACTCCGCTGACGCTGTTCGTTATTGGGCAGCCAAAGCAAAACTCGGAGCAGATACAGCTTTTGAAGAAAAAATGATGCAACAAGGTCGTAAGCTGGTTGTAAAGATTTACAACGCAAGTAAGTTCGTATTTATGATTGTAGGCAATTCAACCTCAGCCGATTATCTAAACGATATAACCAATAGCTTAGATAAATCTTGGATTAAAAAGCTGGCAGATACTGTAAAATCTGCAAAACAAAGCTTTGAAAACTACGACTACTCATTAGCTCTTGATGCAATAGAAACACGTTTCTGGGATTTCTGCGATAACTATGTTGAAATTGTAAAAAAACGTGCTTACTCCGAAGATAATTCTTCAGCAATCGCAACCTTAAAGCTATCACTTGATACCTTTATCAAATTGTTAGCTCCGTTCTGCCCATTCATTACTGAAGAAGTATATCAAGCACGTCCGTGGAAAAAAACAACAGATATTTCTGTTCACAAAGAACTTTGGACATCATTAAGTTGCTTAGATTCTATCAGCGCGGAAAACGCTCTTCTATACAATACGATTTCAACCGTTTCTACAGAAATTCGTAAGCAAAAAACTATTGAGAATAAATCTCAAAAAAACCCTGTTTTAAGTCTGGTAATCAAAGCATATGAAAAAACAATTTCTTGCTTAAAATCTAACGATTCTGACTTATTAAATGTTGGAAACATTATAGAAAGAGGTATTGCATACCAACCTTCAACAGAGTTAGCTGTTGAAAATATTATGCTTGACCAAAATTTTATTCCTGAAAAGAAAAAAGTAGGCTAGTCAGACAATCTGCAAAGGAAAAACCCCACCGCTAAAGTGGGGTTTTCTTTTGTAAGAAATAACATAAAACTAGCTTTTTTTGCGCAATAAAATATATAAAGCTCCGGCTCCCCCCTTGGACTCAGACGGATTCTTATATGCTAAAATCAACGAACTGATTTCCGAATGAAAAAGCCAATTCGGAACAGACTTACGCAACACTCCTTTTTCGCTAAATAAAGTATCGTCATAACCTTTTCCCGTAACAATCAACACACAACGTTTACCTTGATTATAAGCAGATTTAATAAAATCAACCACCTCATCAAATGCAGATTTTTCCGTCATTCCATGCAGATCTAGTATCGCTTCAATTCTAAAATCTTCTCGTTTAAATCGTTTAGCCAAAGATCCATCCATTTGCGAAAAATCATCTTTTTCGACGCTATGATATTTCTTTAATGTATCAAATGTAACCGTTGTAATCTTATCGTGACGAATAGCTACTTCTTTAGCTTCAATACTATCTACAAAACGATTAGTTTTTAAAGGTTTAACCCCTTTAACCACTTCTTCCCACGTTTCATCCGTATCAGTCATTTATTTTGACCTCAGCATCTTTCGGTATCAAAATAAAATAACGCCCTTCAGAATTCATTCTTCCCGCAGATTCTAAAGCCTCTTCTCCATGTCCCCAGAAATAATCTCCGCGAACACCCCCTTTAATAGCACTTCCAACATCTTCGGCCATAACTAGCTTATTTAACGGTTCACCATCAGGTCCTGTTGTCTCCAACCACATAATTGAGCCCAAAGGAATATAATATCTATCAACGGCCAAACTTCTTCCAGCAACCAGAGGCAATCCCATTGCTCCAATAGGACCTTCTGCTTTTACAATTTTATGAAAAATAAATCTATCATTGAGCAACATATTTTTCTTGGCCGTTTCGCCATTTTCACGAAGCCATTCGCGAATTTTCGGCATAGAAGCATTACCCGATTTTATCAATCCTTTTTCTAATAAGATAGAACCGATTCCCTTAAATTTATGCCCATTATTATCCGCATACGCCACGCGTATCTCTTTACCATCAGGCAATGTCGCTACACCCGCCCCTTGAATTTGCATAATATAAATGTCAACAGGATCATCACCCCATAATATCACAGGCGCATCAAGTTTCCCTTCATCTATTTCTTGGCGCGTATAATACTTAACCATTTTCCCATCTTTAACACGCCCAACCAAACGCATATTAGGCAAAGAACTATCAAAATCTCTTAAATTTATCTCAACTAAATCTTTAGGTTTCCCATAAATAGGATATTGATACTTCCCTCCACGTGTATAACTAGCATGTAGCGTCGCCTCATAATATGAGGTAAACTTACCTGTAATATCTCCATCCACAACAACTGCATATGGCTGAAAATGCTGTCCAATATAAGATTTCACTTCTGCATCGTCTTGAAGATCTAAAATATTCCGACAATGATTTTTATATGAAATCAAAGAGTAATTAATTTTTTCACTACCCAAATATGGAGAAGTTTGACGCTGCAGTTTAATACAAACATCACGCAAAGCTTTACCAAAACCAACAGCATCATCCTCATTCCAGTTTTTTAACTGAGAAAACTCTACTTTTTGCAAGTTAAAAGCAGACGAAACAATTTCTTCTTTCTCGCTACCAGAGCAAGAAGCCAAAAAAGCCACTACACAAAAAACAAGTCTTTTTTTTAGCATTTTTTCGTAGAACACAACAACCAATTAGTAACTTTCGGATTCAAAGATTTTTCAAATGTCCAAACATCTGAAATAGTCTGAACATAATTTTCATCACCTTCAATAACCTCACCTTGGGCATCTTTTAACAAATTAACCTGCTCACTAACAAATTTAACAACCAGATTAACTTTATCATTTTCCACAAATTTAACCGATTCCACTTCTGTTTCCACAAAACCAATCAAATCTGTTTCCGATGTAATCCCCTGCTCTTTACGATCTTTAATAACTTCCTCAAATTTTTTGAGTAATTCGCCATTAACCAATTTAGATAAAGCACGAGCATCTCCTTTGCTAAAAGCGGACAAAATCATTTCAAAGGCTTTTTGCGCACCTTTAATAAAGACATTTTTATTAAAATTAGGAATTTTAACCAAATCTCTATCCAATGGAGATAATTTATCCAAATCAACCGCATCTATAGATTCGTTAAATGTATTCTTTTTCAATTCATGATAAACTTTTTCAAATTGTTCTTTAGGAATCATAATAACTTTAGCATCCTCAGCACCCGTCCCCAAAACACTCTTCAACTTACTGAAAATTATAACAACTAACACTAATAAAAATATTATATCTAAATATCCTGACATTTTTTTACACCTCTATTAAAGATACAGCTATAATATAGCGTTAAATATCTTTATTATCAACTATAATATTTGACGTATAAAAATAAACTTCTATATTAAAGGTATATAAAAAATTTCAAAAGAAAGGATTAAAAAATGAGTAACACCCAAGAAACGACAGAAGTAAGCTTGAATATGCAATATATTCGTGACATGTCATTAGAGGTTCCACACGCTCCGTCTATCTTTTCAAAATTAAACAATCAGCCTAAAATCAACGTTGATTTAAACATAGATGTAAACAAACTCAATGAAGATAATTTTGAAGTAACCTTAAACATCAGAATAAATGCAGATATCAATGATGAAAGCTTATTTATATTTGAATTAGCATATGCCGCAGCTTGCACAGTTCATTTACCTGAAGAAAAATTAGAACCTGTATTATTCATCGAAATACCCAAATTACTATTTCCATATGCACGCCAAATCATTTCATCTAACTTAGCAAATGCAGGCTTGCCGCCGCTCATGCTTACACCTGTTGATTTTGCCGCCGTATACAGAAGTAAAAAAGAACAAATTGTAAAGCCTAACTAAAATGAGACTAGCACTATTTCAACCAGACATTCCACAAAACACAGGCACTCTTTTGCGTTTGGGTGCCTGTCTGGATTTACCAATAGATATTATAGAACCTTGCGGTTTTATATTTAACGAAAAGGCAATGAAACGCGCAGGAATGGATTATTTAAATATGGCCAATTATCGTCGTCACAATTCTTGGCAAGATTTCTTAAAATATCGAGAAGAACACTCTGACGAATATGGCAGAATAGTTCTTTTAACAACACATGCAAGTGTTCCTTATACAACATTTGAATTTCAACCTCACGACATTATTTTAATGGGCAGAGAAAGCGCCGGAGTCCCAGAAGCAGTCCATCAAATAGCAGATGCACGTTTGCTAATACCAATGAATGCCAACGCGCGCTCTATAAATGTTGCTGTATCAGCAGTAATGGTGGTTGGCGAAGCTCTTCGTCAAACAAATCTTTTCCCTCACAAATAATTTTTTTGCAAAAAATTTAAATTTTTTTAATTTTAGGTATAGATTTGTTCCAAAAAATGTGGTATAGTCTCCTCGTTTTCATAATAACACTAATAACCTAGGAGGAAATACCATATGAAAAAAAATTCTGTTGTTACATTTAACTCAGGAGAATATGTTGTTTATCCGACCCAAGGAGTTGGCAAAGTAACCAACATTGCAAAACAAACTATTGCAGGCAGTGAAATGGAGTTACTTGTTGTTAACTTTGATAAAGACAAAATGACATTGCGTGTACCTATGTCTAAATTAGACCAGGTCGGATTACGTAAAATTTCTGACGACTTAACAATAAAAGAAGCCTTGGCAACTTTAAAAGGTAAGCCTAGAGTAAAAAAAGTTATGTGGTCAAGAAGAGCACAAGAATACGAAAATAAAATAAACTCAGGCAATCCTATCGCTGTGGCAGAAGTTATCAGAGACTTACACCGCAGTGAAAATCTTGCAGACCAATCATATAGTGAACGCCAAATTTACGAACACGCATTAGAACGTTTAGCTAGTGAAGTCGCTGTATGCAACAATATCAGTCTGGAAGAAGCCAACAAAAAACTTTTAGACACAATTGCATCAAGATAATCTGACTATTATAAAAAGCTGCACAAAAGTGCAGTTTTTTTATTAAAACACAAAAAAGGAGCTTACAAAAGCCCCTTTCTTTTTTTACTGCAAATAACTACTATTTCTTTTCAGGAAGCTTATTTCCATCTAAGCTATAACGTTCAACATCTGCATTATTACGCAAATCTTCAAAAATCTTAGCAATTACTTGTTGAGTAACAATATTTTTCAATTGAGGTTCAACTTCTTTAAGTTCTAAAGGCTTAGAGGCTCTGACATCTTCAACTAAAATAACGTGGTAACCAAATTCAGTTTTAACTGGAGTCTTAGAAAACTCACCTTTATCCATACTAAATGCAGCCTTAGAGAATTCAGGAACCATCATATCTTCTGTAAAATAACCTAACTCAACTTGATCTTTAGAATATTCATTAGCTAATTTTACAAAATCTTCACCCTTCTTCAACTTAGCAATAACTTCTTTAGCTTTATCCTCGGAATCAACCAAGATATGTTTTGCTTTAATTTCTTTCTGGCTTTCAAACTTAGATTTATAGTCATTATACAAATCCTGAATAGCTTTTTCATTAACTCTTTCATCAACCAATTTTTCAAGATACAACTTGCGAGCTAAATCTTCCTGAGCTGTAACCAACTGTCTCTTATATTCAGGAGTCTCTTCAATTTTTGCAGCCTTAGCAGCCTGATAAACCAACTTACTATTAACAAAAACATCCAAAGTTTTAGCATAAAATTCTTCAAAAGGAACTTTGTCTTGAATTTGTGGGTGATCAGCATAACTTTGCTTCAAATCGTTAACATAAATAACTTCACCATTAACTTTTGCCGCAACACCTTTATCAGCACCTGCATTTGCATTATATACCTTAAAAGATATAAAAGAAGCAACGGCTACAACAATCACAGCAACAGCAGAGATTGTAAAACCTAAGATTCTCTTTTTCATAAAAACCTCCAAAAATAAAAAGTTTATTCATACTCAATAAATCATATATACTTATTTATAAAATATTCCAAGTATTTTTTAATTAGCGTTTATAACTTCTGTTGATAGTATTGACTTTATTATATATAAACACTAAATGTAGCAGAAAGACACATACATAATAAGGTAAAGATAATGTTAGCAGATCTCGCACGTAAAATATTCGGCACAGCCAACAATCGTTTTGTAAAAAAACAATATAAAATCGTAGAACAAATCAATGCAATAGAACCAGACTTCGTAAAACTTAGTGATGAAGAATTAAGAAATAAAACTCTGGAATTCCGTAACAGATTAAAAGAAGGAGAAACGTTAGACGACATTCTACCTGAAGCATTTGCAACTGTAAGAGAAGCAGCTAAGAGAACTCTCGGTCAAAGACACTATGACGTACAGCTCATTGGCGGTATCGTTCTTCACAAAGGAATGATTGCAGAAATGAAAACCGGTGAAGGCAAAACTCTAGTTGCCACCTTAGCCGCATATTTAAACGCTATTGAACAAAAAGGTGTACATGTTGTTACCGTAAACGACTATTTAGCAAAACGCGATGCCGAGTGGATGGGGCAAGTATATCGCTTCTTGGGTCTAACTGTTGATTATATTGTACACGAAAAAGATGACAACCAAAGAAAAGAAGCATATAATGCTGATATTACATATGCAACAAACAATGAATTAGGTTTCGACTATCTTCGAGATAATATGAAATTTTCTCTAGAAGAAAGAGTACAACGTGACTTCAATTATGCCATTGTCGATGAAGTTGACTCTATTTTAATTGATGAGGCCAGAACACCTTTAATCATTTCTGGCGCGGCAGAAGATTCTTCTGAGAAATACGTTTTAGTAAATAACATTATAAAACACATAAATGCTGCCGATTATGAAAAAGACGAAAAAGCTAAAAATGTAACCCTTACAGAAATCGGAATGGAACATGTTGAGCAACTGCTTAAACAGGCTGGTTTAATTACCGAAGGCGGATTATATGACGTTAAAAACGTACAACTTGTAAACCATGTTAACCAAGCCCTCCGTGCCAACGTCATGTTCACAAAAGATGTAGATTACTTAGTACGTGATGGCAAAGTCATGATTATTGATGAATTTACCGGAAGAATTATGGAAGGTCGTCGCTATAGCGATGGTTTACATCAAGCACTTGAAGCCAAAGAAGGGGTTGAAATTCAATCAGAAAATCAAACTTTAGCATCTATCACATTCCAAAACTATTTCCGTTTATATCCTAAGTTAGCTGGTATGACCGGTACAGCCATGACAGAAGAAGCTGAATTTGGCGATATTTATAATTTAGCATGCGTAGAAATTCCAACAAACCGTCCTGTTATTCGTAAAGATGAGCATGACTGCATTTACAGAACAGAACGTGAAAAATATAAAGCAATCATTGATACCATCAAAGAATGCCATGCCAAAGGTCAACCAGTATTGGTCGGAACAACTTCTGTTGAAAAATCAGAAACAATCGCAAAATTATTAAAAGATCAAACCGATATAAAATTTGAAGTTCTAAACGCAAAGCATCATGAAAGAGAAGCTGCAATCGTTGCTGAAGCTGGTGTATATGGTGCTGTAACAATCGCAACCAATATGGCTGGTCGAGGTACAGATATTCAACTCGGCGGCAACCCCGAAGTTGCTTTAAAGAAGCGTTTGACCGGAAATGAAACCGAAGAAGAAATCACAAAATTAAAAGAAGAAATAAAGCAAGAAATTGCAGAGAACAAAGAAAAAGTATTAAAAGCTGGAGGTTTATATATTCTCGGAACTGAACGTCATGAAAGTCGTCGTATTGATAACCAACTAAGAGGACGTTCTGGACGCCAAGGCGATCCAGGAACTTCTAAATTTTTCCTTTCCCTTGAAGATGATTTAATGCGTATTTTTGGTTCAGAAAGAATGTCAGAAGTACTCCGTCGCTTAGGATTACCAGAAGGAGAAGCCCTCGTTCACCCATTCATCAGCAAAGCCTTAGAAAAAGCTCAACAAAAAGTAGAGGAACGCAACTTTGACATTCGTAAAAGCTTATTAAAATATGATGATGTAATGAATGAGCAAAGAAAAGTCATTTATGAGCAAAGAAAAGAAATAATGTCCACAGATGATATTTCAGAAACTATTTTAGATATGCGTCACGATTACTTAACTGGAATAGTTAATAACTGCCTTCCAGAAGGAAGTTCGCCTGAAGACTGGGACATAAATCGCTTAAAACAAGATATCTTCAACATAACCGGACTTAACTTACCCGTTGAAATTTGGGCTGAAGAAAAAGGAATTGATAGTATAGATATGGCCGAAAGAGTAATCAAAGAAACAGATAATTTGATTGCAAACAAAAATGCTACAGTACCTCCTGCAATAATCCATCTAGTTGAAAAAAGTATTGTTTTACAAACATTAGACCAATTATGGAAAGAACACATCGCAACGTTAGACTTAATGCGTCACACTATTGTACTTCGTGCATATGGTCAAAAAGATCCTCTAAACGAATACAAACGAGAAGCATTCAATATGTTCTCAGATATGCTTGATATACTAAAAGAAAGAATTACAGTTCTGGTTTGCCGCACAACAATTCAACAAGGCAGTGCCCAAGATGTAAAAGAACAAGAACAAAAAACTCAAAACAGGAAAATGGAAGCTATTCATGAAACTCTTGAAAACAAACAAAATGTAGCTCCTGAAAACAAAACAGCTATTCGAAACATTAACGAGCATCCTGAATGGAAAAATATTTCCAGAAACAGCCCCTGTCCTTGCGGAAGCGGCAAGAAATATAAACACTGCCACGGAAAAGTTGCATAACTTAGGATAAAATAATGACAACACCTTTATTAGAAATAAAAAATCTACATGCAAAAGTAGAAGACAAAGAAATAATTAAAGGCTTAAATCTAACCATCAACGCCGGAGAAGTACACGCCATAATGGGGCCTAATGGAGCCGGTAAATCATCTTTATCATATGTGTTAAGCGGAAAAGATGGCTACATTGTAACATCCGGAAGTGTTAAGTTTAAAGGTCAAGATTTATTATCCATGTCAACAGAAGAAAGAGCCAGAAATGGATTATTTCTTTCCATGCAATACCCTACCGAAATACCTGGCGTAGTTGTTTCAAATTTTTTGAAGCAATCCCTCAATTCTATCTTAAAACACCGTGGCGAAAAAGAGCTTGATACGATTGCATTTATGAAATATCTAAAACAAAAAGCTTCTCAGTTAAACATTTCACCGGAAATGCTAAAAAGATTCGTAAACGTAGGCTTTTCTGGTGGAGAAAAAAAACGTTTTGAAACATTGCAAATGGCTTTATTAAAACCTGATTTTTGCATATTGGATGAAATCGATTCGGGATTAGATATTGATGCACTAAAAACAGTTTCAGATGGTGTTAATGCGCTAAGAACAAAAGAAAACGCTTTTCTTGTTATCACACACTACCAACGACTATTAGACCACATTGAACCAGATATTGTTCATATATTTGCCGATGGTCATATCATAAAAAGCGGCGATAAAAGTCTAGCTACTGAGCTAGAACAAAGTGGTTACACCGATTTCCTCAAAGAGGAATAAACTACCATGGAAAAAGTACCTTTATTAGACAACATTACATTATTTTTGAATGATAAACCATCTGTTTACGGATTACGTCAAAAAGCTAAACAAGCTTTAGAAAAGACAAATTATCCGACATTAAAAACAGAAGCATGGAAATACACAAATATAAAACCGATTCTTTCTAGTAATTTGAAGATTAACACAGAAAATCATCAATGCTCCTGTAATTGTAACTGTTGCCATCACAACAACTCTTCACACATTGAAATTTCTTTTTGTAACGGAAAACTACATATTGAAGAATACAATCTGCCTAAAGGACTAAATATCACATCTCTCCCTGAAATTTTATATGAAGGGGAATACAAGCAATATTTATTCAACAGTTTCAATTTAGAAGAACATCCATTTGCTGCTCTAAATGGTGCCTATTTAGAGCAAGGTATTTGTATTTATGCTGAAAAAGATACAAATATCTCACAACCAATATATATAAAATATAAACAAAGCGATAGCGATGGATATCAAATCAATATTCACAATCTCATTGTTTTAGAAAAAAACGCTCATTTAGAAGTATTTGAACAATTTTATTCCGATAAAGAAAACAAATATCTCACCAATATCGTTAATGAGATATACTTGAAACCCAATAGCCAACTTTATCACTACAAAAAACAAAACGAAAGCGCAAACAGCTACCACATAGCCTTGAACTGCGTAAAAATTCAAAATAAAGCATCATACAAACAATATTATCTTGCTAATGGGGCAAAAATTTGCCGCCAAGAAACAAATGTTCAATTAGAGCAAGCAAATGCTTCCGCTGAAATATATTCCGCTTATAAGGCAAAAAAAGATTGTTTAAATGATATTACCACAAATATAAACCATCTACAACCTGAAACATATTCTAATCAATATGCTAAAGCTGTACTAGAGAGCGATTCTTCCGCCGTTTTCCAAGGAAAAATACACATTGCACCTTTAGCAATAAAAACAGAAGGGCACCAACTGCACAAAGCTATATACCTTAGTGATAACGCAGAATTAAATTGCAAACCGGAATTAGAAATATTTGCAGATGATGTAAAATGTTCACATGGTGCAAGCTGCGGTGAAATAGATAAAGAACAATTATTTTACCTAACATCCAGAGGCATAACCAAGACAGAAGCCGTAAAACTGCTGACAGAGGCCCACTTAAACGAAATTGTCTCTCTCATTCCTAATGAAGAAATACAAACAGAAATGCATTTCTAATCTTCATCATAATAGATGTATTTATTTTGATATGAAAGACTAGAAACAAATACGGCTATACTGCTGTAAAGCAAAAAATAAAAAGAAAAATCTCCCCCAAAAGCACTCAACCAAACGGGAAATGCTTCATTTCTCACAAAAAAGGTTAAGAAATCCCTCAAAAATAAAGTAAAAAACAAAACATAAATAAAAAACCACCCAAATGGCTTATACAAATTATCCCAGATAACCCAAAAAACTTTACGCAAACAAAACCACTTTTTCCCTTGCAAAAAACGAATAAGCATAACCGCATTTAATAACAAATACAAAATAAACAAAACCGCCAAAGACATTATAAAAAAGAATAACAATTCTTCTTTCCAATTCGGAACAGCGTTTCTAACCGTTAAAACATAAGAAACAAAAGCCAAACCACCCCAGCAGCAACAATACCCAAAAACAAACGCAGCCACTTTAAATTCTTTTTTTCCTAAATGCATCGTAATTTTCCGATTATTTTCGCTAACATTATACCACGAACATATGAAAATCCCAGAACAGAGCAAAAAAATCAAACAAGAAATTATAAGATTAATAAGACTAGAAGAACAAAAAATATCAGATTCTTCAATCCCCAAACCACAAAATAAAGCACGCCCTAAAATTAAAGAAACAATAGCGCTAAAAAAGGAAAAAAACGCTGTTAATAAAAAGAAATTTTTACCTGACATAGCTATTTTTTGCAAAGGATAAAAAAAACCTTTCCAAAATGGCATAATGATTTCACCGTCATCATTAGGTACAATTTTCTCACTCATTTTAGCCTCCTTTTATATTTCTCTAACAGCTGAAACACCTGGAATACTCTTAAGTTTAGTTAACATCATACTATCCGAAAAAGCAAATCCACCATCTAATTCAATACGAACATCCCAATCATCCAATTCTGGTTCAATATAAACTTTATTCAAACCTCTTATGTCTGAATATAAAACTTTTTTAATTTCAGGAACAGCCGCAACGTTAGCTACCTCAATAATCAATCCTTTTGCTTGTTCCGCAATAGCTTCATCAAGTGTTTTTACACTATTAATCATAATACGAGGATTCTCTTCTTCAGATTGTTTATTAATCGTAACTTTAACTAAAAGTGGACATCCTGAAGTAATAACCTCCTCATACTTAGCCAAACCATCAGAAAACAACATCCCCTCAAAGTTTCCAGTTGTATCAGAAAGTCCCAAGAAAGCATATTTATTACCGCTTTTACTTAATCGTTTTTGAAAATTTTCCACACAACCGGCAATATTTGCTTTAATGCTATCTCCAACCCGAATATTTGACATAACTTCCTGACACGTTTTAACACCAAGTTTTTTCATACTATCCGCATAAACATCCAAAGGATGTGCAGACAAATAAAAGCCAATTGCACCAGCCTCAAGACGTAATTTTTCCAAATCCGGCCAATCAGGCGCATCAGACAGTTTAACTTTTGAAGAATACTCCTCAGCACCAAATAACGAAGATTGTGCACTCGTTTTCATTTCTGTTGCAGAGGAAATATTTTTTAAAATTGTATCGATATTAGCAAATAATTTACCTCTTTTTTTATCAATACTATCAAACGCTCCAGCCTTTATTAATTGTTCCAATTGCTTACGATTAAGCTGTTTTGCATCAACTCTATTAATAAAATCTGATATATCTTTAAACTTACCGCCTTTTTCTCTAGCTTCCACAATAGCATTCATGTTGGATTCGCCAACACCTTTAATAGCACCCAGAGCATAGCGTAATTTACCGTTTTGAACACTAAATTTAGCCAAAGACTCATTAACATCAGGTTTTAACACTTCGATTCCCATAGCTTTACATTCAGCTTTAAAGCCAGCCAATTTATCCGTATTAGTAATATCCAAATCCATAACCGCACACATAAACTCAACCGGAAAATGAGCTTTTAAATAAGCCGTTTGATAAGAAACCAACGAATATGCAGCAGCATGAGATTTATTAAAACCATAAGATGCAAATTTTTCCATTTGGTCAAAAATACTTTTAGCAACTTCTTCATCAATACCGTTTTTAATAGCCCCTTCTGTAAACATAATACGCTGCTTCGGAATCTCATCACGCATTTTTTTACCCATAACTTTTCTGAGTTTATCTGCGCCACCCATAGTATATCCGCCCAACTCTCGAGCAATCATCATAACTTGCTCTTGATAAACCATAATACCATAGGTTTCCTTCAATATTGGCTCAAGTTTAGGATGTAAATATTGAATTTCCTCTTCACCATGCTTACGTTTAATAAAAGTAGGAATATTGTCCATAGGTCCTGGACGATACAGCGACACAATAGCAATTAAGTCCTCAAATCTATCAGGTTTAATCTGTTTATGTACATCTTTCATACCCGCCGATTCAAATTGGAAAACAGCAGTTGTACGCCCTTCTTGCAACATTTTGTATGTTTCAGCATCATCTAACGGCACAGCTTCCATATCCAAATCGATTCCCTGAGCCTTTTTAATCCAATCAACAGCACGTTGAATAACTGTCAAAGTTTTCAACCCCAAAAAATCAAATTTAATTAATCCAGTTTCTTCAACATATTTCATATCATACATTGTCACTGGCATATCAGCTCTAGGATCTTTATATAAAGGAACCAATTCTTCCAGAGGCCTATCACCAATAACCACACCTGCCGCATGCATACCGGAGTTACGATATAAGCCTTCCAATTTAATAGCTATTTCAAATAACTTATTAACTTGAGGATCATTTTGTCTCAATTCTTCTAATTCAGGAACCTGTTCCAAAGCTTCAGGTAAAGTCGGATTCTTACCTTGTGCGCCAGCCGGTATCATTTTAGAAATTTTATCAGCTTGAGAATATGGCATTTGCAACACACGTGCCACATCCCTAATAACAGCCTTTGATTGCAACTTACCATAAGTAATAATTTGCGCCACATGATCAAATCCATATTTTCTTTGCACATATTCAATCGTTTTGTAACGATTCTCTTGGCAAAAATCGACGTCAAAGTCCGGCATGTTAACACGTTCAGGATTTAAGAAACGTTCAAAAAGTAAATCTAACTTCAAAGGATCAAGTTCTGTAACCTTCAAAGACCAAGCAACAATAGACCCCGCACCGGAACCACGACCAGGCCCCACTGGTACACCATGACCTTTTGACCACTTAATAAAATCTGACACGATTAAGAAATAACCAGGGAAACCCATTTTTTTTATAACGCTAAGCTCATATTCCAAACGAGCATAATAACGCTCATCAATATCAGCCTTTTGCTCTTCGGTCATTCCTTCAAAATAAACAGCTTTTTTCAGGCGTTCATCCAAACCTTTGTATGCCTCTTCCGTAATAAACTCATCCTGTGTCTTACCTTGAGGACACTCAAAAATCGGCAATAAAGGATTAACTTTTTTAGACAAGAAGTTACAGAGTTTAGCAATTCTAACCGTATTATTAACAGCTTCCGGTAAATCAGAAAAAAGATCAACCATTTCAGCTTCAGAACGCAAGCGATTATTAATAGAAAACTTACGTCTATTTTCATTAGCAACATATTCTCCTGCTGAAATACACACAAGAGCATCATGAGCCTCATACATATCTTCATCTAAAAAGAAAACTTCATTTGTTGCAACTAGAGGAATGTTATATTTATAAGCTAAATTTATAAAATCTTCTTCAGTTTGCTTTTCTTTATCCAAACCGATTCGCGAAATTTCCATATACAGTCTATCGCCAAAGATTTCCTTTAATTTAACTGCAAAATTTTCTGCATCATCTTTTCTATTTTCCAGTAATAAACGGCCGATCGTCCCCTCAACACCTCCAGTAAGAGCAATTAAGCCCTCATTAAAATTCTCCAAATTTTCTAAAGTTAATTGCGGCGCCCAACCTTTCTCAGTATTATCCAAATAAAAACGTTTCATCAGCTTCATAATATTACCATAACCGGTAGCGTTCATAACTAACAAAACAATTTTATCAGGGTCCAATTCTTTTCCTTTAGATTTCATTAAATCATCAGAATCCGCATTTCTTAATAAAAACTGGCAACCTAAAATCGGCTTAATACCTTCCTCTGAAGCATATTTAGAAAAAGCTTTTCCACCAAACATATTCGCACTATCCGTTACCGCAACAGCTGGAACCCCCATATCATGCAACTTATGTATCAGTGTTGGCAGCATAATAGCTCCCTCAGCCAGAGAGTATGCTGTATGAACTCTTAAATGTACGAATTTTGGATCTTTCATAAAAAACGCCTATTATTAACTTATTATGCAGAGAGTAACACAAACAATGAATATCTCAACAATTTTATAGAAAAAAAACAGAATTTTACACAATCTTTATACACACAAAAAAGAGGAAATTTAATTATTCCCTCTTTCACAAAAGCTTAAATAAAGCTATTCATATTTAGCTTCAGCGCCATGTTCATAAACTTGTTGAGCATCTTCAAAATTATCTTTCAAAACTCGTCCAAGTTTAGAAGCGGAATCTGCTGTATTAGAAGCAGCACTACCATCAACAACTTCACTAAATGTAACTTTTAAATATTCTAATTGTTCTTGAGGAGTAGAACCATCAATCAACCACCAAAAGGCTGAACCTATACCTGCAATAACAACAAGAGTAATAATGAAATACAAAAGACCTTTCATTGAACTAGCTCCTAAAAATTATTTTTTCAAAATAGATTTACCAGCATAAACAGCAGCATCACCCAATTCTTCTTCAATACGAATAAGTTGATTATATTTTGCCATTCTATCGGTACGAGACATTGAACCGGTTTTAATCTGTCCGCAGTTTGTAGCAACAGCAATGTCGGCGATTGTAGTATCTTCTGTTTCACCTGAACGATGAGATAAAACAGCCGTATATTTATGGCGTTGAGCCAAATCAACAGCTTTCATTGTTTCTGTTAATGTACCAATTTGGTTTACTTTAACCAAGATAGAATTAGCAACACCTTTTTCAATTCCCATTGCCAAGCGCTTTGGATTCGTAACAAACAAATCATCACCAACCAATTGAATTTTATCCCCCAAAGCATCAGTCAACATTTTCCAACCTACCCAATCATCTTCGGCCATACCATCTTCAATAGAGAAAATCGGGAATTTCTCACATAAATCTTTATAAAACTCAACCATTTGTGCATTTGTATAAGACTTACCTTCGCCCTTCATTTCATATTTACCATTTTCATAAAATTCAGAAGATGCTGCATCAATAGCTAAAACAACATCTTCCCCAGGCACAAAACCTGCATCTTTAATAGATTTAACAATAAATCCTAAAGCTTCTTCTGCAGACTGTAAATTTGGAGCAAAACCACCTTCATCACCCACATTAGTATTATGACCAGCGGATTTAAGATTCTTTTTCAATGTATGGAAAATTTCAGCCCCCATACGAATAGCTTCTTTAATAGATGAAGCAGAAACCGGCATAATCATAAATTCTTGAATATCAATAGGATTATCCGCGTGCTTACCACCATTTAAAATATTCATCATAGGAACAGGTAGTGTACGAGCCATGGTACCGCCCAAATAACGATAAAGAGGCATTCCCAATTCTTCAGCTTGAGCTTTAGCTACAGCCATAGAAACCGCCAAAATAGCATTAGCTCCTAATCTTCCTTTATTTTCAGTACCATCCAATTCAATCATAGTTCTGTCAATATCAATTTGGCTTTCAGAATCAAAACCTATTAAAGCATCACTAATTTCCTCATTAACATTGTTAACGGCCTTTTCAACACCTTTTCCCATATAACGAGATTTATCACCATCTCTCAACTCAACAGCTTCATGAACGCCTGTAGAAGCCCCAGAAGGAACAGCTGCACGTCCAAAAGCACCAGATTGCAATACAACATCAGCTTCAACAGTAGGATTACCACGTGAATCTAAGATTTCTCTAGCAAAAATATCAACAATAGTACTCATTTACTTACTCCTATGATAAAATTTAAAGTGTAAACAAATATAGCTTTTAGCCCAACAAAGTCAAGTTACATATAAATCTTATCGTCCCGTTTCTCATAACAAAATTCTTGTAAAATAACAAAAAAAGATTAAACTGCGTAAAAATAGAATAAGCATGGAGAAAAACAATGTTTACAATGAAATGGCACTATCGTTTTATGGAATTAGCAAAATTAGTTTCTACCTGGTCAAAAGACACATCCACCAAAACTGGTGCAGTAATAGTCGGCCCAGATAAAGAAATCAGAGCAACTGGCTATAACGGTTTTGTGCGTGGCGTTGATGATGACGTATTTGAAAGATTTGAGCGCCCAACAAAATATGATTTTTTTGAACACGCCGAACGCAATGCCATATACAATGCATGCTTATGTGGAACTAAAGTAAAAGGTTGTGTTTTATATGCGACTCACTTTCCTTGCACAGACTGTACCCGTGCAATTATTCAATCTGGAATAAAACTTGTTGTAACCAATCCCTTGGTTATAGATAAAAATTCACCACAAAATACATGGAGAGATAGAATAACCTATTCAGAACAAATGCTCAAAGAAGCAGGTGTTGAATTAATATTACTTCCACCTAAAGAATAAAAAACTTAACATAATATCTTTAAAACCGTCAATCCGTACTTATATTGCAACTACATTTAGCCCATATCTTAAAATTCAGAGGAGATATAAATGAAAGTTTTAATAACGGACGAACAATCTCTATTTATAGACGGACTATCATTAAGACTAAAACAAATAAACCAAGATATAGATATTCTTCAATCAGCTAATTTAATTGATATGCAAAGAATTCTATCAAAAGAATATGACATAGACATTCTTATATTAGACATAGATCTAGCAGATCAAAATGCAATAGAAGTAATAAACAAAATAAAAACAATATCTCCTAATACAAAAATAGTAGCAATATCGGCATCAGAAGACACCAAGAATATCCGAAAAATACTATCCAATGGTGTAAAAGGATATATTCCCAAAAAATCAGATAGTAATATACTAAGCGGAGCACTTAAATTAATTCTTGAAGGAGGTGTATATATTCCACTTGCTGTACTAGATAGTGGTGCAGAGTATAATAAAAACACATCAAATTCTCCTTTAAAAAAGAATTTAACCAACCGACAATCACAAGTTTTAGATTTAATTGCCCAAGGCAAATCAAATAAACAAATAGCCTATGATATGGGTGTATCAGAAGCTACAGTTAAATTGCATATAAACGCACTTTTGCGTTCTTTAAAAGTAAACAATAGAACTCAAGCAGTGATAACTGCACAAAAATTAGGACTAATATAAAAAATTCTATTCAATAAAAATTTACCAATCTACGCTAAACTAAAAGTAAATACAATTCTGGAGATAAACTATGTCATACATAATTATAGGTTTTGCTTTTGGTTTCACAATTCCATATCTAGCCCGTCGCTTTTCAAAATTTATGCCGGCAACTCTTGCCTATGCATTATATAGAATATTTCACATAAATAAAAGCGTCTCATATATAAAAAGAAAAAATAATCATAAATATCAATTGTTATGCCACAAATACTTTATGCGCTCCCTTGGTTGGGGAATCATTACTTCAGCTGTTGTTTTTCTTGCGTCACAAGTTCTACCAACACAAGAAACTCCGTGGATGACATTTTTAATTATTGTTTTATTTCTACTAATGGAAATTGATAAAAGAATGTTTTTGTTACCTGATATTTTAACAGTCCCTCTTTTAATTGTTGGCTTTATGTACGCTACCTTTGCCGGAGACTGCTTAGGCTATGATGTCGCTTCATCTACAGCCAACAGTGCAATAGGAGCTTTAGGAGGATACATAATTCCAGTAATAGCATCTCTCTTCATTATAAAAAAGCATCCTGACGCTTTTGGAGGTGGGGATATTAAATTACTATCCGCTGTCGGCGCATGGCTTGGTTTTAGTAATATTCCCTACATTATTCTACTATCATGTCTAATTTTTGCGATAAGTTGCTTTATCAATAAAAAACGTCAGGATGCCTATGGCCCATCCATTGTAATTTCAACTTTAATTATACTATTCCTTATAGAATATTAAAAAAAAAGATACCCCCGCGTAAAACGCGGGGTTCTTCATATGCGGCTATAAGCCTTTACCACTGGCTTCCCCTGAA